>NC_015144.1:1950000-2272954 GCF_000189415.1 Weeksella virosa DSM 16922
TTTTCGTTCTGCAAAATTTACCAAAATCATTTCTAATGAAACGATAACAAGACCATTAAACCCAAGAACTATCCCGACCATTGTAGAACTTAATTTGGCTACATCTCGGTAGAAAATAGGCATTGTGTTGAGGAATTGAAAAAAAGCAACACTGAAAATAGTACAGAACAAGCAAAAGATCAAGAAAGGAATATCCCGGTAAGGTGATCGATCTTTTGTTTCTTTATTATTTATTTTTTCTACGGTAAGAATTTCGTTGCGATAGGTTCTGTTCCTAAAATAAAAATAATATACCAGGCCAGCCATAATAAAGGCAACACCGTTAAATATAAAAAGTAAATTATAAGAATATCCTGATAGAATTCCTCCGACCGAAGGACCGATAGAAAATCCCAAATTCAGAGCCATTCGATTCAAAGAAAACGAACGGGTAATGTTTTCTTTTTTTGCATAACGCGTAATAGCTACTGAATTAGCAGGTCTGAAGGTTTCACTAATAATGCTTTGTACCAAAATAATTAGTGCAATGGCTTCAAAAGTCTGAAAGAAAATCAGTAAGCAGAAAATAGGGGCACTGAGAAACAAACTTGTGGTTTGCACTTTAAATTCTCCTATTTTATCTGTTAGCATTCCACCAAAATACGAACCAATCACAGAGCCAATCCCAAAACAACTCAGAGCTAAACCGACTTGTTGTATAGAAAAACCTAATTCGTCGGTCATGTAAATTCCTAGAAAAGGTAATACCATCGAACCCGAACGGTTGATGAGCATAACGGCTGCAAGCATCCACGATTCGTTTGATAAACCTTTGTAAGAATTAATGAACATCTGAAAAAACTTCTTCATGGCAGGAAAATTAGTGCAGAAAGATACAAGGAATTGGACGGAGTTTGATGTTTTTTGAGATTTTTTTTCTATTTTCCGATTTTAATATCGGAAAAACGATGATTGAAAATTTAATTTTAAAAACCTTACTCATGGTCTTTGGCATCGGTGCTGTATCGGGAATTTTATACGACGACTCTAAATTATATCTAATAGATGATATATATCCCAATATGATTGTTTATGATTTCAACAACAAAAAAACTACAGAAGTTGTCTTGGTAGAAGAGTTGCAAAAGGTTGCTGTAGATAAAAAAAATAAAGCCGATTTCGAATCGATTACTCATACCAATCAAGAAATATTTATCTTCGGATCGGGGTCTGCAAAGAATAGAAATGATCTTTTTGTGATACGAAAAAAAGATTGGCATGTTGAACGATTTTCTATCGAAAAATTATATCAAAACTTAGCAAAAAAACATCAAATTCCGTTAGAAGAATTCAATATAGAAGGAGCAGTTATTGATAAGAATACAGTTTATTTATTTCAGCGTGGAAACGGAAAAAGAAAATTGAATGGTGTTTTTGTTTTTCCGAAAGACTATTTATTTCGTAAAGAAAATCCTCAAAATAGAACAGATTTTCATCCCGTACATCTGCCAGAGAAAAAAGGTTTTCAGTACGGTTTTAGCGATGCCGTTTTGCACAATCAGCAGATTTATTTTACAGCAACTGCTGAAGGAGCTTTGTCTACCTATCACGACGGCGAAGTTTTGGGTTCGATAATCGGTCTAATAGACATGAAAAGTTTTGAGGTTCATCGTACCGAAATGATTAGCAGTGATTTGAAGGTTGAAGGATTAACCGTGAAGTCGGAAAATAAAAATCAAATCGAATTTTATTTAGCTTATGATAATGATTCGGGAGAGAAAAAATCAGAAATATTAACTTATGTTTGGAAAAAATAAAAAATTAAGAAATCAGAATCACATAATTTCTCCTATTATTTATGGTGAATAATTGTGAAAGTTTTCTTAAACCTATTATATTTGCCCGTTAAAAACAATTTTTTAAAGAGAAAAACTTATGCGAGGAAGAAGGCTGATTGCGGTGTTTGCAATCATTTTTGGGTTACTTTGCATTCGTCAATTAAGTTTCACTTGGTACACCGCTAAGGTGGAAAAAGAAGCAAAAGCGATTGCAAAAAATCCTGCTCAGGAACAACTTGTATTGGATAGTTTAGCCAATGACACTCTAAAGTTAGGGCTTGTCAATTATAACTATCACGATGCAAAGAACAAAGAGATTAATTTAGGTCTGGATCTAAAAGGAGGAATCAATGTAATTCTTCAGGTATCAGAACGCGATCTTTTGGTAAACTTAGCCGGTAACAAAGAAAATCCTATGTTACTTACGGCTTTAGATAACACAGATCGTCAACAAAAAACACAAGGTAATGTACCGTATGTAGATTTGTTTTTTCAAGAATTTGATAAAATTCGAGGAGGAACAAAATATGCCTCACCAGACTTATTTGGTACAAAAGCCAATTCGGCTCATGTTTCTTATAATGCTTCTGATGAACAGGTAAAAGCATTCATCAAAAAAGATATCGAAACCAAAGTAGCGACTGCTTATCAGGTAATCAGTTCACGTATAGACCAATTTGGTGTTGTAGAGCCAGTTGTTCAGCGATTAGGAAGTGAAGGTGACGGACGTATTTTGGTAGAATTACCTGGAGTTTCGGATACCGATCGTGTTAAAAAGCTTCTGCAAAGTACTGCGAAATTAGAGTTTTGGCAAGTTGTAGAAGATCAGCAAGCGATTATGGCTTTGGCTGGTATTGGTACTGCAAAATATAATATTAGTAGAGACGGTAGAATTGTGTCCAACCTTGGCGAAGTGTTAATGCCAAGAATGTCGAACGCATTAACTGTGGTAAACCTAAAAGATACAGCAGTTGTAAACCGTGTTTTACAAGATAAAGAATTCAAAACACTCTTACCAGCAAACGTACGCAATTATAAATTTGCGTGGGCAAGTAAACCCTTAGATACAGGCGTTGGCGGACCGAAAGTTTTAGAGCTTTTTGCTTTAAAAGGCAAAAACGGACAAAACGAACCTCTAATTGGAGGGGATAAGGTAGTAAGTGCATCTGGTGAGCGCAACGCAGGTTCTGTAACCAACGAACCAGTCGTGAGTATGCAAATGAACCAAGAAGGTGCACAAGAGTGGGCAAGAATTACCGATGAGTTAAAACCTAATCAACAATTTCCTAGAGGACAAGCTGTTGCAATCGTTTTGGATAATATGGTTTATTCAGCTCCAAGTATTCGTGGGCAGATTACAGGAGGAAATTCTCAGATTACAGGAAACTTTACGTTAGAAGAAGCAAAAGATTTAGCCAACATCTTACAAGCAGGTTCTTTGCCAGCCTCATCTAAGATTGTTTCTGCAGAAGTTGTAGGGCCATCATTAGGGCAAGAAGCTATTAACTCATCGCTTATAGCTTTTGCTGTAGCTTTTTCTTTGGTATTGGTATGGATGATATTCTACTACTCACGTGCTGGTCTTTATGCCAACGTTGCATTAATTGTAAACTTACTCTTCCTTATGGGAATGCTAGTTTCTCTACGTGCAACCCTTTCATTACCAGGTATCGCCGGGATTATCCTGACCCTTGTAACAGGCATGGATGCCAACATTATTATTTACGAGCGGGTAAAAGAAGAATTGCGCAAAGGTAGATCATTGCGTCAAGCAGTTGATTTTGCTTATTCTTGGAAAGGAGCTTTCTCAGCAATTTTCGACGCAAATACTACCTCTCTAATTACCGCTATTATTTTATTTATATTTGGTAAAGGACCAGTTGTAGGTTTTGCTACAACATTTATCATAGGTATTTTCACCTCTACCTTTACAGCCCTTTTTATTACGCGTTATTTCGTAGAAAGTCGTTTAGAAAAAGGAAAATCTGTAGCTTTCTTCACACCATTTACGGCACACTGGCTACAAAATATCCGTGTAGACTTATTAAAAACAAAGAAAATATCCTACGCAGTTTCTATACTATTAACGATTTCTGCTTTGGTATCAATCTTTACACAAGGTTTCGATTTAGGTATCGAGTTCAAAGGAGGTAGAACCTATACCGTGCGTTTTGATAAAACCGTAGACCCGACAAAAATAGCCGAAAGTTTAGGAAACGTATTTGTTCTCGATGGCGAGAAGATGATACCACAAGTGAAAACGTATGGTGGAAATAACCAAGTGAAAATTACAACGGCCTATAAAGCTGATGAAGACGGAACAGAAATCGATAATGAAATAAAAGATAAATTATATAATGGATTACAATCTTATTTACCTGCCAATTTATCTGTTAAAGACTTTTCAGAAGATAATGCTTCTATTGGGCTCATGTCATCTGCTAAAGTAGGGCCAACTATTGCCGATGACACAACACGAGCATCAATTCTTGCCGTATCATTAGCCTTAGTTGCTATTTTCGTATACTTGATTATTCAGTTCAAACGTTGGCAATTTTCGGCAGCAACGATATTGGCCCTTGCGCACGACGTTATTATCGTGTTAGGAGTTTTCTCATTGCTGAAAGGTGTTTTACCATTCAACATGGAAATTGACCAAGCGTTCATTGCAGCGATTCTTACCGTTATCGGATATTCGATGAATGACTCGATTATTATCCTCGACCGTATTCGCGAAAACCTTTCGGTAGAAAAAAATCGTAATCTGTATGATATTATCAATATATCTACATCAGAAACATTATCGAGAACTATCAATACCTCGTTAAGTACTTTCCTTATCGTGTTGATAATCTTTATATTCGGAGGTGAATCGATCAAAGGATTTATGTTTGCAAAATTAATTGGGGTGGTAATCGGTACCTTCTCATCAATCTTTGTAGCATCTCCTTTGGTCTACGATTTTACTAAAAAAGGAAAAATGAATAAATAAACGTTATTTATTAACTTCTAGAAAAAAACCGTTGATTTTTTTAAGAATTAACGGTTTTTTTTTATTCCATATTTAAGTATATTTGTTGAGTGAATAAAATGATGATTCTTATAGGTTTTATTGGCTTCCAAGAAATTGTGGTAATTTTGTTGGTGAGTATTATTATTTTCGGTCCAAAGAAAATTCCAGAAATTGCTCGTGGATTAGGCGAAGGTGTACGACAGTTGAAAAATGCGACAGAAAATATCAAAGAAGAAATCATGAAGCCTGTAGAAGACCTAGACCCAACCAAAGAAATCAGAGAGACGATAGACGAGGCCAAAAAAGAAATAGATACTACGGTCGATGAAGCTCTTGGTGGCTCGGTGAAACGATAGACTATGGAGCAAATCATACTCTTGGATCATGAAATTTTTGTGTACCTTAATAATTTAGGAAACTCCTCGTGGGATAATTTTTGGCTCTTCATCACCAATAAATTTACGTGGATTCCGCTCTATTTGGTCTTACTGATTTATTTATTCAGAAACACAACGCGTAAACAATTTCTACTTTGCGTTGTCTTCATTACTTTATTGATTGTTGCGACCGATCAGCTTGCAAATCTCTTCAAATACGGATTAGAGCGATATCGTCCATGTCATGATAAAACTCTTACAGGAAAATTTAGAGCGGTAGATTGTGATCATCGTGGACGTTTCGGATTTTTTTCAGGACATGCGTCAAATAGTATGGCTTTAGCCATTTTTATAGGCTTGGTCATGAAAAATAAACTACGTTGGCTTCTTGCAGCGATGATGGTTTGGGCACTAATGGTTGGTTATAGTAGAATATATTTAGGCGTCCATTTTCCTGGAGATGTCTTGGTAGGGTTTCTAATAGGAGGATTAAATGCTTTGGTTTTTTATAAACTCTATCACTATTTCTTACCAAAAGTAATCAAAAGTTAAACTCTTCAATAAGATTATTTCCTACCTTTATTGAGGTATTATAAATTCTAAGAAGTATGGACGATTTTATTGCAGCGCGAAGTCAGATGGCTTTGTCGCTTGCCTTTCACATTATTTTTGCTTGTGTTGGTATGGTAATGCCGTTTATGATGGCTATTGCACATTATCAATACCTCAAAACAGGAAAAGATATTTACAAAGGATTAACCAAAGCTTGGAGTAAAGGTGTAGCCATTCTTTTTGCAACCGGTGCTGTTTCTGGCACGATGTTATCTTTCGAATTAGGTTTATTGTTCCCAGAGTTTATGAAGCATGCTGGCCCGATTTTCGGTATGCCTTTTTCTCTAGAAGGTACAGCATTCTTTATAGAAGCAATAGCATTAGGCTTCTTTCTCTATGGTTGGGGGAAATTTAATAAATGGTTTCATTGGTTTTGCGGATTAATTGTAGGGATTAGTGGTTTAGCCTCGGGTATTTTGGTTGTTGCCGCTAATGCTTGGATGAATTCTCCTACAGGTTTTGATTATATGAATGGACAATATCTTAATGCAGACCCAATTAAAGCGATGTTTAATGAGGCATGGTTCCCACAATCTTTACATATGACTGTTGCTGCTTTTTGTGCCACAGGATTTGCGGTTGCTGGATTACATGCATATCTTATTCTTAAAAAGAAAAATATTCGTTTTCATACCAAAGCTTTTAATATTGCTTCTATGATAGCAGTAATTGCTGCTCTAATAATGCCACTTACAGGAGATATAGCTGCAAAATCAGTTGCAGAAAGACAACCGATAAAATTGGCTGCGATGGAAGCCCACTTTTATACAGAAGATAAGGCAGCACTTGTTTTGGGTGGAGTGCCAGATGAAGAATCGATGCAAGTGAAATACGCCATAAAAGTACCAAGATTGTTAAGCTTTTTGGTGCATAATGACTTTACGTCTCCAGTGAAAGGTTTAGAAGAATTTCCGCGAGATGAATGGCCACCAGTTGCCATCACACATTATGCATTTCAGGTAATGATATTTTTCGGGATGTTGATGATGTTGATTGGCTTGGTTTACTTATACTTTCTGATTTTTCGAAAAAAACAAAATTTGCCCAATTGGGTATATAAGCTCTTTGTAGTTGCTACACCTTTTGGTTATATCGCATTAGAAGCCGGATGGACAGTAACCGAAGTTGGTCGACAACCATGGATTATTTACGGCTTTATGAAAACGATAGATGCTGTAACGCCAATGCCCGGAATTCAATATTCGTTTTATATTTTTACTGCTATATTTATTTCATTATCAATTGTTTTGGTATTTCTGATGAATCGGCAAATACAATCTGTTGCACGTTTATACGATCCAGAAGATCCCCAATTTCAATCTACAAAAAACTCATAAAAATGATTTACGTGGTTATTATCTTCTTATGGTTGTCCATAAATTTATACTTGATTTTGGGTGGAGCCGATTTTGGAGCAGGAGTAGTGGAGTTATTTGCCAAAAAAGATTTTAAGAAAAGAACACAAGTTATTATGTATCGTTCCATCGGACCAATTTGGGAAGCCAATCATATGTGGTTGATTATTGCAGTAGTAATTATGTTTGTTGGTTTTCCGGCAATTTATTCAGAAATGGCAAATCATTTACACATTCCTTTGGTAATCATGCTGATGGGAATAATTGCACGAGGAACGTCTTTTACTTTTCGTAATTACGATGCAATCCAAGACAAATGGCACAATCTTTATGATTTAATTTTTACCTACTCTAGTTTCTTAACGCCGCTTTTCTTAGGGATTATTGCGGCTTCTATGGTTTCGGGTAGCATAGATACAAATGCGAATAATTTTCTAGATGCTTATATTTTTTCTTGGCTTTCTTGGTTCAATGTTTCTGTAGGAATATTTACTGTTTCTTTATGTGGTTTTTTAGCTGCTATATTCTCACTCAATACTGTCTGTAATCCAGAGGACTTGACTGTTTTAAAGAGAATGGCTTTAGGTTTTACTTTTTCAACATTTTTTTTAGGCGGAGTTGTTTTTGCTGTATCTATTTGGCAAAATATTCCTCTAATCGATTGGATTTTTAGAAATTACATTGGCTATATTGCAGTGATGATGGCTACATTGGTTTGGATAGGGGTGATTCGATTGGTGAATAACAACCATTTTAGGTGGTCGAGAGTTTTGGCAGGAGGGATCGTATTTTGTATTTTGGTAGCAGTCTCGTATTCTCATTATCCAAATATTGTACTTTTCAGAGATGAATCAAGCTTATCTTTGATGGATAATGCAGCGAATGAAAAAGTGATAGATATGCTAGCTTATGCGCTATTAGGAGGTTCGGTTTTCATTTTACCGTTTTTCATCTACCTTATGTATGCATTTAATAAACAAAATACTCGATCAGCTCAAAAATAAACGTATTCCTATTTAACATAAAAAGGATATTCATTCATCGAATATCCTTTTTTAGTATTATAATATGGAGGTAATGAATTCTTAATCAAATTATTCTCCAATATAAGTCACTATTTTTTCATCACCGTCTACCGAAACTTTGGTCAGATTGTACTTAGCCAAATTTTTCATTGACTTGTCCCATTTCTTTCCACTTAGATTAGTTTCATATTTCAAACTATTTAACTCTATAATATTATCATTTTTTTGTAAAATACTGATAATTAATGATTGTACTAATAAAAACCCTTTAAAGGGCTTTAAAATAAGTAAAAATTTGGATATTTGTATTTCAAACCTCGTACAATTGTATTTTGCGATTATAAAAGTGACATTTTTATTAATTTTTGTTGAAAAAAATCGGAATTGCAAAAAATTTTTGAAATTCTTTTTTATTTATTATCATAGTCGGAATAGAATATTTAGCCTATTGTATAAAACGTAATAAAGCTTTCTATTAGAAGGCTTTATATTTTTATTATTAACTATTTTATAATTTTTATAAGTTTATTCTAAACAATATTCAAATTATTTGAAAAAAATGTTGAAAAATAGGCTTATTCTAAAATTCTTCTTCATACTCTACAGAGGTAACAGTTTTAGTACAATCGCCTAAACAAGATGAACAAGATTTTTTATTAGCATTGGGAACACATCCATTAGTGCCGGAACAAGCTTTACTTGTACAAGAAATACCAGCAACTAATAAATTAACCTCTCCATTATTACTTTCTTCTTCTTCTTCTAATAAAGTAGTCGTTACTAATCCATCATTAGAATAACTTCTTAAATAATACATATTATCAATATTGACAATAGTAGATCTGTTATAGGAAATGTTATTTTGATCACTTGGATCAATAAGATTTTTCACACCTTTGTTTATTGATGTATCTGAAGCTAATAGTCTTATGTTACCATTTTTAATGCTTGCAATTTTCTTACCTATAATTGAACTTTCAGCCTTAGAGTTTATTTCATCTTGTAAAGAGTTTTTATTTTTGATATCATCTGAAGAACAGCTAAATATAAAAGCTAAAAATAAGTAGAAAAAAAATGTTTTTAGATAATGTTTTTTCATATTTTTAAAGTGTTAAAATCCATTAAATTAACGATTTTATTTGTAATAAAAACAAGTTAATATATAATGTATTAAAAAAATGAACGATCTAATTTATTAAAAAATTCTTCTTTACTCATTAACGTATCGTCCTCTGTTATAGGTACTAATTTAAATCTCCCATTTTCACGAGATTTTAAAATAACATCTTCCCCTTCTTTCACTTTTTTTAGATACTTGCCTTGACGTTCTCTAAACTCTCTTGTACTAATACTAAAATAGTCTTTATTTTTAAATGAAAACCATATTGATAAATATACGAAGAAATAATATAATTATTTCCACTTAACATAATTAAAATTATAGACAAAACTAAAAGAGCTTAAATCTCTCAATTTCAAGTAGTGCCGTTTTGAATAAATACACATATAAAAAACAACGCATTTAGAACCCTCTAAATACGTTGTTTTGTGTTTATTTATATCGGTCAATTCTACTTTTAGAAATAGAATTTTAAAATCAAGTTACATAGATTTTTCTCTCTTTTTGTAGAAAAGGCAAGGGTATCTTTTGAAGTCAAATTTTAATTTGTGTATACAAAAGTACATCTTGCATCTATAATCCTATTTTTTGAAAATTTTAAGAAATATCATAAGGTTAAAATTGCCACCATTTTTTCTTTTTGGGGCTTGGAGTTTCTTGTAGGTTAGGTTCACTTTGTTTTGGTGCTTCTAATAATAAAATGGTTTTTTGTAAATCCATTATTCTATCCTTTTTTTCCTGAAGAAGTAAGTCTTTATTTTTTAACTCTTACTCGAATAAAGCAATTTTTGTTTGTTCAATGATTCATCTTCAAATTGGGGTTTATGGATTGGGATAAAACGAGTACTTGTAAACTCACATTATCCAAATATTGTATTTTTCAGAGATGGATCAAGCTTATCTTTGATGGATAATGCAGCGAATGAAAAAGTGATAGATATGCTAGCTTATGCGCTATTAGGAGGTTCGGTTTTCATTTTACCGTTTTTCATCTACCTTATGTATGCATTTAATAAACAAAATACTCGATCAGGTCAAAAATAAACGTGTTCCTATTTAACATAAAAAGGATATTCATTCATCGAATATCCTTTTTTAGTATTATAATATGGAGGTAATGAATTCTTAATCAAATTATTCTCCAATATAAGTCACTGTTTTTTCATCACCGTCTACCGAAACTTTGGTCAGATTGTATTTAGCCAAATTTTTCATTGACTTGTCCCATTTCTTTCCACTTAGATTAGTTTCAGATTTCAAACTATTTAACTCTTTAATATTATCATTTTTTTGTAAAATACTGATAATTAATGATTCTTCGTCTGTTAATTCGTAAGAAGAAGCTTTCTTTTCGGGTCTCATTTGTGGGAAAAACAATACTTCTTGTATAGAAGGATTGTTGGTCAGATACATCAACAAGCGATCCATCCCAATACCCAATCCTGCTGTAGGTGGCATACCATATTCTAAAGCACGTAAGAAATCTTGATCAATAAACATTGCTTCATCGTCCCCTTTTTCAGAAAGTTTCAATTGTTCTTCAAAACGTTCGCGCTGATCAATTGGATCATTTAATTCCGAATAAGAGTTGGCAATTTCTTTTCCACATACCATAAGCTCAAAACGTTCGGTCAATTGTTCATTGTCTCGATGTTTTTTGGTAAGTGGAGACATTGCTTTTGGATAATCGGTAATGAATGTTGGTTGAATGTAATTGCCTTCGCATTTTTCTCCAAAAATCTCGTCAATTAATTTTCCTTTACCCATGGTTTCATCCACGGCAATTCCCATTTCTAGAGCAGCTTTTCTCAATTCTTCTTCTGTTTTGCCTTCTATATCAAAACCAGTAAAATCGATAATCGATTGTCTCATTGTAACTCGCTTATAGGGTGCTTTGAAATCAATTTCATGTTCACCAAATGTTGCTTTTGTACTTCCGTTAACAGCGATAGCACAATGTTCTAAGAGTTGCTCGGTGAAATCCATCATCCAGTTGTAATCTTTGTAGGCGACATAGATTTCCATTGCAGTAAATTCTGGATTATGTGTTCTGTCCATGCCTTCATTTCTGAAGTTTTTAGAAAACTCATAGACTCCATCAAAACCACCCACAATTAATCTTTTTAGGTATAATTCATTGGCAATACGCAAATATAATGGGATGTCTAGAGCATTGTGGTGCGTAATAAAAGGTCTTGCTGCAGCGCCACCTGGTATTGATTGGAGGATGGGCGTTTCTACTTCTAGATAACCACGAGCGTTGAAGAAATCGCGCATTGCTTGAAACAATTTTGTTCTTTTTTGGAAGATTGTTTTCACATGAGGATTTACAACCAAATCTACATAGCGCATTCTATAGCGTAATTCTGGATCTACAAATGCATCAAAAACGTGTCCATCGTCATCGGTTTTTACGATTGGTAAAGGTCGAAGTGTTTTTGCCAAAACGGTGAGTTGTGTTACGTGTACAGAAATCTCACCAACTTTTGTTTTGAATAGATAGCCTTCGATACCGATAAAATCTCCGATGTCTAAGAGTTTTTTGAATACCGTATTATAATCCGACTCATTCGGAAGGTCATCACGCGAAATATAGATTTGTATTCTGCCTTCACTATCTTGTAATTCGGCAAAGGAAGCTTTTCCCATAATGCGGGTACTCATTAGGCGTCCGGCTAGTTTTACCACTTTGCCTTCTTCATAATTTTCTTTTATATGAGACGAATAGGTCGTTACTTCGAATTCTTTGGCAGGGTAGGGTTCGATACCCAAATCACGTAGTTGTTGTAATTTTTCTCTACGAATAATTTCTTGCTCAGACAATTGCATTTTTACTTCTTAAAAAAATTAATAGAATGCAAAAATAACAATATTTTATGGCAATACCTTAGTTTTAGGAAGGATTTATGGTAGGATTTCGATGACTCTTTTTTGGGTAAACTCTGTATTCTGAAAGTATACTTTTTTGCTTTGTAAACAATAAGATGGCCAGCCGTTTTCTTTGATTCTACTCATTGTGTCTACGGTATAGATAATATTATCATCAATTGTAGAACGGTCTGGTGCGTCTACTTTCATTTCTTTGGCTATTTTTTCTAGATAATTAAACCAAGATTCTTTGAGCCATTCTTCTTCTGCGACTGAACTAGAAATCATTACATAATTACCCAAATAGGGCGAAATTTCTCTCAAACTATAAGTCGTAATTGCTGGGGTGGGATTGGGATTGAATAGATTGTCTAGATAGGTTTTGTAGACTTTTGGCTCAGAATTTACGGTAAAATTTCCTAAACCAAAGAAATAGTGAAATTGTTTAATTTCTTTTTCAAAAAGGGAGTTCAGCTTATCTGCCGTAGCGTATTGCTTTTCCATTTCGGCCAAAGTCTTTAGCACCTCACTATTGTCGGCATAATCGTCTTCTGCGTTTTCTAGTGCAGTATAAAACTGAACCATTGTCCAATTATTGGTTTGGAATCCTAAAAATTTCCCATCAGAATCAACCGAATAATAGATATCGATTTCATCCAAAATACTCAAAGGGTTTTTTGAAATTTGTTTTTTAGAATTTTCTATATTGGTGATACGCCAATGTAAGGTGTATTGATCTTGATACAAATCTAAAACATTGATGGATACTTTATAAGAAAGATATTCTTTCTGTATGGTATCTAGTCCTTCTGTTCGTGTGTCGTATGTGGTAATTTTATAATTATATTGATTATCGATGTTGAGGTATTGTTTTACCTCGACAACCGAATCGTTATCATTTGTTTGTGCTTGCGAAATTATAGCTAAAAAAGTAAACAGTATGCAATAAAAGATTTTCATGTTTTTACTCTGAAAAGCAAAAATAATGAATATTAGTCGTATTTTTTTATAAAAGCTCAATTTCTAACTGATTCACTGTTTTCTTTGCTCCTATATTTAGGCTGAATTTATAGTGTGAATTAATCAATATAGAGTCTTTATTGTATTTATTTTTATAATCGATTGTAAGTTCGATTGTATCGGAGTATTTTTTTATTTCTCTTTCTACTTGTTCGTGTGTGAGATTAACATTCGATTGTTCTAGCATAGATTTCGCCATCAATTGCCAAAGGGACTCAAAGTCCTCTTTGCTCAGAATCTGTGATGTCACAATGGTGTATGTTTCGCTTTTTGGATCTATTCCCTCTAGCCAAGTTGTCGAAGTAGAGGAAATTGGGAATCCGAATAAATTCTCTTGTATTTGTTTACCTTGATATTTTTCACCAACTTTCAGGTATAATCCGTTGAACTGTAGTAGGTTATTAATCTCCTGAGAAAATGTGTAACTTACATAATCCTGCGACAGAATCATATCCTCTAGACCAGAAACATTGGCTTGATAGATGGCATTTCTTCTGTTTTTTCTTTTTAGATTTTTTGCAACTGCCATAAGTTGATTTTTTACACCATCTTCATTTAGTAATTCTAAAAACTCACCATCTTTATTGGTTGCAAACTCATAATTCACTCCCTTGCTGTTTACCATATAATCGTTGTAAAATGGATCGGGATCATTGGTGCTTACTGCCAAATTCTCCCAACGCAACTTATATACGTACGGGTTCTCATCCAAAACAGAAAATTTTTTATGACTATTCGTAACTACTTTAGAAATAGTATCATTTATAGAAATCACATAGTCTACATCAGTAAATTGATAGTTATACTGATTACCAACATACCATTGCGGTTTTACTTGTACCGATTGTTCCTCGTAATTAATTTGCGCATAAAGTTGTTGAAAACCTAAAATATGTATGAATAAAAAGGTATAAAAATGTTTCATTTTGAGAAAAATCGTATTGTTGATGGTATTATAAATTTATTTAATGCTAATCTATCAAACCTTATTCCAAATCAATCTGACGCCTGAAATTAAGTAACAAACTTTCTGTATTTTAAGGAGTCGAAATAGAGGCTGGCAAAATTTTACCATTAAAAAAACGATGTCCATTTAATCCAAAATCCACTAAAAATTCGGCCATTTCTTTTGGTGTTGTCGGAGCTTGATAACCAGGAAAAGCTTCTTGTAACATTTCTGTTTGTACAGCACCAAGTGCGATACAGTTTATTCGAGGACCATTTTGGTTGAGTTCCTCTGCCAATAATTCAGTCAAATTACAAGTAGCTGACTTTGATGAAGAATAGGCCGATAAGCCAGCAAATTTCACAGAACCTTGTACGGCACCCATAGTAGAAATATTCACTACGTGGGAGGTGTTTGTAAATTTTGTAAGCAATAACTGGATCAATCGATAGGGAGCCATAAAGTTTATTTGCCAAGAATGCAGTAAGTCTTGTTCACTAACGTCTTCGAATGGTTTATTTATGCATAAACCAGCATTATTGTATAGAATATCGACTGTCTCCCAATCTTTTATATACGCCAAAATTTGGTCTATATCCTTATATTTACTTAAATCTAACCCTATGTTAATCAGTTGGTTTGGTTGAGCAAAATGGTTCAACTCATCTAACTTTTCTAGGTTTCTAGAAATGGTTAATACACGATTTCCTAAGGCCAAATGTTGTTTAGCAATTTCTTTTCCTATTCCGCGGCTTGCTCCGGTTACGATAATGTTTTTATGCATTTTGTATAAAATAGTATATGAATTTTTCGATTGAATGAAACGTTTTATCTTCGTAATATATTTCTTTTTCTCGGACAATCACACTTGTCTGGGATAGAGAACTTTGTTGATAACCTTGCTTCAGAAGTGCTTTGCTTGTCCAGTAAAATAACTCCCCTTCACCCTGTAAATTTACCGTTTTCTTTGTTTCGATTGGGATCGAATATATATTTCTAGAAGGGATGAATTGTAGAATATTATCGGATAATTTTTCTAAAATTCGATAACGATAAGCAATATCTTCAGGTAATCCAGAAACAAGTTGTTTGTTTTCGATCCACCAAATTTCATCGGCCATTTCCAATGCCAAATCTACCTGATGAGTTGCCATGAGAAAAGTTTTTTGCAGTTGTTTGCTCAACTTTTTCAAGAGGTCAAATATACGAAATTGATTTCCTAAATCTAAATTTGCAGTAGGTTCATCGAGCAACAAAAAAGGAGTATTTTGTTTCAAAGCTCGTGTAATCATCGCCAATTGTAATTGACCTTCGCTAATTTCAGTTGCGTATTTATCCAAAATATTTTTGATAGGAATTTCCTCTAAAATAACCCTATTCAGAGCCATTTGTTGTTTATAGGAAAAGTGATCATTTGCACCAATTTCTATTAAATCTGCAACTTTGATAGTAGGAATATGGGTGAGGTTAGAAAAAACAACAGCAACTTGCTTTGCAATTTCCGAAGTTTTCATTTGCGAAATAGCTTGATTGCTGTATAAAATATCACCAGAAATCGGTTGATTTATTCCTAGAATAGTATTGAGTAAGCTCGATTTTCCTGCACCATTATTACCTAAAAGGACAATAAATTTACCTGTCTCTATCTGTAAGTTAAGCTCTTTGAGTAGTGTTTTATTCTTGTAGCCTACGACAAGATTTTCTAACCGAATATTATCGACCGTTCTGTTATTCATCCTTCAGATTTAGAGTTTTTCAGTACTATACTGATTACAATAGGTGTCCCAAAAAGGGAAGTTATAATATTAATCGGAAATGTACCGAAAGGGAAAATATCGGTTAAAAAACTAAAAATCAGCATTAGTGCTGCACCCATCATCATTACCGAAAAAAATAAATAGTGCATATTGCTAGTTTTTAGGATATTTCTACAAATATGTGGTACAGCTAACCCGATAAAAGCTATGGGGCCGGCAAAAGCTGTTGCAGCTGCAGTAAGTATAGAGGTAGAAAGCAATAAGGTGAAACGTAAACGCAATAAATTGACGCCAAGCGTTTGGGCATATTTTTCGCCCAGAAGTAAAAACGTTAAACTCTTTAGCGTACCGTAAGCCAATAGTAATCCAGTGAAAACGCAAAGGGAAAACACAAAAATTTGTTCCCATTTGAGGCCTGTTAGCGACCCGAAACTCCACAAAAGAAATGATTTTATTTTTTCTGAGGGTGCAAAATATTGCAACAATCCGATAAAAGAAACCGCTAAGCCAGAAAGCATCATGCCCAAAACAATAAGTGCTGTGGATGATTTTACCCGATAAGAAAAGGTGCCAATGAGAACCAAGGCGGTAAGTGACCCTATCATTGCGGCACTAATGGTTAGCCAAGAATTGCCTAATAAATAATCTAAACCGATGATAGAAAAAAGAAAGACCACTATGGCAACACCCAAACTCGCCATTGCTGTAATACCTAAAACACTTGGTTCTGCTAATGAATTTTTAAATAACTCTTGCAATAAAAATCCAGCGATGGGGAGTGCTAATCCGACCAAAATAGAAGTGATTACTTTTGGTAAACGGTAATGTAGAATTAAGTTTTGTGCGAAGTTATCTTCCGATTGTCCGACCAAAATCCTGAAAATATCTTCGATCGAAATATTTGCTTTACCAATAAGTAAATTGAGACAAATAAAAATAAAAACGATCAATAGACAAGTGATGGTTAACCAATGTTTTTTCACGCAAATTTATTTGAAACAAAGATAAAGCAAGTTGACGAAAGTAATAGGAAAATGAAGTATAAATGGCATATAAACGTTATTATTGGTAGGGTATTTTGGGTTATTTAATCTTTTCTTAAACTGATTTTTTATAAACCATTCTTATAGAAGAGTACTTTTATACCCTTAAATTTTTTTTGGCTGTACGTAAAAATGAAGGTGAAAATTTCCAAAACTTTAGAAGAAAAACAATTCGATCAGATATATTTTCAGTATCATTCTTCTATTTATCGAAATATACGCAAGTTAATTTACGATGAAGATATAGCATTGGACATTCTGCAAGAAGTTTTTATTACACTCTGGAATCATCGGGCCGAAAAATTAGCAGACACTGCCTTAGCAGGATGGCTTTTTACCGTAAGTTATAATAAATCTATAGATTATCTAAGAAAAACAATCAAAGAAGAGATTGCCGAAAGTGATAAAATTTTTAGTATACAGTCGAATTACGAAGAAAGTTTAGAGTTCGAACAACAATATTCATTAAAACTAGAATTGATAGAAGAAGCTGTTGAAAATCTTTCGCCTAGAAGAAAAGAAGTCTTTAGATTGTGTCGATTCGAAGGGTATACGAAAGATGAAGTTGCCCAAATGCTGAAGATTTCTACCGATTCTGTTAGTGATTATCTAAAACAAGCAAATCAGTTTATACGAGAATATATCCAGAAAGAATACCCTACATACAGTAGTTTATTTGTGTTGAGTTGTTTGATTAAGTTTTTCTAATTAACGATTACTTTACCTATTGTTAACCATTTAGTCTATCCTGTTTTTCGTTTTTGGCCGTCTTTAGGGTAGATATGATAAGAAAATTATTAGAAAAATATTGGTCGAATAATAGTTCTTTAGAAGAAAAAAAAGAGCTATTAGAGATTATCGATAATCCAAAAGTCGTTTCGGAAAAAATAACACAAACTTGGTCCGAAAATGATAATACGATCATGATAGATAAGAGACTTTCTAGGAAAGTTCTCCAGAAAATTCATCAAAAAATAAACGAAACCCATAAAACAAAAAAACATTTCTCGACTTATTCTTCTTTTATAAAATTTTCCATTGCAGCTTCATTGGTCTTGTTTTGTGTTTTTGGTTTATTGTACCATAAAAATATAGCGTCAACTTCTACAGTCGCTCTTGTAAATTACGATACGATATCCAATGAAACAGCGGATAAACTAATGAACATTCGATTGAATGACAATTCTACAGTTGTCCTTTATCCAAAATCAGAAATTGTGTATGATGGCCAATTCAACCAAAAAAATAGAGCAGTTTTATTGATGGGAAAAGCAAAGTTTAAGGTTTATAAAAATAAAGAGCTTCCTTTTACTGTTTCCATCAAAAGCTTCACTACAACGGCACTAGGTACAGAATTTATCGTAACCGAAAATATAAAAAACAATCAGGCTTCTGTACAACTGCTAGAAGGAAAGGTGAGGATTGATAGCCAGAAAAAAGCAGCTTTTGAATCTGTTTTTTTGAATGCAGGAGAGAATTTCTGGTTAGATTTAGAGAATAATCAGGTGCAGATCACCAACCAAAAAATAAGCAAACCAAAAACTGTTTCAACCAAGAAATATACCGAGAAAACAGAAATAATTACGTTGCCAGAGATACCCGAAACCGAAAAGAATAATGAGATAACAGACGAAATAATTTTTGATAAAACACCTTTGATAGATGTTTTTGATAAAATAGAAAAAACTTATCAAACCAAAATTCACACCACCAATATCCCAAAAGAATTGACATTTACGGGACGATTCAAATCAACAGATAATTATCAACAAATCATCGAGATTATTTGCCAATTGAATGACTTGCAATATCAGGCAATTGATAAACAAGTTTATATAGAAAAATAACAAATAAAATATAGGATTAATGCATTTCTAGACAGCATGTTGAGTTGTTTGGAGGCAACAACTATAGCTCAAAATTAAACATCAAAAAACTAAAATTATTCATACAAATGAAACGTTATTTAACATTATTATCCTTGTGTTTTGCTGCCGTTCAAATGGTGGCTCAAGAAAACTCTAAAATCAAGGGAATTGTACAAGACGAGAAAGGGAAACCTGTTTCGGGAGCAAGTGTACACATTACTTCTGATTCGGATACATCTATTTCGTTTTCTACAACGACCAACAGCAATGGGATTTTTGAGGTGAGTGGATTATTATCCGATGAAAAATATGATATAGAAATAGATCATTTGCATCATGAATCGTATTATATCGATAATTATAAAGTAAATGCAGGAGATAATAATTCTTTGTCAGTAAAACTTAACCAAAGTATCGGTTTAGAGGCCGCTGTAGTGACGGCTTTGGGAATTAAAAGAGAAGAAAAAAAGTTGGGGTTTGCACAGCAAACTATTGATTCTGAGTCGCTAAATAATGCAGAAAACAATAACTGGTCAGATGGATTGAAAGGAAAAGTAGCAGGTCTAAATATCATTTCGGCTGGCTCTGGACCCATCAACTCACAAAATATTGTTTTGCGAGGAAATAACTCTACCGAATTGCATAAAAACTACGCACTCATTGTAATCGATGGTGTACCCATGAATCCCGAAATGACATCTTCTGGTAATAATTCTTCTTACATGGGAGCAGATTCGCCTATCGATTTTGGAAACGCAATTTCAGACCTCAACCCAAATGATATTGAGAGTGTTACGGTTCTTAAAGGGCCTTCTGCAGCTGCTCTATACGGTTCTCGTGCAGCCAATGGAGCCATTATGATTACGACAAAGTCGGGAAATAAAAATAAAAAAATCGGAGTCGATTTTCGCTCTTCTCTTATGGTAGATGTAATTAATCGATGGCCAGATTATCAGTACGAATATGGGCAAGGAACTTTGCAAAAAAACAAAAAAGGTGAGTTTTATTATTCCTATGGTAATTCTTCTGATGGTAACTCTACCAGTGCAACAAGTAGTGCTTTCGGACCCAAATTCGACGGACAATTTTACTACCAATATGATCCTTTCTTGCAAGGACAAGGCGAAGAGAGAACACTTTGGAGACCTTATAAAGACAATAGAAAAGCGTTTTGGAATACTGGTATAACTTTTACCAATAATGTATCGATTTCTGGTAGCGGAAAAGAAGGGGCGATGAGAGCATCTTTTGGACATGTGAAAAATAGTTGGATTATGCCCAATACAGGGTTCGATAGTTATACTGCATCCATCAATGCAAATTATAATGTATCGGAAAGGATAAAATTAACGTCAGTTGTCAATTACACCAATAAAGTTAGCGATAACATTCCGGGAACAGGTTATAATAACGGTTCTATAGCTTATTTCATGATTTTTCAGAACCCAAATGTAAGCTTAGATTGGTACAGAGATCGCTGGTATGCAGGGCAAGAATATCTAAGCCAGATACAGCCGTATAGTTCTTATATAGATAATCCCTACGTTATAGCTTATGATGCTACCAATCCATTGCAGAGTAATCAAATTACAGGAAACATCCAGGCAAATATTCAACTTACCTCGAAGCTAAATTTCATGTTGCGCTCGGGCGTTAATATGTATAACCAAATAAGACAACAAAACCGACCACATGATATGAATCGTTGGTTGAATGGACATTATAAAAGGCAAGATATCCAAAAAAGAGAAATCAACACCGACTTTCTCTTATCCTACCAAGATTATATAGGTGAGGATTTCTCTATGAGCATGAATTTTGGTGGGAATAAAAGAGATTATCAATACTTACGCAAAGATGCACAAGTAGACGAATTAGTAATCCCCAATGTCTATATGTTGTCTAACGGGATGAATAGCCCTATCGTAAAAACATATGATAAGTATATAAAAGTCAATAGTTTATATGGGTTGATATCCCTAGGATTTAGAGATCAGGTATTTATAGATATTACAGCCCGAAACGATTGGTCGAGTACATTACCCAAAAACAATCGTTCTTATTTCTACCCATCAGTATCATCTAGCTTTATCTTATCAGATATTTTTAGATTATCAAAACCAATTGATTATCTAAAATATAGATTATCTTTTGCACAAGTAGGAAACGATGCAGAACCGTATAGTACAAGTAAATACTATAATGCTAATGACTTTCCTGGGTCTTCAACTACACCAAGCAAATTACACAATTTAGACCTGAAACCAGAAATATCTAAAAGTTGGGAAACCGGAATAGAGTTGATGATGTTTCGTAAAAGGGTTGGGATAGATGTAACGCTCTATCAAACCAACACAAGAAATCAAATTATCGAAGTACCTACTGATCAAGTTACCGGTTATACCTCTGCTATTATCAATGGAGGAGAAGTGCGAAATCGTGGTATAGAAGTTATGCTAAATCTCAAACCAATCCGTACAACAGATTTTACGTGGCAACTAATCGGAAACTGGGCTATCAATGAAAATAGAATCATTGCACTTACAGATGGTGTAGAGGAGAAACCATTGGCTTCTTCTGGTACTGTAAGTGTAATTGGGAAAGTTGGGGGTACAACAACAGCGCTTTATGGATACGGTTTTGTCCGTGATAATCAAGGAAACATTGTCTATGAAAATGGAGTACCGGCTTATCCTACCGAAATACAATATATAGGAGATGCAGCACCAAAATGGCGCGCAGGATTAACGAATTCTTTCAAGTATAAAAATCTAAGTTTAAGTGTAACATTAGACGGTCAATACGGTGGAATTGTTTACTCACAATCGCATCATAAAATGATGGAACAAGGAAAACTAAAAGCTACCTTGCCAGGTCGAGATACAGGATTTATTGTTGGTGAAGGAGTTGTGCAAAACCCAGATGGGAGCTATTCACCCAACACCGAGCAAGTGAAGATTACCGATTATTATGCGAAATACTATCGTCGTGCCAATGTAGAATCCAACTCATTTGATGCATCTTACCTAAAACTGCGCGAAGTGAATTTTACCTACAATTTACCTAAAAAACTGATAGAGAAAACTGGTTTGGATAATCTGAGTTTATCGGTATTTGGGAAAAATTTAGCCGTTTGGTCAGACTTCCCGTTGTATGATCCAGAGACTGCATCAATAGAAGGTTCTACTATTATACCAGGTGTAGAAATGGGGCAAATGCCTTCTACCGCATCTATCGGATTTACCTTAAAAGCATCTTTGTAAAAACTTATCAATTCTATTAAAAATGAAAAATCTTTTCGTAAAAATATCTTTATTTTCTCTTCTTTGTTCTGGGCCTATTGCTTGTACAGAAGATTTTGATCAAACCAATATCAATCCCAATTTGGTATCAGAAGTTACTCCTGGCTCGTTAATCAATCCCGTACTGTATAATTTGGCCAGTAATAATGCCATCAAAAACTATGATATTACCAGTGCATTGATGCAAGTGCACGTTCCTTTCCCAGATGTAACCGCAGGAGGTGTGCATCGGTATGATATAACGGATAGAACTGGGAATTCTAGCTGGAATGCGGCTTATCGTTGGTTGACCAATATCAATGAAATGTTGGTTAGAAGTAAAGAACTCAAACAATCTAATTATGAAGCCATTTCTTTAACCTTACGTGCTTATGCTTTTGCTAATCTGACGGATATATTTGGTGATGTACCTTTTTCCGAGGCTTTTCGAGCAGAAGAAGGCATTAGTCAAGCGAAATTCGATTCGCAGAAAGAAATCTATCAAACACTTTTAGCAGACTTAGAAAGAGCAAATTCTCTCTATGATCATAAAATACCTTTGCCGTATGTAGCCGATCTGTTATTTGGGAATGATATCACAAAATGGCAAAAATTCACGAACTCTTTGCATTTGCGTTTATTGTTGCGCGTGTCGGATAAATCCGAAATGAATGCTTTTCCTAAAATGGTGAACATGCTCAGCAATCCAGAAAAATATCCGATAATGACTTCTAATCTCGATAACGCAGTTTTGCAAGTTACTGGCATTTCACCGAATGTTTCGCCGTGGGCTCGACCACAAGATTTTAATAACGGAAGAGCAATGGCAGAGTTTTTTATCGATCAATTAGTAGAATCAAAAGACCCAAGAATTCTTAAAATTGCTACTCAAGCAAAATCTCTTGGCGATAATAATTCTATCGGTTACAAAGGGATTCCTGCAGGATACGATGGTTCAGAAGCTTTTGACTTTTCGCCCTCTGGCTTGCTAAGAATACAAGCAGAAGCACCAATGAAAATTACATTATTCACCTATTCTGAAATCGAGTTTATCCAAGCAGAATTGGCTTATAAAGGCTACACAAGTGATGCAGAAAAACATTACCAAAACGGAGTGAAGGCAGCAATAGAATACCTTACAGAAGAGGAAATTCCTATAGATTATTTCGATAGTGATGCAACTCGATACGACGGAACTCTAGAGCGAATTATGCTTCAGAAATATTTATCTTTATACTTTGTAGATTATCAACAATGGTTCGAGTATAGAAGAACTGGCTATCCGAATTTACCAAAAATTCCTGCTGGCAAAAATGATGGAGTAGTACCGTCGAGGTTGTTGTACCCTAGTTCGGTGAAAATCTACAATAAAGAAAACTACGATAAAGCTGTTGCAGCGATGGGCGGTGATAATATTAATACAAAAGTTTGGTGGCAAACAAAATAAAACAAAAAAACATGAAAAAAATAATTTTTAGCATTGCTGTAATCGTCAACCTTCAGGCTAATGCACAACAAATTGTAAAGGGAATAGTTTTCGAAGATCGTAATAATAACGGCCGTCTAGACAAAAAAGAAAAAGGTATAGAGAATGTTGCCGTTTCTAATGGGATAGATGTGGTTCTTACCGATTCTAAAGGACGTTATACGCTTACAGTAAATGATGATAATCAAGTGTTTGTTATCAAGCCAAGTCATTATAAAACTCCATTAGATACTTACTTTACGCCAAAGTTCTATCATACCCATAAACCAAAAGGTTCCCCAAAAAATTTTAAATATGCAGGGGTAGAGCCGACCAAAAAGTTACCAAAATCTGTAGATTTTCCACTCCTACCAGAAAAAGAAAGCTCTACTTTCACAGCCTTTGTTTTTGGTGATCCGCAAGCATATACCGAAGAAGAATTAACTTTCTTTCGCAAAGCCATTGTCGACGATGCTATGCAACATAAAGAAAATGTTTCTTTTGGGATAAGTTTGGGGGATTTGGTAGGCGATGATCTTTCTCTACAGCCGAAATATAAAAAAATAATGAGTGCTCTGTCTTTACCATGGTACAATGTAATTGGTAACCATGATATGAATTTCGAGGCAACGATTGATGAGTATTCAGATGAAACTTTTGAGAAAAATTTTGGACCTAGTACGTACGCTTTCAATTACGGCAATGCCCATTTTCTTATTCTTGATAATATTTTATATCCTAATCCTAGAGGAGGAAAAGGGTATTTAGGAGGTTTCAGACAAGATCAACTAGAATTTATAAAAAATGATCTGAAATTTGTTCCTAAAAATAAACTAATCGTTTTGTCTTTTCATATCCCGATTTTTATAGAAGGAGAAGATCATTTCGATAAAGAAAGTCGCCAACAATTGCTTGCTATCCTAAAAGATTTCCCGAACGTGTTAATGATGTCTGCACATACACATTATCAGATGCACCAATTTTATGGCAAGGATAAAGGTTGGGAGGGTGCAAAACCATTGCACGAATATAATGTGGGTACCACCTCTGGTGATTGGTACTCTGGCGAGCTAAATGCGTTGGGTGTTCCTGTATCTACGATGAGAGATGGTACGCCTAGAGGATATGCTTATCTCACGGTTAAAGACAATCAATACGAATTGGATTACAAGGTTGCAAGTAAGCCGCTTGATTATAAAATGGAGATATATGCACCCAACGTTATCGCCAACAAAGGATGGAATACATCTTATGTAGTTGCCAATATTTTCATGGGAAGCGAAAAAGATCAAGTAGAAATACGTTTTGGGAATGGAAAATGGCAAAAAATGGAAAAAACTCTGCAAGAAGATCCTACGTTTTATCATCAAGTTCAGCGATGGGATATTTCTCAAGAATTACTTACAGGCAGAAGACCTTCGAATCCGATCAAGAGTTCTCACTTATGGCAAAAAAAATTACCAAATAATTTAGGGATAGGAGAACATAGTATAGAGGTAAGAGTTTTGGATATGTTCGGACGCACTTACTCTAATAGTACAACTTACCGAATAGAAGAAAAAAAAGAAATAGCTAAATAAAATTTTAGTTTCATAGGTTGTTAAAGTTATGGGTGGAAACGGCAAGTATCTCTTTTTACTTGTCGTTTTCATATATTGTTTTAGATGTGCATTGGCTGAGCCAGATGCTGGATCTTAGTTGGCGTTATCTCATCGTTATTATTTTGTTTTGGATTCGATGATACGCTTCGCTTGATTCAAATTTTTGTAGATTTACTCAGTAGAATTACAACAACAAAATAAGATGAGTGTAATTGATTTATGTTGTGAATTCCTTTCAAATTTTTGTAGATTTACTCAGTAGAATTACAACCTTTGTGCAATGCCGAGTTCGGTGCTTCATGTTGTGAATTCCTTTCAAATTTTTGTAGATTTACTCAGTAGAATTACAACTGTATTTCATAAATTTATCTAATCTCTCAAGTTGTGAATTCCTTTCAAATTTTTGTAGATTTACTCAGTAGAATTACAACGGAAACGGGCGTCGGTGAAGTCATCGATACGTTGTGAATTCCTTTCAAATTTTTGTAGATTTACTCAGTAGAATTACAACTGTTTATAACAAGCTAAGAGGGTGGAAGTCGTTGTGAATTCCTTTCAAATTTTTGTAGATTTACTCAGTAGAATTACAACTACTCCATCATGCGTTATCGATCCCGATAAGTTGTGAATTCCTTTCAAATTTTTGTAGATTTACTCAGTAGAATTACAACATGTAGAATATGAATCAGATAGAGATGCAAGTTGTGAATTCCTTTCAAATTTTTGTAGATTTACTCAGTAGAATTACAACTCTGAAATTCAGATGCCTGTTTTACTTTATGTTGTGAATTCCTTTCAAATTTTTGTAGATTTACTCAGTAGAATTACAACATATTATTTTGAGAAAACTTATAAATCATCGTTGTGAATTCCTTTCAAATTTTTGTAGATTTACTCAGTAGAATTACAACTCGCCATTGGTTTGGACGCCTTGTGCCCATGTTGTGAATTCCTTTCAAATTTTTGTAGATTTACTCAGTAGAATTACAACTCGCTTCGGTATTGACCGAAATAGCCCACCGTTGTGAATTCCTTTCAAATTTTTGTAGATTTACTCAGTAGAATTACAACATAAAACATTTCAAACAAAATTCTTTAAGCGTTGTGAATTCCTTTCAAATTTTTGTAGATTTACTCAGTAGAATTACAACTATTAATTCAAGCATAATGTTTTGATGGTTGTTGTGAATTCCTTTCAAATTTTTGTAGATTTACTCAGTAGAATTACAACAAGTAGATCTTGATTTTATAGCTGGCTATAGTTGTGAATTCCTTTCAAATTTTTGTAGATTTACTCAGTAGAATTACAACGCACTGAATATGGATATCCAGACGATCGTCGTTGTGAATTCCTTTCAAATTTTTGTAGATTTACTCAGTAGAATTACAACTTTATAGCAGACGTAGAGGTTGTGGTAAGTGTTGTGAATTCCTTTCAAATTTTTGTAGATTTACTCAGTAGAATTACAACGTACTTGCCGTTCGGTCTTGCGTGGTATACGTTGTGAATTCCTTTCAAATTTTTGTAGATTTACTCAGTAGAATTACAACCAGTTTCTAATCCAACGCTGAACGTTGATAGTTGTGAATTCCTTTCAAATTTTTGTAGATTTACTCAGTAGAATTACAACGTGGAGTATTTGCTTAATGCCTTTGTTGGCGTTGTGAATTCCTTTCAAATTTTTGTAGATTTACTCAGTAGAATTACAACGCTCAATATATCCAAGAGCAACACAATGGTGTTGTGAATTCCTTTCAAATTTTTGTAGATTTACTCAGTAGAATTACAACCTTATATAAAAGATTGATTATGAGTGATGTATAAGATGATCTACAAAAGAAAAAAACAAAAAATGCTTGAAGAAATTTCTTTCTGCAAGCATTTTTTTATTTCCTAAAACAATTCTAATTGTTGGGGAACTTGGGGCAAATCGGTTTCTTTTTGGGCAAAATACAATTCCATTTGTCCGAATTGTTTGTCGGTGATGCACAAAATTCCTACTTTTCCTTCTGGCGGTAAACTTTTTTTCACTCTTTTTATATGTACATCTGCATTTTCTCTACTCGGACAATGTCGGATATAAATCGAGAATTGAAACATGGTAAATCCATCATCCAACAATTTTTTTCTAAATCGAGTCGCAATGGCTCGATGTTTTTTGGTTTCGGTTGGTAGATCAAAGAATACGAGTACCCACATAATTCTATAGGCGTTATATCGACTAAAACTCATGATAACATCGGGTAACTCAGAACTCTATTTTCGCCTGTGAAACATTTATACAAGGAACTACTTGTAATGCTAAGGGCAGTCATCAAAGGTCGTTGTAAACCGTTGATGGTTACATCTCGGGTGGCAATCTGTAGCAAATGAGCTTTGACATTCTTATCCAATTGGTAGGGTGAAAAAGGTTTTTGCATCCATTCGACCACCAAAAGATCAACATACGGACGGTAAGGTTCCATCAGATCATCGGCTAAACAGTAGGCATTGTATTTGTTTTTGTGGAAGATGCCTATGGTTGGATGCAATCCACTACAGACAATTGCTCTAGCCACCATACTTCGTAAAACAGCGTAGCCAAAATTGAGGAAATTATTGGGTGCATCACCTTTTCGATCGCGAATAAAATCATCAAACAAGGTAGACCAATAATATTGTGCAGCAATGCCTTCCATATTGGTACTATCGCCAGATTTTACCGAATTCATATACGTAATCATACGGTCGTGTGGTAAATTGTTCAGCCGCAACACTTCTTTTTGTTGAAAAATTTTCGCTTCTACGGTTTGTTTCCATAATTGTTTTCGCAAGGGTTCTGAAATATTGACCTGATGCTTCAATCGTTCGCTATGTTCTACATGTCCACTTATTGGCAACATTAGACCTAAAGGCAAATGACTCTCATCGCAACTGATAATGGCTACATTGTTTTGCTGCAAAGCTACGATGAGTGGTTGACTGATGGTGATTTGATAATGATCGAGGACCAAAAAACCTAAATCTTCTATCGGTATAGAGGCCTTTTCTTGCTTGGTTTCGGGATCTTCTATTTTTAGTTGATGATCCTTGAACTTCAAATAAGCCGGATTGCCTATGTATATGGTACGTTTGAGCATGGGTTAAGCTTTTGAAATGTTACCTAAACGGTCGACTTTGAGTTTGATACAAATTTCTTTTATCATTATACCATCTATAGTTCTTTCCATTTTGTTTAGAGAGGAAAATTCTAGTTTATATACAATCGATGTAGCTACATCTTGCCTTACACAAAACATTTGACTTCCACTGAAGCTCACTACTTTATAAATTCTATTTACATCAGGATTAGTTTCATCAAAAACCTCTCCTTCGATCGGCACATAAACCAAATCGTTTGGCGACAAACTAAACAATAAGCGATGACCTTTTTCATTCGTTTCTGGCACAGAATTTAAGCCTTGTTTTTGTCGTTCTATAACAATATTCAAAGGAATGGTATCATAACTTCTTTTTCCTTGATTATCTTCATATACTCCAAAAAAGAGATTAGTTCCTTTGGCAGCTTCCACATATTTTGTGGTTTTGTTACCCGTTTCTCCCAATGGGAATTTACTTCCCTGTTCGAATACACGAACTTTTAAAATAGGTTGATGTGGTTTCCCATCATTATATAATGAAATGTTTTGATTCATCTCTTCAATACCCTCTGGAGAAAACGCCAATTCAGGATTTCCTTTTGCTTTTAAATAATTCAACAAAATTTTCTGAATTCCCGTATCGGTAATGGATAAAATTGTTTTAGCATTAAAAGATGTATCCAGTGATTTTCTGGTCGCAGTCAATATTTTGCCTTTGGACACCTTTACTCTGGGTAAATCAATTTTTCCTGAAACCGTTTCTTTATGCATTGGTTTACGAATTGCCCAATTCACCCCTTCTTGTTTGAACATTACTTTTTTACCGTCAACAATCTTTTCATAATAATTGGTTGCTTTGTTGATAACACGTAAGTTCTGTTTAAAGTTTACGACAATTTTTTCCAATTCTTTTTTTGTGTCCTGAGTAAAGGTTTCCCATGGTTTTTTAAACTCTGTGAATTTAGTTCTAACCTTTCCTTCCTTGTCTTGCCAAGGCGTGGTGTGGCGCAGCTTATGTTGTAGATCGTAGCGCTCGTTTCTTGATTTAGCGTGTTTATTATTCAACAAATTGACGTGATCGCGTGTAGCACAAGCGATAATTAACGCGTCTAAAGCGTGATGTCTGTGATCAATCCGTTTCTTTTGAAAACCTTTTGATAGCTCTAGTGGAACTGATGGTAAAAATTTTTGATGTTTTTCGTTCCAAGCTGTAAAATCAGTGGAGTTGGTTAATTGATTCATCCGCTCAAATCGAGGTAATATTAAGTCATTCCAAACATCATTTAACCCCCAATCTTGTTTTAATATTCCAGTTATTTTTCCATTACCAGGAATGATGTTTTTAGAATTTACTCCTTCATCGTCCTTTTCACCTCTAACAAGATTTGACAATACTTTGGAGATATATTTACTGATATACCTTGTGTCATTCATTTGTCGATCTATCATTTTTTCTGGAATTTCTTCCAACAAAAGTTTGTTGCGTTTGCTTCGGTTCTTGTCGTAGTGTTCTTTCACAAATGCTTTGTAGGCATCTTCTGTAAGTATTGTCACTTCTCCAAAACTGGTAGTGACTTTTTGGCCATAATAATTTTGAATAAACTCTAGTCCCAGCATCTTATCCTTTAGTGCGTTGACTTCAGATTCACAAATCACTTTATTGGAAAAGCCATCATCAAAAAACCTTGCCTGTGGGATAATGTGCTCTATTTGATAAGCAGGTGTAAACAACTTACTCAATGGAATCGGTCTTCCTGTATAAGGGGAACGATATTTTTGTTCTAACCACAATTTGTATCGTTGAATTTCTGACTTTGTTGGCTCGGATTTCTTACTGATTTTTTCGATATCCTCTGGGATTTCTACACTTGAACTTAGTACACCATCTTCATAGATTTTTAAGGCTTCTTGTTGCATTGGCGAATAAGGGCGCACGTTTTCCATATTTTCATCATACATCAATTCTTCGAGTATAGCTCTGATGCGGAGATTGGTCGTTTCGTTTTCTGAAATAATGCTGGATAAGCGTTTGCGTTCCTCTGCCGTATTTTTCATTTCACGTCCCAATTCGATATGAATTTCATCGAAATAATCTTTAGCGCCTTTTCCATATTGTTTCCAAATATCCCTTACTACTCGAAGTGTTTCGGTAATGACCTGTTCCACAATAGGATTCCGCAAAGAATGTTGTTTAAATTCAGACAAATATTGTTCTAAATCGGCAACTGAATTCCATTTTCCAGCGATGTCAGCTTCGGAATGTCGGTCGTAAACAATGTATTGTGCCAACCACAATTGCAAACCTTGAAAATGATTTTCTTCAGTTAAATCAATCGCTTTTTCTCGAACTCTATTTTTTATTGTTTCATCATATTCTCCTGTAATAATTTTACCAATTCTGGTTTTCGTTTTGTCATCAATGATATCCCAACTCCAGTACTTTCCAACTCTCATCAAAGGCAATAGTTTTTTGATAGCTTTTTCAGAATAAGTTCCATAATCACTATCAAAAGGTTTGAAACGCTTGAAGTTTTCTACGAAAGACTCCTGATGTAAATCATATTTATTTGCAAAAGATTTTAGTGCTTTTTCAAACTCGATTTTATCGGTAACCGAATAAATAATGTGCCATAAATGTTGTTCAATTTTTCTTGTCATAAAATCAGCAGGAACATTCTCTACTTTATCCAATCTTTTTCTGAGTTCATACCTGGTTTCATTCATCGGGTAAGACTTCGACTCATCTTTATCAGCATCATAAACATAATTCCAACGGTATTTCTTTAATTCTTTTTTTAGTTCATCTTTAAATGCTTTACCCTTTGCATTTGGATACTTCGATTTTACAATTGGTTCGATGAGATAAGTTAGAATATCGGTGTGATTGACTTCTTTTTGGTTCATCAGAAACTCAAAAAGAGCCTCTAAATCTTCGACTTTATTTATAAATTGATTCGTAACATCTTTATCGTCCTCTTTGGTAAAAATTTTCAAATTATACAACCATTGCCAAACTCTAAACTCTTGATAATATGGGTTGGATTTTGGAATTGCCTTTAGATAAATAATTTGGCCATTACCGTCTTTATCTTTTATTGTTCGAAATTCTAAAGAACAATTGGAAATCAATGATTTCTGACTTCTTAGCGGACGTTGGTAGAAAATAATATCGTTTAGAAAAAGATACACGAAATCTCGACTACTTAACTGCTGTTGGTGCGCTACATTTCTGCGATATAACTCACGTGCACACGCATTATATAAATCTTCCGTAAACAGTTCTGGTTGTAGTTCTATTTGTTTTTCTAAAATTTTCTTTAACTCTGATTTATAAAACTTTCTTTCAATGGTACGAACTAACTTTCCTCTTATTTTTTGAGTAGGGTTATCTAATAAGGCTTCATAGATATAGCTACCTACGGTCTGATTGAATTGTTCAATTTCTTGTTCAGTTTTCTTCTTTATCAAAGTCCAATCGTCTTCCTTTGGAGCACGAAAACTTCTTTTTACCTCTCCGTCTTTATCCAACTTTTCTGAGCCATCTTCGTTAATATCGGTAGTTACGATAAAATCTCTCACCTTATCTTTCCAATCATAAAGAGGGATTTTGCTCGAACGTCTATAAACCCAACCGTTTTCAAGGTGTAAAGAATACCAGGTATCACCTTTTTTATTGGGTTGTTCGTCTGCTACAACATCCACAATTTTCAACGAGTAGAATTCGACCTTTTTGTTAGGATTTTCTTCCTCTTCTTCTCCTCTTAACTGGTAATACCCTCTTTTCTGATTAAAGTTAAGAATAATCCAGGCCAGTTCTTGAGGAGAAATTTTTTGAGTCAACGCTTTTTTCCGGAGATAATAAATTGTCCAATCATAAGGAATTTTAATATCCTGTCCATTGGCTTTAAAATCAGCTACCATTTCATCAAAAGAACGTTGGAATAAAAACTCAAACTTACCTTCAGCATTCTTTTTCCAAGCCAATTTAGGTTCAGTTTCCGCTAAAAACTGCCCAAATCGTTTCTCAAAGTCAATTTCAGCAGCATAATGTTCGGGTAAAAACTTCAGAATATTGAGTACTCGGTGTAATCGTTCTCTACGAAGTAAATGCCTTTCTCTCAATCTCCTGATACTACGATAGCCTGTTCTTTCAGCCGTTTGAGAGATGGAACTTCCTTCTGCAAACTTCCCTATTATACCTGCATCCATAGGAATAATCCGACTACCCATTCCCAAAATCAGTCCTTGTTTATTTTCGAAGTCTTGTTCAACCAACGCCCATCCAATAGAGTTGGTGCCTAAATCTAGTCCTAATATGGTTTTCATAAGTCATTTAGTGTTTGGAGTCTAAAATAGTTAATTTTTTTAACAAAAGTGTTTCGTTATTTGTAAATGTTTAATATATTTACCTCGAAAGGAATTCACAATAAGGATTATTCCGTTGTGAAAACATTTGGGTTGCCTCTTGTCCAGAATCAGGAGGCATTTTTTTATCCGAATGTTTCACAAACTCCTCTTAATAAGTAACCGTAAAACCTTGTGAGCTAAAAGATTTGGGTTACCTTTTATTTAGAATCAGTTTTTTTTCTCTACTTCAAATTTTATTTTAACAATTACCGCGACACCTTATAGCGTTTAGATTTTTCAGATTTGTAATATGTATGCGTTGATTGATTGTAATAATTTTTATGCTTCTTGCGAACGAATCTTCAATCCGAAACTAAGAGGCAAACCAATTGTTGTTTTGTCTAATAACGATGGTTGTGTAATAGCAAGATCCGACGAAGCAAAAGCACTGGGTATACCTATGGGGGCGCCAGCTTTTGAATACGATGGTTTTTTCCGGCTTCACAAAGTACATGTTTTTTCTTCTAACTATGTTTTGTACGCCGATATGAGTAATCGAGTAGTGAAGATTCTACAAACATTTTGTCCTGCTGTAGAAGTCTATTCTATTGATGAGTCTTTTTTGTGTTTAAAGGGTTTCGATTCGATTGATCTAGAAAAGTATGGACAACAAATAAAAGATACAATTTTTCAATTGACAAAACTCCCGGTCTGTGTCGGTATTGCACCTACCAAGACGTTGGCAAAAGCAGCAAATAGAATAGCAAAAAAATTTCCGAATCATCACCAAGGAGTGTATATCATCGATACAGAAATCAAAAAAAATAAAGCTTTGAAATGGCTGAAATGTGAAGATATTTGGGGAATTGGACACCAACTTTCTAGACGACTCAACTATATTGGTTGTAGAACTGCCTATGATTTTTCTCGGTTGGATGATGCGTATATTCGTCGAAATTTCTCGGTAGTAGAACTCCGCCTGAAAAAAGAATTGCTAGGAGAAAGTGTTTTGCAATTGGAGGAGGTGAAGCGTAAAAAAAGTATTGCTACTACCCGAAGCTTCGAACACACAATAGATAATTACGATGAGCTCAAAGAACGGGTAGCAACTTTTGCCATTTCTTGTGCAGAAAAGTTACGGCAAGAACAATCTAATTGTAAGATGATTACGGTATTTGTGATGACCAATCGTTTTGATGAGCATTTGCCCTTTGTTTCTGCAACCTTGAGTACAACTTTAGAATCCGATTCTAGTTCGAGTATCGTTTTATCCAAAACAGCTTTGTTTTTGCTCGATAAATTAGTTCCGTCAGAAGGGAAGGTTCCGGCCTATAAAAAAGCAGGAGTTATTGTTTCTGGAATTACGCCCAACCATCAGACACAGCTGAATATTTTCTATGAAGAATCGACCAAGCATAAAGCTTTGATGCAAGTAATGGATAAAATAAATGCACGATATGGTGGGCACAAATTGTTGTTAGGATCACAAGACTTGCAACGAAAATGGAAGATGAAACAAGAAAGGCTTTCGCCTAATTATACCACAAATTGGCAAGAAATATTAACGGTACAATGAAATTAATCCAAGATATACAGTTCGGTAATGAACTCGAATTTTTAACAATAGAAAAAGTAAACACTCGGTATTATGCCCATTATTATGGTGATGTGTCGGCGGGCTTTCCTTCGCCTGCAGAAGATTTCCGACAAGAAAGAATCTCTTTAGACGAACGTTTTCTTAGCAAACCAGAAAGCACCTTTTTGGTTCGTGTAGGCGGTCTTTCGATGTATCCTCATTACCAAATGAACGATGTTTTGGTCAACCGATCAGATTATCAGTTGATGCATGGTGATGATGCTGTGGTGTCGATCAATAATTCAGACTTCACTCTAAAAAGATGGGATGCAAATAAAAAAATGTTCTATGCGCTGAATCCAGACTTCAAAGATTCTCTCATTATTCAACCAGAAGACGTAGTGGTTTGTTTGGGAGTGGTTTCGACGATCATTCGAGAACTGAAACGTTTCCGGAAATAAGTTTTAGCTGAAATAAGTATGCGTTAATTCACATCACTAAAAACCAATCAACCTCTCTAGTTCGAACAAATAGGAGTAGAGAAGAATAAGAACCATAGAGGTTATAAATTACCGTGAAAAAGAGTAGGAGAGTGGTACAATTTTAAAATAAACGAATTTGGTTGTCTTCTCTTTGCGTAGAAAAATCGATAAACGGAACAAAATCTTCTCCATGCAACCATTGCTCACAACTAGGCAAAGAGTCAAATGCAATTGGCATTCTTTGTTTACGATTGTGGATGTATTTCATCACTCCTAAAGCTTCGGTAGTTACAACAGAAAATGTATCATTTTGGTATAAGGCTGCCAAAAATAGAAGCTCATTATCGTGTCCAATTTCGTATCTTATTTTGTTTCGCCCTTCATGCCGCCATTCATAAAAACTATCGACCACCAAAACACAACGGTTGTTAAATGATTCGCGAAAAGATGGCTTTTCTTCTAGCGTTTCTACACGTGCATTGAGTGTGTTGTTGGTGTCAAAATCTTCTTGTGCCCAACTTGGTTTAAGCCCCCATTGTAAAAGCTCTATGGCTTCTTGTCCTGTTTTGATAATCGGTAAATACGGATGCGCAAAACCGTTAAAATGTTCCTTGGGCTCGAATTTTTGGTTGGATAGGAAAGGAATTCTAGTATTGTTTTCCAATTCCTTTTTCGTTTTATTCACTTTTACATGATAACACATTCGATTGTTGTTAAAATAAAAAAACAAAGAAAAAATTATATCTTATAAACCTCGTCTACAGATATTTTCGTTGTGAAAACTCCATAGTTAATAAAAATAATATCATCCTTTATTTTATCAATCGTCCCAACGCTTGACGATCCATTGATTTTTACCCGATCGCCAATTTTCAATTCCCGAATTTTCTTTTGCATTGCTTCTTTTTCTCGTTGTTCTTTTTTGTGTTGTTCTTTTTTTATTTCGTTAGCATTGCTTTTTAATTCGCGTTGTACTTCTTTGGCAACAATTTTCTCAATCTTTTTTTGTTGTTGAATTTCATTGGTTTTTTTCGAATTTTCCATTTCAATTATTTTGAGGAAATTGCTTATCAACTGTTTTTTATTTTTACTTTTCAGATAAGAATCAGCCATTTCATTGATGCGTTTTCCCATCATCAGAGTTTTCTGTTCACTAGCATATAACTGTTGGAAATCATAGAGTTTTTGTTGGATTTTATCTTGCATTTCTTCTAGCTTTCCTTGATGAGCTTCATGCGTTTCTTTTAGTTCTACAACCTGATCTCTGGTTTTTTGGATTTCGAATTTTTCTTGTTGTAATTTTAGAATCGTTTTATCCAAACGAACCTTGTCATTTTCTACTTTCTTTTTTGCACGGTTGATTAATCGATACGGAATTTTATTTTTTTCGGCAACCTCAAAAGTAAACGAACTTCCGGCTTGGCCGAGTTCTAATTTATACATCGGTTCTAAACTTTTTTTATCAAAAAGCATGCTGGCATTTATAGCTTCTTCTAGACGTTCTGCACTTAGTTTGATGTTGGTATAATGTGTAGTAAAAATTCCATAAGCATTTCTCTCATAAAACTCTTCGAAAAACACTTCCGCCAATGCGCCACCCAATTCAGGATCAGAACCCGTCCCAAATTCATCCACCAATAACAAAGATTTTTCGTCGGCATATTTCAAAAAATAAGCCATTTGTTTCAGTCGATAACTATAGGTAGAAAGATGGTTTTCTATAGATTGATTGTCACCAATATCGGTGAAAATTTTATCAAAAAAGCCAACTTCGCTTTTCGGATGAACCGGAATCAAAATACCTGATTGTATCATCAACTGGTTCAGTCCTACGGTTTTCAAGGTAATAGACTTCCCTCCAGCATTGGGGCCAGATATGATAATTATGCGCTGTTTCTTGGTGAGAGAAAGTGTTTGAGGTATCGTTCTACGTTCTTTACGCAAATTATTCAAATACAAAACAGGATGATAAGCATCGATTAGTTGTAGTTGTAATTCCTCTTTCAGGGTGGGTAAAATTGCTTGTATATTTTGGGCATATTTTGCCTTGGCTTGTGTAAGATCCAAATATTCTAGAAAAGCTTGATATTCTTCTATAAGTGGCTGATATATAGCAATCTCAGATGTTAGTTTTAATAAAATCTGGATGATCAGATGCTTTTCTTCTTCGCGTAATTCATCGAGTTGTCTTCTCGGGTTCAGGACGCTTTCGGGTTCGATATAAGAGATAGATCCAGTTTTTGATGTACCTAAAAATTGACCTTTTACACGTTTCCTCAGAGCAGATTTTACAGCCAAAACACGGCGATTTCCTACAACAGATTCTCTGATTTCATCCAAAACATCCGAATGATAACTCATCGATTTGTTGAATAATTCTGTAATTCGAGAACTGATAGCGCGAATTTCTTGCCGAACGATTCTCAACTCAGGGCTTGCATCATCTTTTATTTCTCCGAATTTATTGAATACTTGATCGATAATTTTTACAATTTCTTTCTCGTAAATAATTTGTTCGGTTTTTGCATGTAAATATGGAACGTACTCTATGAAATTACGCGTGTATTTTTTTATTTCTTTTATTTGTAAAGTATTCGATTTTATCTTGAAAAATTCTTCTGCAGGCAGATAATAGTTTTCAATCGAAAGTCGTTTCAGGTATTCATCCAAAATAAAATATTCAGAAAACGGCAAACTATTTCCACTTTCTAGGGTAGATAGGTATTCGCTAGTGGTATGTAAATCAATCAACAACTCGTTCCGATTACTGTAAGGGACAAGGTTTTTTGTTCTTTCAGCAACTTTTTCGGTATATATATATTGGATGATTTCGGCCAGTACGACCGGAAATTCTAAATCTTTTAAAGTCTGTTTACTTACTTGCATCCGTACAAAATTAGCGATAATTTTACGATTCAAAAATCAATTCGTATGTTCGACAATATACAAGATGAAAAGTGGTTGGAGGTTTTTCGTCAAGAGGCTAAAAAAGATTATTTCAGAGATTTAATTGTTTTTATCGAAAGAGAGTATGCCGAACATACGGTTTATCCGCCCAAAAGCGAGTTGTTTTCTGCTTTTTTGCAAACTCCTTTCGATGCGATAAAGGTTGTGATTCTAGGTCAAGATCCTTATCATGGTAATGGGCAAGCAAATGGTTTGGCTTTTTCGGTGAATTCTTCTGTAAAAATTCCTCCGAGTTTACGAAATATTTTCAAAGAGCTAGAAACAGATGTATTAAAGAAAATGCCAACTTCTGGGGATTTATTACCTTGGGCCAAACAAGGTGTTTTTCTATTGAACGATGTTTTGTCGGTCCGTAAGGCTTCTGCAGGTAGCCATAAAAATAAGGGCTGGGAAACTTTTACCCAAACGATTATACAAACAATTTCGGATCAAAAAGAACATGTTGTTTTTTTGCTTTGGGGGAATCATGCACATAAGAAAGAAAAATTAATCGATACTTCTAAGCATTTAATTCTCAAGTCTGGACATCCATCACCGATGAGTGCTAATCAAGGAAAATGGTTCGGCAATCATCATTTCTCTCAAACCAATTCCTATTTAGAGAAACATAATAAAGAGAAAATCAATTGGTAGAAAGAATTTTCTTTATTATATAAAAAAACATCTTCATTTGAAGATGTTTTTTTGTTTCATCAAGGGTTTGTACTCCACAAAGAAGCAGATTTTAGTAATGCTCTTCTAGGAAGTTTTAGGGTTGCAACAATTAATTCGGCAAAATCTTCTGGCTGTAAAACACTCTCTGGGTTACCGTCGGTTAGACCCAATTGTTTGCTCATATCAGAGGCAATTGTAGATGGAGTGAGGGTTGTAACGCGGATATTGTTTTTCCGTACTTCTTTCATCAAAGATTCGTTCATTCCTATTACCGCAAATTTAGAAGCCGAATATGCCGATGTTGTTGGGTTGCCAGCCAAGCCAGCAGTCGACGACACGTTGAAAATATCTCCTTCATTTTTCTCGATCATTTGCGGGAGAATTTCACGTGTTACATAGTACATTCCGAGTACGTTGGTGAGTAAAATATTTTCCCAATCACTTTCTTCCATTTCTAGTAAAGTACCAAATTTAGAAATTCCTGCATTATTCACTAGAATATCGAATGGCCCAAAATCTTCAGTTAATTTCGTAAGTGAAGAGTGTACTTCTTCACGATTTTTAATGTCAAAAATTGCATAGGTTGCTCGTACGCCAAGTTCTTGCAATTCTGTTACTACTTTTTTCAGTAGGTCTTTGTTTCTTCCTGTAATTGCTACATCTATTCCTTCTTTTGCAAAGGCCAAAGCAATTGCTTTCCCCAAACCTCTGCTGCCTCCAGTAATCAAGGCTTTTTTAGTATTCAACATGGTGTTTTATTTATAATTTATTTGGTTATTATATTGACTTTTCCATAGGATGGAAAACAAGTTTAGTAATTCTTTAGAATGTGAAATTACTAAAAAATATCAAAATCCGATTTGAAGATTTAATCCTAGAGAAGCGTATTTCTTTTTTCGTTGTTTAGTATATTTTATGCATTATTAGTTATTTATCATTATTTGTAAACGCTATAAATTGTTATTTCCCGAAAAAGATAGGGATAGAAAAAGTAATCAAATCTCGATGATGGTTTGTGCGATGTGATGATGTGGTTGTAATAGATTGGTAATAGTATTATTTTAATACACCATTTTTTTAGTCGTAAGGTTTTGCAGGTCGAATACATTTCCATTGAAAATGTTAAGATCTACAGTGCCTTTTATTCCTTTTACAGAGCCATTTTCGGAGAATTGCCAAAAAAGCCATTTTTCTTTGGGTTGAGTTACATCAAAATTATAGTTCGCAATCCAAAGAGGATAATCGCTAAAATGCTCATTTAGGATGTGTTCATAATATTTATCATACGAATAAATGATTGGTTTCACGTCGTAATACTCTTCGATAATCTTTAGCCAATTTTTCAGTCCTTTGATTAAGTTTTCTTTTGTCTGAATAGTAGGGTATTCTTCTATATCAAGAACTGGCGGTAAATCTCCGGGTGAAAGACTAACTTTTGCAATAAAATTAAGTGCTTGCAATTCTGATTCTTCGTCTGGTCGATAATAATGATATGCACCACGAATGAGATTTTTTTGTTTTGCTTTCTTCCAGTTGGAAGTAAACTTTTTATCGGCTCCATCTTTTCCCATTGAGGCACGGACTACTACAAAGTTTATAGGGTAGAGATGGTTAATTTTTTCTACTGATTTCCAATGAATTTCACCTTGATATTGAGAAATATCTATTCCAAAACATTTGTCTCGATGATTTTTCATCAACTCTATATTGCGTTTATCAAATGTCGTAAGTTCTTTATTTTTCAAGTATACCGGATTTTTTATCAGTCGATAAGCAGCAAAAAGTAGTAAGATCGTAATGAAAATAGCCAGTACCCACAGCGCAACTTTCCTTGTCATAAATCGAAAACTCTATGCATATATTATAATTAAAAAAATCCTACCATTTTTCTGGACGGTAGGATTGGTATGGTTTTCTGTAAAATATGAAAAATTATTTCACTGTTTTTCCTTTTACACGGAAAATTTTTCTTGGAGATTTTTCATCATTACTATAAATGGTCACTGTTTTGCTAAAATCCCCTTCTACATTTCCTGCTGCATATTGTATTTTTATTTCTCCTGTTTTTCCTGGTGCAATAGGTTCTGTAGGGAAAGAAGGGACGGTGCATCCACAAGAAGGTTGTACTTTTTGGATAATTAATGGTTTGCTCCCTTCGTTTTTAATGACCATGACAGCATTAGTTTTAGATCCTACCGCTACATTCCCTAATTCTACATTTTCGCTGGCTAAGCCTATTTGTTGCGCAGAAACGTTGGCAATACCCAAAGCAAATCCCGCAACGATTAATAATTTCTTCATCAGTTTATTTTTTCTTAATCAAATATAAAAAAGTTTCTCACAACATTTTTATTATTGATGTTAAATTCAAATTCCGTTCCAAAAAAATATTTTATATTGAAATGATATTAATCTTTCGTGTTGATATTTAGCATTTTAGACAAATTATTTGGTGCAATATAGCCCGAATAACTCCATTCGATCATTAAATCTGTGGATAATAAAACCCAAAAAGGATAAGCGACTGTTTCGTTTTCTTGTACAAAAGCTTCTACCAAAGTATGTGTTTTTTGATGAGGAAAATCTGGGTTTGGTAGAAATTCTCTTTGTAGAAAATGATAGGATTTATCGCTTTCGGCATCCAATTCGATGAAATAAAAATCGTTTTCTAAAATAGCCAATAATTTTTGGTCTTGATGGATTTTTTTGTTTTGCAACAAACAGTATCCGCACCAATCAGTTGTAAATTCGATTAGAATAGGTTTAGGATTTTGAGCAAAGGCAGCGTTCAATTGTGCTAAATCCTGTTGTGCATTTGCCCAAATCATCCCAAATAGAGTAATGAGGAAAGTGATGTTTTTCATCCTACAAAATAACTAAAATATGGTATAACGAATTCCTGCAAAGCCTCTAATTCCTTGCATTGGTGTATAGCTATAATCGTTCGGTTCGAAGATGACATCGGTTCTGCCTGGAGGAGGAGTTACCCCATTTCCGGGTTCACCGAATGGATCCCACCAACGAGCAATCGCATCATTTTTCGGTAATACATTGAAGAGGTTTTTAGCTCCGAAATAAATTTCTAAGCCTGAAGCCATTTTTTTGGTAATCTGTAAATTAGCTATCAACGTGCTAGGAGAATATTCGGGTCTATAATCATTTTCTACACGAGGTAATCTCATCGGACCATTGAAAACACCGGTGAAATCAACTGAAAATCCTTTTCGGAAAGTGTAAGAAGCCAAGAAATTTCCCGACCATTTTGGCGCATGATATTGTACTTCTTTTTCACCTTCTTCTTTGGCAAAAACATCCATGTAAGTTCCGCCAAGCATTAATTTGAGGGGAAATTCGAAGGCTGCTTCAACATTCAGAGAAATACCTTGCGAGATAGCATGTCCGTCTAAATTATCGTATATAATTTTTGTCTGATCGGTGTCGGTATCGGCAATAATTTTATTGGTGAAATATGAATAGAAAGCAGTTAAATCAAAATTCAATCCGGCAAAATTTGTCGGTAGTTTGAATACATAATTTAGGTTCCCATTGTATGATTTTTCAGGTTTCAGTTCGTTCTCAAAAACCACAGTTCTTGCGCCTGTTAATGCTCGGTGATCTTCTGTGAAGACGTTGACAACACGGAATCCTGTACCAAAACTCGCGCGCAAAGTGTGGTGTGGATTGGGTGAGAATTTATAAGCCACTCGCGGAGAATGAATACTTTTGTGGGTTTGATCATAATCATACCGATAACCTAAAAGCAATTTATTTTCAGGGTTCAAAGTCCATTCATCTTGTATAAAAATTCCGAAAATCGGGGTTTTATTTGGGTTGTTTTTTAGGAGATTATCGTGCTCATCATACCAACCGGTTCCACGTGTATCATCGTCATAATAGGTGTATTTGTAGGATGCACCCAAGAGTAAACTGTGTTGATTGATGGTTTTGTCCCAATAGGTTTGTCCGAAAACAACTTGTTGTTTGGCCTGATAAGATTCGGGGCCGTAAAAAGAATTCTGCTGATGCCAGTTGTAAGAAAATTGTGAAAATATTTTTTCTTTGGTTGGCCATTGATACATCCCAATTGCTTCTACCCGGTTTGTCATAATACTTTCGCCATATACTTCTTCGCCTCCACGATGAAGTTTCCTTTTCCAATTTGTTTCACCGCCCCAGCGATCCTCATACAAATAGCGCAAAGCCAAACTTGCTGTTTTGTTTTCAGGTCTTTGCAACGTCCATTTATTGAAAACCGAAATGCGATCTTGAAGTGTGACATCGGTGAAACCGTCGTGGTTATTGTCTTTTCTTTCTCCGAATTTGAAATAATTAAAACCCAATAAACTATGAGCTTTTTTACCAATATTCGCTTTGAAACCTCCGTCAATATTGGTTTCTAACCAAGTAGTGGTAAAGGCATCAAGACTAAGCGTTGGTGCTGTGCTTGGGTTTTTGGTAATAACGTTTATTATCCCACCCATCGCCTCTGTACCGTACAAGGAAGAAGCTGGACCTTTGACAACTTCTATTCTATCGACTAAACTATTCGGAATTCCACTCAACCCATAAACCGTAGAGAGTGAAGAAACAATTGGCATTCCGTCGATTAGTACCATCGTGTATGGTCCCTCCATACCGTTGATGTGGATGTCGCCCGTGTTACAAACATTGCAATTGAGTTGTGGTTGTACACCATTGATTAGCTGAACAGCATCGAAAAGAGAAGGGGTAGGATTTTTTTTGAAAAAAGCTGGTGTATAAATTTCAATGGGTACCGGACTATCCGATTTTTTCATCGGTTTCATGGTTCCGGTAATCACTACTTCATCGAGATTATTGCTGTTGTTATCTGTAATGGTATCTTTAATCGGCTCTTGCGCTAATACAAAAGCACCAAAAAGTAATGAAATAGGTATAGAATAAAACTTCATATTTATAATATTGAATTAAAATGTTAGGCAAATCTAATAATTATAATTTAATTACCTAATAATAGTAAATGCAAATTGTTCTTTTTATCTTTGTTTCATGAATTCATCAATCGAAGAAAACTACCTAAAAGCCTTATTTCATTTGTCGAAAAATGGAGTAGAAGAGGTGGCTGTGAAAGAATTGAGTGAGTGGCTCAATATTAAAATGCCAACGGTAAATAGTATGATGAAAAAGTTGGCCGAAAAAGAATTGGTATATTATACCAGTTACAAACCTTTGAGGTTAACCCAAAAAGGATTGATAAAAGCTGCTTTAATTGTTCGTAAACATCGATTAACCGAAATGTTCTTAGTAGAGAAAATGGGCTTTGGTTGGGAAGAAGTCCATGAAGTTGCCGAGCAAATAGAGCATATACAGAGCACTTTATTTTTTGACAAAATGGATCAGATGTTAAATTACCCAAGATTTGATCCACATGGTTCACCAATTCCAGATAAACAGGGTAATTTAATTCAGTTGAATTATAAAAAACTATCGACAATACCTACCAATACAATTGTAGAAATCTGTGCGGTAACCAATTCATCGGATGATTTTTTGGTATTCTTAAATTCGAAAAACTTGCAACTTAATGACCGCATAGAAGTTTTGCAGGTAGAAGATTTTGATGGAACAATGACGATAAAAATCTTAAAAAATAATGCAATAGAAGTTCTAAGTGAACATGTAACAACTAAACTACTCGTAAACGAATATAAAACAGATAATTCTCAAACTAATCGAAAAGATTAATTTAAAATTTAATTATACATATCAGAAAGAAAAGTAAACACATGGAAATAGCATCAAAATATACTCCGCAAGCCGTTGAAGAAAAATGGTATAACTACTGGTTAGAGAACAATTATTTTCGCTCTACTCCAGATGAAAGAGAACCCTATACCATTGTCATTCCACCACCCAATGTTACTGGTGTCTTGCACATGGGGCATATGCTAAATAATACTATACAAGATGTACTTATTCGTAGAGCGAGAATGCGGGGCTATAACGCATGTTGGGTACCAGGCACAGATCATGCTTCTATCGCAACAGAAGCAAAAGTTGTAGCTAAACTCAAAGAACAAGGGATTTCTAAAGAAGAAATTGGTCGAGAAAAATTTTTAGAACATGCCTGGGAATGGACTCACGAATATGGAGGAGTAATATTAGATCAACTAAAAAAACTTGGTGCATCTTGTGATTGGGACCGAACACAGTTTACAATGAACGAAAGTTTATCAAAAGCTGTACAACAAGTTTTTGTTGACTTGTACAATAAAGGACTTATTTATCGCGGATACCGAATGGTAAACTGGGATCCAGAAGCCAAAACAAACATCTCAGATGAAGAAGTTATATACAAAGAAAAAAACGGGAAATTATACCACCTCAAATATCAGGTAGAGGGAACCGATCAATATATCGTTGTAGCAACTACGCGCCCAGAAACTATTTTTGGTGATACAGCAGTATGCATCCATCCAGAAGATGAACGTTACCAATGGCTAAAGGACAAGGAAGTAATCGTACCGATTGTCAACCGAAAAATAAAAATTATTCAAGACGAATATGTCGATTTAGAATTTGGTACAGGTTGCCTAAAAGTAACACCAGCACATGACCATAATGACTATAATTTAGGAACAAAACATAATCTAGATTTTATTGATATTTTTACCGATGATGCTAAACTCAACGAAAACGGTTTGCATTATCAAGGAATGGACCGATTCAAAGTTCGAAAAGAAATTGAAAAAGAATTAGAAGAAAAAGGCCTCCTCGAAAAAGTAGAAATTTACACCAATAATGTAGGAACTTCAGAACGCACAGGAGTCGTTATCGAACCAAAAATTTCTGATCAATGGTTTCTGAAGATGGCCGATTTGGCCAAACCTGCATTGGATAATGTAATGAATGATGTAATAAAATTTCATCCACCAAAATTTAAAAACACCTACAGAAATTGGATGGAAAATATTACCGATTGGAATATTTCTCGACAATTATGGTGGGGACATCAAATACCCGCCTATTTCTACGGTGAAGGTAGCGAAGATTTTGTGGTAGCGATGACAATTGAAGAGGCATTGACTTTGGCACAAGAAAAAACCAATAATCCGAATTTAATGCAATCTGACCTGAAACAATCAGAAGACGCCTTAGATACTTGGTTCTCATCTTGGTTATGGCCCATTTCGGTTTTTGATGGAATCAATAACCCGAAAAATGATGAAATCAACTATTATTATCCAACCCAAGACCTAGTAACAGGTCCTGATATTATTTTCTTTTGGGTAGCGAGAATGATTATGGCGGGGTACGAGTATTTAGACGAAAAACCCTTCGAAAATGTCTATTTCACTGGAATTGTTCGGGATAAGTTAGGAAGAAAAATGTCAAAATCGTTAGGTAATTCTCCAGACCCTGTAGAATTGATAAATGAATTTGGTGCAGATGCAACACGAATGGGAATGTTGCTAACAGCACCTGCGGGAAACGATTTACCTTTTGACGTAGAACTATGTGTACAAGGCAGAAATTTTGCCAATAAAATCTGGAATGCTTTCCGTTTGATCAAAGGATGGGAAATTGACCAGAATGCCCAACAGTCCTCTACACAAGCAACAGCAGTACAATGGTTCGCGCATCGTTTTCAGCAAGCCTTGGCCGATATCGAGCATAATTATGAGCAATACCGTTTATCAGATGCATTGATGACGATTTATAAATTAATTTGGGACGATTTCTGCTCTTGGTATTTAGAGGCCATAAAACCTAATTATGGTGATCCGATCGATGCAAAAACATATCATTCTACCATCGGATTTCTAGAAGAAGTATTGAAGGTTTTACATCCATTTATGCCTTTCCTTACCGAAGAATTGTGGCAAAATATCCAACCAAGAAAAACAGATGAAGCATTAATTATCGCAAACTATCCTACTGTGAAATCATTCGATGAAACGATCATAAAACGCTTTGCCAATACCCAAGAGGCAATAACAGCGATTCGTGGGTTACGATCAGAAAAAGGAATGTCGCCAAAAGAAGCTTTGGATGTGTTTACAGAAAACAAAACAGATGATTTGATTTTTGTAGAGGTATTTAAAAAATTAGGAAATGTACAAGAACTTTTACACGAGCAGAAACCAGAAAAAGGATTTGCTTTTCGAGTAGGAACAGTAGAGTTTTTAGTACCCGTTACAGACAATATTGATTTGGATGCTGAGCGTGAAAAATTGACCAAGGAATTAACGTATTTCCAAGAATTCTTACAATCGGTGAGAAAAAAATTGAGCAATGAAAAATTTGTTCAAGGTGCTCCCGAAGCTGTGGTGAATGCCGAAAGGAAAAAAGAAAGCGATGCCTTAGAGAAAATCGCACAAATAGAAGAACAATTGGCAAGTTTATAACATAGCATCAATAACCAAAAAAAAATCCATCGCATTGCGATGGATTTTTTTCTTCTGTAACTTTGGTAACTGTACAGAGAAATTTGGCAACGTAAATTTGTGTTAGAAATTATAAAAAATATAAGACTATGTTTTTCCAACACATTTACGAAAAATCTTTAGCTCATTCGAGTTATTTAATCGGGTGCCAAGTAGAAGGAACCGCAATGGTAATCGACCCGAAACGTGATATCGATACCTATTTAGAAATTGCTGCCGAGCAAAATCTCACCATAACCCATATTGCAGAAACCCACATCCATGCCGATTATCTTTCGGGGAGTCTAGAGTTGGCACATGTTACTGGAGCAAAAATGTATCTTTCAGACGAGGGTGGATCAGATTGGCAATATTCTTTTGACCATATAGGGCTAAAAGATGGTGATGTGATAAAGTTAGGAAACCTATCTTTCGAGGTGATGCATACCCCAGGACACACACCAGAAAGTTTGAGTTTCTTGCTCACCGATCATGCAGCAACTGAAGAGCCAGTGATGTTATTTACAGGAGATTTTGTCTTTGTAGGCGATATCGGTCGCCCAGATTTATTAGAAGAAGCTGCCGGTTTGGTTGGTACAAAAGAAGTTGGTGCACAGCAAATATTCGAGTCGTTGAAGAAGTTTTATGCACTTCCGGATCATATACAAGTATGGCCCGCACACGGCGCAGGCTCATCTTGTGGAAAAGCACTAGGAGCTGTCGCAAACTCCACTGTTGGATACGAAAAAATACAAAATTGGGCGTTTAAACTAAAAGAAAATAGAGAAGATTTCATTCAATATCTTTTGACAGATCAGCCCGAAGCGCCGTATTATTTTGCGAAGATGAAACAATTGAACAAGCAATTGCGTCCGTTATTGGTAGAAGTTCCTAGAATCCCTCAACTCTCCACTACAGACCTTACTTCTATACGTGCTCATAATCTAAAAATAATTGATACCCGATCGAAAACTGATTATGCCAAAGCTTATTTACCAGACACGATCAATATCCAAAATAATAAAAGCTTCAATACATGGATGGGTTGGATGTTGAATTACGAAGAGCAATTTGTTTTGATTGTACGAGAAGAAGATCTAGACGATGTTACCCGAAAATTAATGAGAATAGGCTTGGATAATGTGTATGGTTATTACACACCAGAACAACTGTTTTGTGAAGGTTGTGAAGCAAAGACGACCAAAATTATAGATGTTTCAACCATCGAGTCGTATATCGGGAAGGATGATATACAAATCTTAGACGTTAGAAGTCAAACGGAGTATACTGTAGGACATTTGCCAGGTGCCAAACACATTTTTGTAGGACATTTACCACAGAAATGGCAAACGTTAGATCCTAAGAAAAAAATCGCATTGTATTGTCAATCAGGTGATAGATCAACAATTGCGCAAAGTTTCTTATTGAAAAAAGGCTTCGATGTAGAAAACTATACAGAAGGTATGAGCCAGTGGAAAACCTTGAATAAAATCATCGAACAATAAAACAACCATTAGTTTTTACTATTCAATACTGGTATTTTATAGAATAAGCACTCTAAGAATTTTAGGGTGCTTTTTTTATTTTTAATCACCCAAAAAACTAAAAAGTTTTTCTTGTAAAAAGTATTGACTGAAAATGATATCTTCGGAAAGCGGAATATCCTATCATGAAATCAATATTATTTATCCTAAAAAATTTATCATTCAACCTATGTCGCGAAATGGTCAAAACAATGTTGTCGAATCCATTATTGTTGTTACCAACTGTTTGGGGGACGGTAGAATCGGTTGCTTTTTCCGAACTCAATTATGCCGAAAACCACTCGGGTAGAGGTGTTTCTAATGCATTCCGTCATGCTGCATGGAATGTCTTGATAGCTTATAATTGTTCGTATTTCATTTCACACGAAAAGGCACTTGCTTGGGCAAAAAAAATAACCGACTTGCACGAAGAATGTTTCCGTAATGAAGATTTTGATCGATTGATGGATTTGCACAATAACCAGATTGGTAGGATGATTTATAAAGAAAATATTTCGAAACCTCGCATCAGAAAAAATCTTCTCATCCAGAAAATAGTCGAAAAATCTGAAACTGCACAAGGACTTTCGGATTCTCACAAAATCAGAGAATATTCTACCGAAATGGTTTTTTACAAAGAAAATTAACATAAAAATAGCTTCATGCATTAATGAAGCTATTTTTGTATACACGATTTGGTTGCTACTAAATTATTTCAGTGTCCCAACCATATCTTCTGGTTTCACCCAAGCATCAAAATCTTCTGCAGTTACATAACCTAAACGAACCGCTTCTTCTTTCAGAGTTGTTCCGTTTTTGTGTGCAGTTTGTGCAATTTCTGCTGCTTTGTAATAGCCAATTTTGGTGTTGAGTGCGGTTACCAACATAAGAGAGTTTTCTAGTAACTCGTTGATTCTTGTGTGGTTAGGCTCTATTCCTTGTGCACAATGCAAGTCGAAAGAAACACATGCATCTCCTAATAATCTTGCCGATTGTAAGAAGTTGGCGGCCATCATCGGCTTGAAAACATTCAGCTCATAATGGCCTTGTGTACCCCCGATTGTGATTGCAACATCGTTCCCCATTACTTGTGCAGCTACCATGGTGAGTGCTTCACATTGGGTAGGGTTTACTTTACCAGGCATAATCGATGAACCTGGCTCATTTTCTGGAATATGGATTTCTCCTATACCCGAACGTGGTCCAGAAGCTAACATACGAATATCGTTGGCAATTTTATTGAGTGCCACGGCAAGTTGTTTCAATGCTCCATGAGTTTCTACAATAGCATCGTGTGCAGCCAACGCCTCGAATTTGTTTTCCGCAGTTACAAATGGATGACCCGTAAAGTCGGCAATGTATTTTGCAACCAGTACATCATAGCCTTTTGGAGTATTAAGACCAGTTCCTACTGCTGTTCCGCCCAAGGCCAACTCAGATAAATGTGGGAGAGTATTTCTTAGAGCTTTTAGCCCATGATTCAATTGAGCAACATAGCCTGAAATTTCTTGCCCCAAAGTAATCGGCGTTGCGTCCATTAAATGCGTACGACCAATCTTCACAACTGACATGAACTCTTTAGATTTTTTTTCTAAAGTGTCGCGTAATTGTTCTATGCCTGGAATTGTGATTTCTACTACTGCTTTGTAGGCAGCTATATGCATCCCCGTTGGGAAGGTATCATTCGATGATTGAGATTTATTTACATCGTCATTGGCTTTGAGAACTGGTTCACCTTCACCAATTTTGTGTCCGGCCAGAACTTGTGCGCGGTTAGCAATTACTTCATTTACATTCATATTCGATTGTGTACCCGAACCAGTTTGCCAAATAACCAACGGGAATTGATCGTCTAGTTTCCCGGCCAGAATCTCATCACATACAGCAGCAATTGCGTCTCGTTTTTCTTCTGGTAAAACACCCAACTCAGCATTTGCATAAGCAGCTGCTTTTTTTAGGTATGCAAAACCTTCGATAATTTCATGCGGCATAGAACCTTCTTCCCCAATCTTAAAGTTGTTATGAGAGCGTTCTGTTTGAGCACCCCAATATTTATCAGCAGGTACTTTTACTTCACCCATGGTGTCTTTTTCTATTCTATACTCCATTGTTTGTTTTTTTATGATTTTTATTGAGTTTAGACAAAGTTAAGAAACTGTTCTCGCTAAAGAAAGTGATAAGTATTAGTTTTATATTAAAATTTATTTTTATACATTTGTCTTTATAAAATATTAGGAGCTATGATTCAATTTTTAGGATTCTTATTCTTTTTAACGATTGCTATTTGTGGATTTTGGGGAATTATATTCTTAGCCACCTTTGCAATTTCTTGGATACCTTTCTTTTTAGATAACTTGAAAAAGGAAAAAAAAGGGATTGTTACGGCTGAGCCTACAAGACCAACCTTACCTAATCAGCAAGGTGTTACTGTATTGTACAAAAAATAAATATTTTTTATATCCAAAATACAAAACGTCTTAGCAACGCTAAGACGTTTTTTTTAGTTTCTCAATTTGTCGTTAGGCTATTAAAAATTAAGAAACTTGACTCCGATTGTAAACCATTGGGTTGGGAGAGGAATTGCACCAACCTCTCGGTATTCGGCTTTGAAGATGTTTTGACCGTCTAGGTAAAATGTCAGATGTTCCTTAAGACGGTAACTCATCCTTGCATCCGTAACCCAATAAGAATCGCCCGCATATCGCTCGTGGAAACGATTTGTTACACCCAAAGAGAAATCGGCAATCGAAAATCTTATCATATTTGTTACTTGATGTTTTAGGCTATTTATCTTATATTTTGAAGCATATTCATCTGCAACTTGGGTGAAATTGCTATCCAAGTATGCATAACTTAGATTAAAATTTATCGACTTGTTTTGATCTAAACGCCATAAATAATTGGTTCTAATGTTTACACCATTGGTTTTTAAATTACCAAAATTATTTGCTTGCCATGGTTCACTTGTATCTAAACGAACCCAATCGATAAAATCATTAATTTTTCGATGAAAATAGAAGGCTTCTGCAGAAAATCTATTTTTAGCCCATTTGAAACCTGTTTCTGTCTGAAATGCTTTTTCTGGTACGACATTGGGGTTTCCGATATTGCCTGGTCGTTGGTCTAGATAAAGGTCTGTAAAAGAGGGAATACGTTGACTACTACCAATATTCCCTACCCATTTCAGTCCTTCTACTATTTGGTAACTCATATCAATTCCTGGGAAAAATTGCCAACCATATTTATTATTATAATTGGTGTAAAAACCTAAATTGGTGTTGAATTTTTCGGTCCAATCTACTTTGTACTCACCATAAACACCAAGGTTGTTTCGGGTATGTTCCCCAATGGCTGTCGAGTTGATTTGCTCGTGTCTATATTCGACACCAAACCCAAGTATTCCTTTTGATAATTGATAGGTCGAATTGACTTCTGCCCCAATTGCGTTAGAATAATGCTTGCTTCTTGCCTTGTCTAGATGATGTTTTAGGTATCGATAATCGTCAAAATTATATCGATAATTTACTTGTGGTTTCAGTGTGAATCGATCGTTTATTCTATGGTTGGATTGAAGTGCCCCAATAAACGTTTCGACAATTTCCTTAGAATCTTTATCGCCCGGAGCTGCATAAAAACCATTCGCACCAAATCCATTTTTCACATAACCTAAACTGGTCTGTAAATTATTGTCTGCATTGAGTTGGATTTGATTTTGATAATATAGTTTGTTGTTTTCGAAACCAGTATTGTATCTATATCCATTGCTTTTATCATGCGATGCAAACAACATATGTTGATGTTTTTCCTGATAAATAGCACCTCCTAATTGTACTCCTCTTGCACTGTAGTTTTCGGAAGTTTTTTCAACATTTTCATCAAAATTGGTACCGAAATACGTCTGTGCATAAATACCCGATTTTTGAGGTTTTCGTGTAATGATGTTGATAACACCCGTAAGACTATTGTTCCCATACACACGTGCAGCTGGACCTCGTACCACTTCTATTTGTTCAATTGCTTCTACAGGTATCGGTAAATTCAATACATTGTGAGCCGTCTGATGATCAGATATTTTTACTCCGTTTACCAAAACCAATGTTTGTTCGAAGCTTCCTCCGTCCATGCTAATATCGGCTTGTGAACCGAAAACTCCTCGCTGACGCAAATCTACACCATTGGCATATTGCAATACTTCTTGTAGAGTTTTTGCAGGTAATTTTTCAATCTCTGTACGTGTAATTACATTGACATTACGGTTTTCTTTAGATAAAGGGGTATGAAATCGGTTACTACTAATAATAACTTCCTTTACCTGTATGGTATCTTGCGGGATTTGAGCAAATCCCAATGTACTAATAAGAGTTGTAAGAGTACATATTACTTTTCTCATGTTCTATTTTTATTTTTCGCCACAAAAATACTATCTTGCCGTACTATAAGAAGGTGCCAGTTTATAGAATATGAGTAGTCCGGTAGAAATCCCGATACAATCGCTTGTACAATTAGATTCTACAAGTAAAACACCCATTTATTTACAAATATCGACACAATTAATCAATGCAATTCAACGCCAGTTTTTGCTACATGGGAACCGATTGCCTGGTACACGACAGATGAGTAGTTTACTCAAAGTACATCGAAATACAATCGTAAAAGCCTATGATGAATTAGAAGCACAAGGTTGGATAGAAATTACCCCCAACGTGGGATGTTTTGTTATGGCAAAACTAGAACATGAAAAAGTTCGTTTTCAGCCAAAAAATGCATCATTACAACTTTATCCATCGCAATGCGGTTTTCAGTTCGATAAGTCGACCGTATTAGATTTCCCTGCAGATAATGAAGATAATTTATTGAGTCTGAACGATGGTTTGCCTGATATTCGTTTAACGGAAGTGGCACTAAGTTCGCGTCTTTATTCTTCGAATTTGAATAGGAAAACTAATCGATTTTCTTTTGCTCAAACATCTATAAATGGTAATCTTTATTTCCGGAAAAATCTTAGCAATTATCTCAATTTATCACGAGGTTTACATATATCGTCCAACCAAATAACCATTACTCGAAGTCTAGAAATGTGCATTTACATTGCGACTGAGATTATTCTTCGACCAAAAGATATTGTCATTGTGGGTGCATTAAGTTATTATGTTCCGAATATGATATTCAATCAGAAAGGAGTAACAGTAAAGACGATTCCTGTCGATGAAGAAGGTTTGGATGTGGATGCTTTACGAGTTATTTGTGAGGAAAAAACAGTCAGAATGGTGTATTTAACGCCACATCATCATTATCCGACAACTGTAACCTTGAGTGCTGCAAGAAGAATTGCTTTACTAGAGTTGGCCGAAAAGTATGGATTTGTCATTTTAGAGGATGATTTTGATTATGATTTTCATTTCGATCGACATCCACTTTTACCCTTAGCAAGTGCCGATCAATATGGGCGTGTAGTATATATCGGTTCTTTCGGTAAATCATTGGCGCCAGGTTTTCGGACTGGTTTTATGGTAGCACCAGAAGATTTCATTCTCGAAACCAAGAAATATCTCAACATTCTCGATCGCCAAGGAGATGTACTGATGGAGCAGGTTTTGGGCGAATTGATCGAAGAAGGGAATATACATCGTTATCTGAAAAAAGCAAATAAAATTTATAAAGAAAGACGTGATTTTTTGGCCGAATTATTAGAAAGAGAATTAGCTTCTGAAGTCCGATTTACATTGCCTAGTGGTGGATTGGCAGTTTGGTTAGAATTCATCAATCCAATAAATCTAATGAAATTAAAAGAAAGTGCAAAAGAACTGAAATTGTTCATCCCGCAACATATTCTGTATCAGAATCAGCATGTTTCGGCTATGCGAATGGGCTTTGGTCATATAAATTTGGAGGAAATTCGAGAAATAGTATTTATTTTAAAGCTCGCTATTATTCAATCAAAATTAAAATAATTATATCTTTACCCTACAATAAAATGAAAGAAAAAACAATGAAGTTAGTACCAAGTGAAGTAGATCAGTTTAATCCTCAAATTCATAATGATCAAACGACGTGGCCTCAGATAACGGTTTTCAATCAGTTGCACCACGGTTTAGTGAGCAAAGATCAGAAATATGGACTTATTAATCCCGATGGAGAAGTAATTTTCGATTTGGTTTATGATAAAATAATTCCGGCAAATAATAGTCGTTATGGAGTTGTAAAAGACGGTAAATGGGGATTTGTCGATACAGAAGAAAATGTGATTATTCCGTTAGAATACGATTTGACTTCTGATTTTTTCGATGGTTTGTGTGCCGTTAAATTGAATGAGCGATGGGGATATATCAATGAGCAAAATGAAGTTGTAATACCAATCGAATATGACGGATGTAGCGATTTTAACAATGGTTTTGCAGGTGTCGCTAAAGACGGGAAATGGGGAGCAATCAACAAACAAAATGAAATAGTTATTCCGTTCGATTGGCATTATATGTTGTCGATCGGTAATGGATATTTCACGATGGGCGAGAAGACCAAAATCAAAGTAGAACGACCAGATATTTTAGCTCGTTATCCTTATTTTGGGACAGCTGATTATTATTTGATAAAGTTTGGGTTGCTTGATATGGAAGGAAAAGTAGTCAGCAAATGTGTTTCGGAAATTCCGATTACGCAATTCGAAAAGGGGCGTCCAGTTGTACGAATAAATTATGAATTTGGTACACTGGATAATTTCAAGCATTTTATCAAAAAACCAAAATACAAAGCAAATAGTTACGACCTGAAGATTTTGAGAAGACTTGGTGTAATCGAGAAATAAACATATTATATGAACACAATAAATTGGCAAACTGTAAAGGAATATGAAGATATCACGTTCAAGAAATGTGATGGTGTTATGCGAATTGCTTTTAATCGTCCGGAGGTTCGAAATGCTTTTCGACCAAAAACTGTTTTCGAATTGTTAGATGCTTTTCAATTGGCAGAAGAAGATCGAGAAGTTGGTGTAATTTTACTCACTGGCGAGGGACCATCGCCAAAAGATGGAGGATGGGCTTTTTGCTCTGGAGGTGATCAACGTGTTCGTGGTAAGAAAGGCTATGAAGGAAGCGATGGTATAGGACGTTTGAACATTCTAGAAGTTCAGCGCCTTATTCGGTTTTCGACCAAAGTAGTTGTTGCGGTGGTAAATGGTTGGGCTGTTGGTGGTGGACACTCGCTACATGTGGTTTGTGATATGACTTTGGCTTCTAAAGAGCACGGAATCTTTAAACAAACAGATGCCGATGTTGCGAGTTTTGATGCAGGTTATGGTTCGGCATATTTAGCCAGACAAGTTGGGCAAAAAAGAGCACGAGAAATATTTTTCCTTGGGATGGATTATTCTGCACAAGAAGCATACGATATGGGGATGGTAAACTTGGTAGTACCACACGATGAGCTAGAACAAGTTGCTTTTGACTGGGCTCAGGAAATATTAACCAAATCGCCAACAGCTATAAAAATGTTGAAATATGCATTCAACTTAATAGATGATGGTTTGGTCGGACAGCAAATATTCGCTGGAGAAACAACACGTTTTGCTTATGGAACTGAAGAAGCAGAAGAAGGAAGAAATGCATTTTTAGAAAAAAGAAAACGTGATTTTTCTAAATTCAGATAATTTCTCATCTCTACACTTGAGGATGAAAATAAAATAGCGACGTGCGAATGTCGCTATTTTATTTTCGGTTCGACTTTTTTTTTCTATCGATTGTAGAGTCTTTTTTCTGACAAAAAAATTATTTCTTTATAATCTTTTTTGTAAATGTTTTATCATCAATTTTTACTTTTAGGATATACATACCGTTTTCTAGGTCAGAAATATCTATAGATTTATCATTATTCATTTTTATCATTATTTTAGAACCTTGTAAATCATATAAGTTGACTGATGTAATGTTCTGTGCCTCAATGTATATTTTTTCTGATGATGGATTAGGATATACTTTTATCTGATGAGATTTTCCTATGTTCGATATTGAGAGATTTTCTTTAGAAGATGCAGAAAAGCTAAACGATGAATCTATAGATTTCACACTCCAATAAATATTTTCATGATTATCATCTAGCTCTAAAAACCATGACGGAGTCGTAACTATATATTTTGCTATATCATGTGATCCAGATGAAGAACCAACGTTTATTTCGTATCTTAATGCTTTGGTAGGTGTTTTATCATCGGTTGCACCCTCCCAAGAGAAATAGTATTTATTATTATTTTTTTCAAGGTATAAGTTTGTTGGTGGAGTAGGTGGTAGATTTTTTTCGGCAGAGGTGTTCTCAAATAATTTGTTCAAGGAAGGCATATCGGGATCAGACCAGTCAAAGCCAGACATCAACACATCCAAATGATTGTCATTGTTGAAATCAAATAAACGTATTGTTCCATTGCTTCCCAAATTGTATAAACCTGTATCCAAAGCTTTATTAAAATTTTCTTCATCGGGGTAGTAAATAAATATTTTTACATGACCTTCATAATTATCATCGTTCCCGATTATGATAAAGTCATAGTATCCATCGTTATTCAAGTCACCAACATCAACGCTAGCTCCATTTAATCCTTCGTCATTGATAACGGTTGGAGTGAAAAAACCATTGCCATCATTCCACAAAACAGATAAATATTCGTTCGAGTCCTCATCTGTACCTGTAACAACTAAATCTAAAAAACCATCTGCATTGAAATCAGCATATGCTAATTTCCCGTCAATTATACCATTTAGTTTCTGAGAAATCTCTAATGTGCCTTGATTGTTTTTATAGATAGTGAAGGTTGGCTCTTGGTTTTCATCATAGCCGAATACTGCAGCATCGAGAAAATTATCGTTGTTGAGGTCAAGAATTTTGAAACTTCCGTTTTGTGTTCCTGGTAACCAACCATGTTCTATGTTAAAGTCTTTGCCAGTATTGGTATATAAATCTAGTTTATACACAAAGCCTTTACCATCAATAAACTGTACTCCATTTATTGCATAATCTTGTTTTCCGTCATGATTGAAGTCAAACACTTCTATAGACCCATATATTTTTCCAGGAATATTTTTTATCATCTCAAAGCCATTGCCGTTGTTGCGAAATCTATATTGTTGATAATTCACTATATCTCTATAACTGAGACCTGTTGATACAACATCTAACAATCCATCATTATCAAAATCTATAAACTTAATATCACCCAAATGTGTAGAGTTATCACCCAATTCACCATAAAGTTCGAAAACTCCATTGTTATTTCGGTAAATCTCATTATGTGTCTTATCCACATCACCGCTCATATCACTGTCAATTGCTCCGTTCATAATTACGTCCAGAAATCCATCTCCATCAAAATCACCTATATCAGCTGAAGAATAATAATAATTTTTTAGATTAGTATTGACTTCGGTAAACATTTGTGCTTTCATCCCAAAAGGCAAAAGAACCAAAAGAGGAAAAACTTTTTTCATAATCATTATTTTTAATTAGTTTAAATAAAATATAAAAATAACACAAGAATAACTTTCAATAAGAATTTCTAGACCTAATATTTGTCATTCAAGCAAATGTAGTAGAATCTTCTAACTAGTAAAACTGTAGAGTAAGAGTTAATTACAGATAAAAAAATATTAATTTAAGTAGCAATAATAAAAAGCTTTTTCATTAAACTCTATAAAAAATAATGGTAATGGTACAGATTATGTAGAAGGCATATCAAGAATAAGTATTATAAATAGTTGCACTATGAAAATTTGGATAAGAATTATTGGGTTTGTATTTATAGCTTCAATGTTTTCGGCTTGCACCGTTCATCATCATTATGACTCGAAACCGAAAAAACACAAATCAATGCCACCGGGACAAAAGAAAAAAGTATACGGGACAAAATCTGCTAAACCTTTTGCACCTGGTCATCAAAAAAAGTACAAAGTAAAACCTCCTCATAAAAAAGTAAAACCACCTCACAAAAAACGTCCTTAAGAATCATCAAATTAATTTTGCTAAAGTTTTATTAGTAAAATATTTGTAATTCAACGAAATACGTACGTTTTTTTGAGCAAGATTTGTATTTTATTATCAGTAAATTTATAAAGTAAAAAGAATTAAAAAAATAAAGAACAAAATAGTTATGAAGATAGAAATCTGGAGCGATATCATGTGTCCATTTTGCTATATTGGCAAACGTAATTTCGAAATAGCATTAGAAAAATTCAAAGATAAAAATCACGTACAAGTCGAATGGAAAAGTTTCCAATTGGATCCCAACTTACCAGATATCGCAGCTGATTCGCAAGCCGATTATTTAGCGAAAAGAAAAGGAATGTCTATAGAACAGGTCGAGGGACTGTTGCAACATGTAACACAATCGGCAAAAGCTGTTGGCCTAGATTATCAGCTGGATAAAGCAATAATGGTAAACTCTTTCAAAGCGCATAGACTAATCCAGAAGGCCAAAGAAAAAAATATAGGAGATAAAGCAGAAGAAGTTTTTTTTCAGGCTTTTTTCATCGACTCTAAAAACATTGCTGACCTCGAGGTTCTTTCGCAATTAGGTAAAAAAATCGGATTATCGCCAACCGAAATAGATGAAGCTTTATCCGATGATCGTTTTGCCTATTTGGTGAATCAAGATATACAAGAAGCTCAGAATTTAGGTATAAACGGTGTGCCTTTCTTTGTGTTCGATCGCAAAAACGGTATTTCTGGTGCTCAGCCACCGCAAGCATTTGTCCAAACACTAGAAAAAGCATTCGCCGAATGGCGAGAAAAAAACCCAGAAACCAAACTCGAGATTTCTACTGGAGAACAATGTTCTATCGATGGTAATTGTGAATAGGTTTTATACAAGAAATATCAATAAAAAAATCTTTACAGGCTTTTGTTTAATGGTTATTTAATATTTAAAACTCTTCAAATCTTATCAAAAAGTAGTAAATTGATATTGAAATTGAAAATAATAATACTAAACGTTAGAATAAAAATATGGTAGGAAATATTAAAAATGTTACCGTAGCCGGTAGTGGAGTTTTAGGTTATCAGATTGCCTTTCAGACAGCTTTTCATGGATTTCATGTTACGGTTTATGATATTAGTGAAGAAATTTTAGACAAAGCAAAAGCTAAATTCGAGGAGTTAGCCAAAAATTTTAGAGCAGATTTGCAGGCAACGGATGAGCAAATAAAAACAGCGAAAGAAAATATAGAATATTCATCCGATTTGAGGAAAGCAATAGAAAATGCCGATTTACTCATCGAATCTATACCGGAAAATATTCAGATCAAAACAGAGTTTTATCAGCAGTTGGCAAAAATTGCACCAGAGAAAACAATCTTTGTGAGTAATTCGTCTACTTTATTACCGAGCCAGTTCGCAGCATATACAGGAAGACCCGAAAAGTTTCTCAATCTCCATTTTGCTAATCGGATATGGCTTCATAATACTGCCGAAATTATGTCACATTCTACAACACAAGAAGAAGTGCGAAAAGAAATCGAGCAATTTGCAAAAAACATCGGGATGGTTCCGATTGTTGTGAGAAAAGAAGTACCAGGTTATGTTCTCAATTCAATGCTCAGTCCGTTTCTTAGTGCAGCCTTGCAGTTGTGGTTAGGCCAATTTACTACAGCAGAATATATCGATAAAGCTTGGATGAAAGGCACAGGTGCACCAACCGGTCCGATGGCTTTGTACGATATTATTGGACTTACAACGCCATACAATATATATAAATTACAGGTCGAACAAGGTAAAAAAGATGATCAAAAAGTAGTGGATATCCTCGAGAAAACATTTATCAAACCCAACAAACTAGGAGTTTCTACAGGGGAGGGGTTTTATACATATCCTAATGCTGCATGGCAACAAGAAGATTTTTTAGCTGTCCCGAAAGCCGATTTGTCTAAAATAAAAATCAAAAAAGTAGTCATCGCCGGAAGTGGAATTTTAGGTTTGCAAATTGCAGCACAAGCAGCTTTTTATGGATTCGATACCGTAATTTATGATTTGAAAGAAGAAGCACTGAAAGAAGCACAAACACGTTTCGAGCCTTTATTGTTAGAATACCAAAAATATTTGCAGGCAAACGAAAAGCAGATCGAGCAAACAAGATTAAATCTAGAGTTTAGTCATGATTTAGAAAAAGCACTACAAGACGCAGACTTATTGATAGAATCTATCCCAGAAAGTTTAGAAATCAAAGAAAGTTTTTGGATAGAAGTTTCGAAATATGCTCCTGAGAAAACCATTTTTGCAAGCAATTCATCAACCTTGTTGCCGAGTCGTATTAAAGATTTTACTGGGCGTGCCGATCGGTATATTCATTTGCATTTTGCTAATCATATTTTGGTGAGAAATATAGCAGAAATAATGGGTTCGAGCGATACAAGTCCAGAGATTTTTACCAAGATGGTAGAATTTGCCAAAGCAATCAATATGTTACCTATAGAGCTAAAAAAAGAAAGAGCAGGCTATGTCCTCAATTCACTTTTGGTTCCTCTTTTAGTTGCAGGGCTTAGTTTGTGGGCGAATGATGTAGCTGACCCAGAAACGATTGATAAAACATGGATGATTGCGACAGGTGCTCCAATTGGTCCTATGGCAATTCTGGATATCACCGGAATGAATACCAATTATAACGTTCTGAAAAATAATCCCGCCGAATTTATGCATAAGCTTGCCCATAAATTGAAAATCGAGTTTATTGACAAAGGAAATTTGGGACAACAATCGGGGAAAGGATTCTATGAGTACCCGAATCCGGCATGGCAACAAGAAAATTTTCTGAAAGCTTAAATATTAATAGATAATGCACTGGGAAGCACGTTTTCTAGTGCATTATTTTTTTGGTAAAAAAATAGAAAGCGAGCGCTATTTGTAAAACAAATTATGAAACTTCTAAAAGTTCATCACCGAAAATATATCTACCAAATCAATCGTACAATATATAGATTATACATTTTCTCTTAAAAAAACTTGTACAATTCAGTACTTAGTATTGAGAAGTATTATATTTGGTATAAAATTTGTGTTTCGAAAGAACTTTATAAGTTAGATCAAGAAAAAACAATATAAAATAACCGCCACCTGTTTCTATAAACTATAGGACCAGCAAATAAAAAACAGGGTATTGCGGAGCTTGGTTCTATGCGGGTTCGATTCCCAATTCGCGTGGTCGCAGGGCATTTTGCCATATACAACAATGTTGAATAGGGAAGAGTGGACAGTTTCGTCCATCGGGAAAAAGTTTGCAAATTGTAGGATACCGTCGGGCTTCTCGACTCAATACAATTTCCCTTGATTTCGATTTCTTCCCTTATTTATTAATTTTATAATCATAGAAAAGATGTCAATATTTAGAAAGAAATATGAAGTAAAACCAAATACAACAGGTTTTTTTTACCGTAATCATCAATACGAAAAAACGTTGCAAGCTGGGATTTACAAATTTTGGGATTTGAATAATGAAACACAAGTATATATTTTGCCCAATACTCCAAAATTATTAACAATAACCAACCAAGAAGTACTAACAAAAGATAATGTTGCTCTTCGTTTTTCTTTTTATGTTTGGTATATTGTGGAAGATGGAAAAAAATTTCTAGATAGTTTTGCACTCGATCGTCCTATGGAAGAAGTATGGTACGAAGCAGAAAATAAAATTCATAGCATAGTACAACTAGAATTGCGCAATAGAATTGCGGCCTTGGACAGTGAAAGTGTAAATGAGCAAAGGATGGAATTTTCGGATTTCAAAACGAAAGAAATAGAGGAAGAAATTGCGCAATTTGGTATAAGAATAGAAGAAGCTAATCTACGAGATATTACTTTCCCGAGAAACATTCAACAATTATTTGCCAAACATCTCGAGTCGAAAATTCGTGCAAAAGCTGATTTAGAAAATGCCCGTACAACGGTAGCAACTGCCCGTGCATTGAAGAATGCTGCTGACTTGATGAAAGATCATGAGAATATAAAATTCTTCCAACTACTAGAAACATATACCAAAATTGCCGAAAACGGGAAACATACCTTTGTACTTGGTGATTTGAAAGACTGGACAAAAAAATCGGATTAGAATTTTAATCGAGTTTTATACATTAGTGTGATAAACAAAGCAAGAATGCATCATCCTAAGAAGTGGATACATTCTTGCTTTTTGTTAACCCTAAAATATTGCCTGTAAAATGATACAACAGATCAATTTGGATAAAAACGCACAAAAAAAATAGCAACAGATCCTAATCGTTCTACAATAATTTTTCTGCACGATTCTCTAGGCTGCATTACATTATGGCGAGATTTCCAGAAAAAATCGGGAAGATGACCAACTGTAATGTTTTGATGTATGATCGTTTCGGATATGGACAATCGGCAGGATTTCTAACAGAAAAAAGAGATCAAAACTATCTGGAAAAGGAAGCAGATTTATTGATTTCGCTTCTAGATTATTCGAGGCTCGATCTGGTCTATTTATTTGGTCACAGTGATGGATCATCAATTTTACTCATCGCCGCAGGAAAATATCCAGATAGAATAAAAGGAATTGCGGTTGTCGGTGCGCATGTTTTTGTTGAAACAATCACTATAGGAGGCATTATCAAAGCAAAAGAATCGTACAAAACGACTAGTCTAAAACAAAAATTAGAAAAATATCACGGCAATAAAAACAGATGCTTTATTTAGGTCTTGGACAGAAACTAGGACCAATAAAAATTTCCAAACATGGAATATAGAAGTATTCCTGAAGAAAATTACGTGTCCAACTTTAGTCATACAAGGAGAATTAGACGAATTTGGATCCATGAAGCAGGTGAAAAAAATTGTAGAAAATGTTTCTGGTGAAAGCTCTGTTCTTATTGTTCCTAATGCATCACACACTTCTTATAAAGATAATCCAGAAATGGTGCTAGAAAAATCTGTAGAATTTTTTAATTCGATTATAAAATGAACTATTTCTGATCAGTATTTCATTTCTACAATGTAGATTACAAAATTTTTTTAAGAGAATTCCACTGCAAGATTGCTTATAAAGATTTATTTAATGATTGGATAGAAAAATATATAAGGAATGAAGATGAATTAATAATTTTGTAGATCAATTTATCAAGCAAAAACAAAATGAAGTGCAATGGGAATTCAGTACTATTTTGAGATTTTTGGTATATTTTTTTACGGAATTTCAGGTGCCTTAGCAGCCGATGAAAAGTCTGGTAAAGATTGGTTCGGAGTAACTTTTACAGCTTTTGTTACAGCCATCGGAGGCGGAACAATTCGAGATGTATTGTTGGGATCATTCCCAATTTCTTGGATAAAAGACGTCAATATGCTCTACGCAGTTATGCTTGGTATTATCATGGCTGCACTTTTCTATAAATTCTTTTTGAAGTTACGCAAAACTTTCATGTTGTTTGATACTTTGGGAATAGCATTGTTTACGATCGTTGGTGTAGAGAAGGCACTGAACTTGGGTGTAAGTCCAATTGTAGCAATCATTATGGGTATGTTTACCGCAATAATGGGAGGCGTAATTAGAGATATGATGATCAATGAAATACCGGTTGTTTTCCGGAAAGAGATTTACGCTTCTGCTTGTTTAATGGGAGCAATTATTTATGTGATTTTAGAATTTTTTGATATCAGTAGGAATATTACCTTCTTTGTTTCAGGTGGAGTAATTGTAGTAATAAGAATGTTGGCAGTACAATACAATTTAACTGTGCCAAAATTTACAAGACATTAAAACCTTATCATCCAGAAGAAAACTAAAGAGAAATATAGTGTAAAAAAAAATCCACTCCCAAGGGAGTGGATTTTTTTTATATTTAATTAAACATTTCTTTCACACGATCGAAAAACGATTTATTTTGTTTCTCAGGGTCAGGAGAAAAATGCTTATCATCTCGCATTTTATCGAAAAATTGTTCTTGCTCTTTGGTTATTTTTTCGGGTGTCCATAGATTTACATGTACGAATAGATCGCCTTTTCCATAACCGTTGACATCAGGTAAACCTTGCCCTTTTAAGCGTAGAACTTTTCCAGATTGTGTACCTTTATCAATTTTTATTTTCACTTTTCCGTTTACTGTAGGCACTTCTTTAGATCCACCTAAAATAGCATCTGGTATAGAGATATACAAATCATAATGTAAATTATTACCATCTCTTTTTAATTTATCATGTTCGATTTCTTCGATCACAACAATCAAATCACCAGGGATTCCATCAAAAGGAGCGTCATTACCTTTCCCTCTTACTTGTAGCTGAATCCCATCACGAGCACCAGCAGGGATTTTTATGTCTAATGTTTCTTCTACCTTTATCAAACCTTGATTATTGGCTCCAGGTGGAATATGGTCTGCAACTTTTCCTATTCCTTGACATGTGTTGCAAGTTGTTGCGGTTTGCATTTGACCCAGAAACGTGTTGGTTACCCGTACCTGTTGTCCTGTTCCGTTACACGTCGGACAAGTTTTAGAAGTGGCTCCTTCGGCTTGCTTGAGTCGTTTTACTTTAATTTTTTTATCAACCCCATTAGCCATTTCTTCTAGATTGATTTTCACTCGGATGCGTAAATCTGTACCACGTACTCTTCGTGGTCCTCTAGATTGCCCACCAAATCCGCCAAAAATATCGCCGAAATGTGCGAATATATCTTCCATGTTCATCCCGCCACTTCTACCAAATCCGCCAGCACCACTCATGCCAGCATGCCCAAATTGGTCGTAGCGAGAACGTTTACTATCGTCACTCAACACTTCATATGCTTCTGCGGCTTCCTTAAATTTTTCTTCTGCTTCTTGGTCTCCAGGATTTTTATCGGGATGATATCGGATGGCTAACTTTCGGTATGCCTTTTTGATGGTATCTAACGTGGCTGTTTTATCAACGCCTAATACTTCGTAATAATCTCTCTTGCTCATTTCTTTTCTATTACATTCCTACAACAACTTTCGGGTATCGAATAACAACATCACTCAGCGTATAGCCAGTTTCGATGATATCGACAATCTTACCTTTCATTTCTTCTGATGCTGCTGGGATTTGAGTAACCGCCTCGTGAATATCGGTGCTGAAATTGTCTCCAACGTTCACTTCCATTGGCTTTAAACCTTTTTTACGGAGGATGTCTATAATTTTGAGGTGTATAAGTTCAACTCCTTTAAAGGTTGCTTCATCAGCCGTTTCTTCAATAGTAGGTAAAGCCCGCTGAAAATCATCCAAAACGGGTAATAATGCCAAAATGACTTCTTTATTGGCGGTTTTGGAGATTTCTATGCGTTCTTTGTTTGTGCGTTTCTTGTAGTTGTCAAACTCTGCAAATAATCGGAGATATTGGTCTTTTTCTTTTTGTAAAAGTTCATTGAAATGCTCTTCTGAAGATGTATTTTGTTTGGATGATTGTTCGGTTTGGCTATCTTGATTTTGATCTAAGATTTCTTCTTTTTCAAATTCTTGAGGGTTTGTATGCTCTGACATGTTTATTTTATTTTATGTGTTTGTAAAAATTTCAAATAGTCTGCCATTTCGATTTTCGTGACGATTTGTCATAAAACAAAACATCCTTCCGTAGAAGGATGTCATATTTGAGGGGAGTCGTTAAAATTTTATATTCATTTTAGCATTGAAAAAGCGTCCTGTTAATCGATTCGGAACCGAATAAACGTTTGTCGAATGAACGTCGCGTATCCAACTGTTACTTATTTCATTTCGGATATCGAAAATATTAAATACATCTAATCCTACCGAAACCTCTTTGAAATTTTGCCAGAAACTACTTCTTGGTAGTAGGTCTTTTTGGTTGATGAATTCTTTTACAAAACCAATATCTACCCTTTTATAATCATTGAGAGTTTCTTGATATTTGTACGGGTCTGAAAACTGTGGTGCACTCATTGGTAAACCAGCAGCATATACAAAATTTACGTTGACTTTGAATGAGGTGAGAATAGGCATATAGTCTTGGAAGAATGCTGAAACCTTGAATCTAGGATCGGTTGGCAATGGAATATCACCACGATTGTCGATGTTTTGATAAGCTCTTGCATAGGAAACCGAAAACCACGAATCTACACCTGGTACAAATTCACCGAACAAACGAGCGTCTATACCATAAGCATAACCTTCTGAATTGTTATTGGCTTGGTAACGAATGCGAACATTGTCTACGAAGTATGGATTAAGGTCATTGAAAAGTTTATAATATACCTCTGTGGTTAGTTTGAACGGACGGTCCATCATCTTAAATTCATAGTCATTGCCTAAGATAAAATGAATTGATTGTTGAGATTTTACTTCATCATTCAACGTACCATCTAAACGACGAACTTCTCTGTAGAATGGCGGTTGATAGTAAATACCAGTTGCAAAACGGAAAAGCATATCGGTATCCCAATCTGGTTTTACAGCAATTTGTGCACGCGGACTGATGTTGAGTTCCTCATTATAATCCCAGTATGTAGCACGAACACCTGCATTGATCATTACTTTGGCATTGCTCCAATTGAATTTTGTGGCATATTGGGCATAACCAGAAAAACGATTTGTTTTGAGGTGATTTTTAGCATTCACACTATAGTTTAGTTCTAAATTATTGGGTTGATTGGGAACAGAATATCCAACCGAATCTAAAACTTGCCATTCGCCTAATAGGTCTCGAATATCTTCTTGTTGATATTTCACACCCCATTCTATGGTATTATTTGGCGTTAATTTGTATTTTCCTTTGTGTTGCATTCCTGCTACAACTACATCAAAATTATTACGTGCATGATCTATCTGCGAGCCAACATCATAGGTTTGCGTCGGATTTCCGTCCGTGTCAACTTCAGAAATAAGATAAGCGCCTTGTATATCAAAGTATTCTTGTTCTTTCGAGTGGTAAGCAAATAAATCTACGGCTAAATCGAGTTTCTCATTTGCTTTGTAATTGAATTGTAAATTTCCGGTCTCTGTTTGGAATTTATCGTCTTCTTTTCCGTTATAGTGAATAGTGAGAAGGAGGGGATTCTCAAAACCGCCGAAATACGTATTTCGTGTATTAGGTTTCATTTCGTACCGAGATTTAGAAAATGTCCCTAAAAAATTTATATTCCACTTTTTGTTTAGTTGATAATTTATAAAAGATTGAATGTCATAGTATTGAGGGGTAAAATCTGTGTCGCCATCTAGGGTATTAAGGATGAGGTTTCTGTTTTGATAACGTCCACCTACAATTGCCGAAAGCTTTCTATCGCGAGTACCATGCCCAAGCGTTAAGCTTCCGCCCATCATGCTTGCCTCGAATTGGCCCTCGAATTGGGTGGGTTGTTTATAGATGATATCTAAAACAGATGACATTTTGTCTCCATATTTGGCTTCCCAACCACCTGCAGAGAAGTTGATATTTTGGGTCATGTTCGGGTTTACAAAACCTAGTCCTTCTTGTTCTCCAGAACGGATAAGTTGTGGGCGGTAAACTTCCATTCCGTTTACATAGACTAGATTTTCGTCATAATTTCCTCCACGTACCATATACTGTGAACTCAATTCTGTGTTAGAGCTTACATAGGGTAAGGTTTTTAGAATATCGGTTACTCCGCCTGTGAGGCTTGGACCTTCGGTCATTTGTTTTGCACTTAAGGCTACACTTTGCAAAGGCGTTGTTCTGCGTTGAAAGGTAATTTCTGCACCTTGTAATTCGATCCTCGATTTCGGGTCTTCAACCAATTTTACAAAAATTTCTTTGGTAAGATGATCACCTAATTTCAGGGTTTGTTTATACGGCAAACGACCGTCTGCGGTCACCGTGAAAACGACATCGGTATTGGATGGAATTTCGATAAGAAAGTTTCCGTCCATATCCGAATACACTTCCTGATCGCCAACCATGATCGCAACATCTTCTAAAGGTAAATGATTTTCATCGACTATTTTTCCTTTGATGTTAGCTGTTTGCGAAAACAGAGTGCTCGATATAAGAAAAACTCCTAAAGTGCTAAGAGCTCTTAGAGAAGTTAGCTGAGTAAGTTGCAATATTGTTTTTTTCATCCTGCACGGTTAATTCTATATTATGAGTGCCAATAGACACATTTTCTTTATTTAAATCTATACTGAGTAAATCATTTTTTTTATCGTAAACGGCTAAAATCCATTTTCCATCTACATAGGCTTTATATTCTTTTATCCCCGATTGATTATCTTTTATCCTAAATTTTATAAGGTAATTCGAGTTGCTAAATGTACTACCTTCTTTTATATTTAGTGGTGTAATGGTTGGTTTTGTAAGATCCAATTCTACCGAAAAATTACCAAAATCTCTTGGTTCGGCAATTAGATGTCCATTTTTCAGTTCTGTAGTGAGGTATTCTTTTCGCCAACTACCTCTTCTCATATATTGGCGTACGATAACTGCCTTGTCTAATTGTGCCACAGAAATAGATTCGGGTGGTCTCATTTTCATTGTATAACGCGTATGCAGAGGCGTATAATAGTCACCAACAAAATGCTTATCGTTTTCTTTTCGGTAGGATAACTGAAAATCGCTATAGAAAACACCTTGAGGAAAAAACAAGGCCATATCTTCTGTTACCAGTTCGTTTTCTTGATTCCAAAACATTGTTTCACCTTCTTTGTTTGGCTTTTCTTCCTCGAAAAGCGCTTTACCATTTACCCTGAAAGACTTACTAGTCTGATTCCCTGCATAATCCGAAACCACTATTCTTATAGTATAAAGTTTGTCTTCTAGGGTCAAGGTTCCGTATTCTTTCACATTAGAAAATAACCGTAAGGGATTTCCTTTTTCTATCGCTGATTGATATACCCAACTATTATTCTTTTGTATATCCTCGTAATCGCATACCGAGTTTATAGCTCTCGTTTCATCAAAAGCTAAACGTTCTGCCGTGAAACCATAAATTTGCTCATTATCTACAAAAATCGATATCTGATATGTGCCGTTATTATTATGTGCTCCATTGTGTCGGTCATACGTTTTTACACCAAAACCTATTTTTCCAGTTGCATTTACAGTAGAGCCTGCTGACACCATAACTCTTGATTTTTTGCCGTTTACACTACCGTTTAGGGGGTAAACATACATAGCAGAAAGTTGCGGTTTTTGTGTGTCGGGAACATCGAAACCGAAAAAAAATGGATTGATAGGTTCTTCTGTTTTTGTATCCCGAATCTCGAAGTGTAAATGTGGTCCACCAGAACCTCCAGTGTTGCCACTCAAAGCAATTAAATCTCCTTGTTTTACTACAAGTTCATTAGGGTTTGGATAAATTTCTACAGCAAATTTTTCTTGTTGATATTGATGTTTCCTAACAAATTCATCAATATGAGAATGAAAACTTTGCAAGTGAGCATATACGGTTGTGTATCCGTTCGGATGATCGATATACAGAGCGTTACCATAGCCTGTTGGTGAAACATTTATTCTCGATATGTATCCATCTCCGACAGCCAAAACTTTCAGGCCTTCTCGTTGTTGCGTTTTAATATCTAAGCCAGAATGAAAGTGGTTTGTACGTAATTCTCCAAAGTTTCCAGAAAGGTAATTGGTAATGGTTAATGGATTGATAAAATCACCCTTAGGATAAGAGTCAGAAGGTGGAAAAGCTTCTTTTTGTCCGAAAACAAAACCCAAACCCAAAAGAGTTGTCAACACAAATACTTTTCTGTAATTTAGTTTCATAAGATGTTGTCTAAATTTGTTAGTCGGATAGCAAATATAAAAATATTGTTAAAACATTCGATTATTTCAGGTATAAACCTAAAGAAAATATAGTTAGTATGATGGATAGTTTGAGTTGGAAAAAGATAAAGAATATACGTGAAAATGTTTTAAATCGAAATAAATAAGAAGAAATTTTAGAAAACGCAGTTTAAAAGTTGTACTCATATTAAAAAAAGTTTAAATTTGCATACAGAGCTAGAACAAAACCAAACTCTCAATGGGGAATAAAACTTTAGGATTCAGAGATTTAGAAGCTAAAATTATAGCCCTTGTTGAGCGTTATGAAAATATACGATCAGAGCGTGATTCTTTACAGGAAGAAATTGATTTGCTGAAAGAGAAACTAAAAGAAACACGAACAGAAAATATCGCCTTATCAGACCAAGTGACTCATCTAAAGATGATGAACGCCATGGGAGGGAATCAGGAGTATAAAAAGCTAATGAAACTCCGGATGAATAAATTGATAAAAGAAGTAGATGCATGTATTGCTCAAATAAAAAATAGACAATCATGAGTACGCAGCGTATAAAATTAACCATTTCTGGGCGACAATATCCCCTGACGATTCTCTTAGAAGATGAAGAGATTGCTCGGTTAGCTGCAAAAGAAATAAATGATACGTTGAAGTTGTTTGAAGAAGAGTATGCAGTATCTGATAAACAAGACGGATTGGCTATGGCATTGATACAATATGCGATAAAAGATTTCAAAACAAGACGAGAAGCTAAAAATGTAGAAGCTATTCCTCACCATCGAATAGATGAATTGGTAGAAAGAATAGACGAAACTTTGGCAAACAAATAATAAACAAACGAGAAGTTCTTTTTGCACTACGGTGCAACCGATATTCCTACATTAGTTCTAGCAATTTGGTTAACTCAACACTTATTATGTTACCGAGTGAACACCGTCCGGAAAGCGGGCCGCAACCTTAGGGTACAATTTTATATTGACAGCGGATTATTGACTGGCGGACTAACTCAAATCCTGTTTTCAGGAGTTAACGCAATTAGATGACTAATGTAGGTTTTTTTTTTATTTATATCAGAAACTATAAACAACTATGGAAGTATTAATTGGCGTAATTGCTTTATTGGTCGGTGCTGCAATAGGATACTTTTTATCGAAAAAATCAGTTGATAAAGAGAATCAATTACTCATCGAACAAGCAAAACAGCAAGCCGATGCTTTAATTAAAGAAGCACAAAAAGAAGGAGAAAACATTAAGAAAGAGAAGATTTTTCAGGCAAAAGAGAAATTTTTAGAATTAAAGTCAAAACACGAAGAGTCGGTAAATCAGCGCGAAAGAAAAATTGCTGATCAAGAATTCAGACTAAAAGAACGCGAAGACCGTGTAAAGAGTGATTTAGCCGAAGTGCAAAAAGCTAAAGATGGCTTGAAAGCTGAGCAAGGAAACATCAAAGCACGCACAGAAAAGCTGAATATTCGACAACGAGAGGTAGACTCTATGCACAAAAAACAAGTAGAAACATTAGAGAAAATTTCTCATTTTTCTGCAGATGAAGCACGTGCAGAGTTGATGGAAATTCTGAAAGACGAAGCCAAAACTAAAGCTCAGGCTCATATTCAGGAAATAATGGAAGAAGCCGAGTTGAACGCTAGAAATGAAGCAAGAAAAATTGTTATACAAGCAATTCAAAGAATCGGAACAGAACAAGCAATCGAAAACGCAGTATCTGTTTTCAATATAGAATCGGACGAAATAAAAGGTAGAATTATTGGGCGAGAAGGTAGAAATATTCGTGCACTAGAAGCTGCTACAGGTGTAGAAATTATCGTAGACGACACACCAGAGGCAATTATATTATCATGTTTTGATCCTGTTCGACGAGAAATTGCTCGCCTGTCACTGCACCGATTAGTGACCGATGGTCGTATACATCCTGCACGCATCGAAGAAGTAGTTGCCAAAACAACAAAACAAATCGAGGATGAAATTATCGAGGTAGGAAAGAAAACAATTCTCGACCTAGGTATCCATGGATTACACAAAGATTTGGTTCGCATAATAGGTAGGATGAAATACCGTTCTTCGTATGGGCAGAATTTGCTGCAACACTCTAGAGAAGTAGCTCATATTGCCGGAACACTAGCCGCAGAACTAGGTCTGAATGCAAAACTAGCAAAACGAGCAGGTTTATTGCATGATATTGGGAAAGTTCCGGAGCAAGAGTCAGAAATGCCTCACGCAATTTTAGGAATGCAATGGGCAGAAAAATATGGAGAGAATGCAGACGTTGTGAATGCAATTGGTGCTCACCACGATGAAATAGAAATGACATCATTAATTGCACCAATCGTACAGGTGGCCGATGCTATTTCAGGTGCTAGACCTGGAGCACGTCGTCAAGTATTAGAATCTTACATTCAACGATTAAAAGATCTAGAAACTACTGCATTGAATTTTGATGGAGTAGAAAAAGCATATGCTATACAAGCCGGTAGAGAATTACGTGTAATGGTCGAAAGTGAAAAAGTTGATGATGCCAAAGCAGCTGAGTTGTCGTTTTTGATTTCGGATAAAATCCAAAATGAAATGACGTATCCAGGGCAAGTACGCGTAACTGTAATACGTGAAACACGTGCTGTAAACATTGCGCGCTAAAGAAACAAAAAAAAACAATGCTATAAAAAATCCGATTCAAAAATGAATCGGATTTTATTATACCAATAAACTTAATTTTTTATAAAGTTTTACACTTTTCTTTTAACCAAGATTTTTCATCTTCGCTAAGATTCGGACTTAAACGATCATACACCATTTGATGATAATTATTTAGCCATTCTTTTTCAGAATCTGTAAATAACGTCCTGTCAATCAGGTTGGTATCAATAGGGAAGAGCGTCAAAGTCTCGAACTCATAAAAAATTCCGAAAGATGTTTTCTCAGTTTTTCGAACCAAAATAAGATTTTCAATTCGGATACCATATTCGCCATCACGGTACATTCCGGGTTCGTTAGACACAATCATACCTTCTTGTAAAACGGTAGGATTTTCATCGGTACGGATATTTTGTGGTCCTTCATGTACACATAAATAATGCCCAACACCGTGACCTGTTCCGTGCCCGAAATTTAGATTATTTTGCCATAAAAATTGTCTTGCCAAAACGTCGAGCTGCGAACCTCGTGTATTATGCGGAAATTTTGCACAAGAAAGTGCAATCATACCCTTCAAAACTAAAGTATAATCTTTTCTCTCTTTTTCGGTCGGCTCACCGAACTTCATGGTTCGGGTAATATCGGTTGTTCCATCTAAATATTGACCACCAGAATCAATCAACACCAAAGCATCTCTGCCCAAGAGGGCTGCTGTATCTTTTTTGGCACTGTAATGATTCATCGCGCCATTTGCTGCATAACCACAAATTGTCCCGAAGCTTGGTCCTTTTGCCAAATCTTGTCTTGCTCTGTATTTTAGCAACTCTTCACCTACGGTATACTCGGTTATAGACTTGTCGATGTTGTTTTCTAGCCAAATAAAAAATTGCGTTAATGCAACTCCATCTTTGATCATCGCCTGACGAATCCCTTCGATTTCGATTTCGTTTTTTATACTTTTAAGTAAAGTAATTGGCGATAAAGTTTCGATAACTTTTGCCGTGCTAGGAAGTGCTTCATACAAAGATTGATTCAAGCGGGTAGAATCAAAAAGCACTTTAGACTGTGCATCAAGCTGAGATAAAAAATCTGTAATCGATGAATATGGTTTTACCCAAACACCTATAGAGTCTAAATATTCTTTGGCTTTATTGTCGAGCTTTTGTTCGTCTATAAATAAATTTACCGAATTGTTTTCTACTACCGCATATGAAATTACCAAAGGATTGAAGTTTACATCGCTTCCGCGGATATTTAGTAGCCACGCAATTTCATCCAAACTTGCGATAACATAGATATTGGCATCTACTTTTTGCATTTCTGCTCGAACGTCTTTTAGCTTTTCTTGCGCAGATTTACCTGCATATTTTTCTTCATATATTTCTACAAGATTGTTTGGCAGTGCTGGGCGATCGGTCCAAATAACATCGATTAAATCAACAGATTGTATCGAAATATTTTTGCTTGATAAGCTTTTTTGGTAAGATGTAAATTGTTGATGCGTAAACATTTGAGGGTTTAAACCGAGTTTTTCGCCTTCTCTGAGTTCACTTTTCAACCAAGAAATAATATCGGGCGTGTCGGGCATGCGATCTTTCATTAAAGAAAAAGAAGTGCCAGCTAGTTGATTTTCGGCTTGGATGAAATAGCGAGAGTCGGTCCAAAGAGCTGCTTTATCCAAAGTGACTACAGCTGTACCAGCAGAACCTGTGAAACCTGCAATCCAATTTCTTTCTTGCCAATGTTTGGCTAAATATTCGCTTATATGTGGATCAGTTCCTGGAATAATGGTTGCGTGTACGCCGTTTTTTTTCATTTCTTCACGGAGAAGCGCTAAACGTTCTTTGTAAATATTCATTGTTAGAATGTTTAATTTTAAATGATTAGTATTTGAAGTAAATCAACAAAATTTCTGTTCAGTTCTGTTTTCCTATTGGTAGGATATGAACAAAACCAACAAGAATTTTGTTGCCATAAATTTACGGATTCTCTCTATAATAGACTTCATTTTATTTGTGATATCCTTTAGCAAATAAAATAATATCGCTAAAATTGTAGTTGAAACGAAAAATGAAATGGAAAATAAAAAGTGTCAACGCTGTGGCGAAATTTTTTGCTGTCAAACCAATAATGTTTCTGTATGTGGTTGTTCTTCAGTAGAATTGAAAGCCGAAACCCAAGAGTTTCTAGCCAAAACTTACTACGATTGTTTGTGTACGAATTGTTTACAAGCATTAGATCAGTACGCAGAGTTAGCTAAACAATATCCCTTTCCTACCGATCGCACTATGTTTATTCCACAAATTCATTATTATATAGAAGGGCAATATTGGGTATTTACAGAATTTTATCATTACCAAAAGGGGCGTTGTTGTGGGAATAATTGCCGTCATTGTGCGTATGGTTTTAAACAAAAAATAAGAAAAGGAGGTTTCTATTGAGGTAATTTTTAACGTTTTTTATCCAAAATTTTCTCAATAAATTGCGAAATTTACGTATGCTCAAACAAAAATCAGAACAACCGTTGTATGCAATTGTCGATATAGAAACCAACGGAAGTGCTGCAGCACATGGCGGAATAACAGAAATCGCAATTTTCTTGCACAACGGAAAAGAGATTATAGACGAATATCAAACCTTGGTGAATCCCGAAAAACCGATTCCCTTTCATATCCAAACACTTACCGGAATCACACCCGAAATGCTGGTCGATGCTCCACGTTTTGATGAAGTTGCCAAAGATGTGTATAGTTATTTAGAGAAGGCTATTTTTGTAGCACACAATGTAAGTTTTGATTTTTCTTTTCTTCATAAACAATTTTTGGATGTAGGAATAGATTGGAAACCAATAAAATTATGCACCGTACGTTTGGCACGAAAAATTTTTCCTGGTTACACAAGTTATAGTTTAGGGTCGCTATGCAAAAATCTAAATATTCCATTGCATGATCGACATAGAGCAGCGGGGGATGCAAAGGCTACGACCATTCTTTTCGAACAATTATTACAAAATGATCAAGAACGGTGGATCGAGAAAATGAGCAAAACAAACGCGAAGATTCTTCGTTTACCCAGTAATTTGAAGCATCAGAACTTAGAACATTTACCTACAACTTCTGGAGTTTATTTTTTTAAAAGTAAAGACAATAAATTTCTTTACATAGGAAAAGCAATCAACATCCGAAAACGAGTGAACGATCATTTCGCTGGAAACAATGCCGGGCAAAGAAGACAAGATTTCCTCAATGATATCTATACTATAGATTTTTTAGAGACAGGAAATGAATTGATGGCTTTGTTAACAGAACAAGAATACATCAGGCGGTATTGGCCAAAGTATAATCGTGCGTTGAAAGGATTGAATCCGAAATTTGGGCTAACCTCTTATATCGATCAAGCTGGTTACGAGCGAATAGCTTTGGTGAAAACAACTCCACAAACAACATGTTTTGCGTATTTCGATCGCGTGTATGATGCTACACAAAGCTTACTAGATAAGATTAATGAATTTAATCTTAATCGTTTATTGTGTTATTTTTATAATGAAGATCCGTTCGATAAAAAAGATAAAAATGCTTTACTAAAAACGCAAACTCTAGAAAATCCTACCGAATATAACCAAAGAGTAGCAGAAATGAAGAAAAGTTTTACCGATAAAATGAATTCTTTTTTTGTGCTCGGAAAGGGTAGGAATACAGAGGAACAATCGTATATTTTGGTAAAAAACAACCAACTATATGCAAAAGGTTTTTTTGATCCGAAATATTCTGTAAATTTAGTAGATATTGTACAAGCAAACGATCGATGCGAAAGCAGCTATTATGCCATGCAATTGATACTTCGGTACAAGAAAAAGCATCCTACGTCTGTTTTTCCGTATAAAGAAGACTGCTTATGAAAGTATTTTTGGTAAGTTATGTATCGAATCGTCATTGAGAATATCCTACCGAAAAGAAAAACCATCTTACAGTTTTCAATGGACTAGATTCGGATCAAATTATGTAAATTTGTATAACAAACTCCAAACATACGATATGATTTCTAATGATACAATTTGTGCTTTAGCTACAGCAAATGGAATGGGTGCTATCGCGGTGATCCGTGTTTCTGGCCCAGAGGCAATCGAAAAAGTAAACACTTTATTTCGGTCGAAGTTTGGCGAAAAATCTTTGCTCGAAGTAGATTCACATACGGTTCATTTGGGTTATTTTATTGATGAAGAGGTGCTTATAGACGAAGCACTTTTTACAGTTTTCAGAGGTCCGAACTCCTATACTGGAGAAGATGTTGTCGAAATATCTACACACGGATCGATGTATATTCAACAGAAAGTATTGGAGGTTTTGAACAAAAATGGAATCAGAAACGCAAATCCTGGCGAATATACTTTTCGGGCATTTTGGAATGGGAAAATGGATTTGACACAAGCTGAAGCTGTTGCTGATTTGATTGCTTCTGACTCCAAAGCATCGCACGAAATTGCCATGAAACAGATGCGAGGAGGTTTCTCTAACCAGATTAAAGATTTACGCGAACAAATTGTGAATTTTGCAGCATTGATCGAGTTAGAGTTAGATTTTTCTGAGGAAGATGTAGAGTTTGCAGATCGCACAAAACTATATGCTTTGCTGGATGAATTGCAAGAAGTTTTAAAGCGTTTATCCGATTCTTTTGTGTACGGAAATGTCATAAAAAATGGCGTTCCTGTAGCGATTGTTGGCGCACCGAATGCCGGAAAATCGACTTTGCTCAATGCTCTGCTCAATGAAGAAAGAGCGATAGTTTCTGATGTTGAAGGAACAACACGCGATACGATAGAAGAAGTATTGTACATTAATGGAATCGGATTCCGTTTCATAGACACAGCCGGAATTCGAGAAGCTGGCGACAAAATAGAACAAATCGGAATAGAGAAAACTTTCGAAAAAATAGACAAAGCCAGTATTGTATTGTATCTGTATGATTCGAATATCATGGCAGACAATCAGATTGCGAACCAATTAGAAGCATTGATATCGAAAGGTAAAATTGTTTTCAATATTGCTAATAAAATCGACATAGAATCGGACAGAGATGTAATACCACAAGCGATAAAAGATGAGTTTAAGGAAGTTATTCACTTAGAAATTTCGGCAAAAGAAAAGTACAATATAGAAACTTTGAAAGAAAAGTTATTTGATCAAGTTCAGCTCTTGAACAACACCGACGATACGATAGTTTCGAACTCTAGACATCTTGATGCGTTGCAAAAAACTTTGGCACAAGTGCATAAAATACGACAAGGTATGCAAGATGGAATACCCACAGATTTATTGGCGATGGATCTTCGCGAAGGTTTGGACTATCTAGGTGCAATAACTGGAGAAATTGATGTAGATGAAGATATATTGGGGACTATTTTCGGAAAGTTCTGTATCGGGAAGTAGTTATTTTTCTTTTGTTTGTTAACTACCTATAAATGCTATATTTAAGAGCAACCATGTTGCTCTTTTTTGTTGCCTAATTGCTTTATTTTGATTAAATTTGATGTACAGTAGAAACTAACTTCTAAACTTACAAACCATGGCAGAAATTAAACATTTGAATTCCTTGCATAGAACCGATAAGCAATTAAGTGTGAGCATATTATTTGAAGGAAAAGAAGGCGTAACACGCAGTCTGTATCTGAAAAAAGACGGATTGTTACCAGAGCACACCACCGCTATACCTGCAGTTTTGCTATGTGTAACAGGTAAAGTGACTTATGAAGATGAAAAAGGTTGTCAAGTAGTTTTAGAACCTGGAAATTTTCAGAACATTGAACCAAACATCAAACATTGGGTAAAAAGTTTTGAGGATAGTCAGTTACTGTTGATGAAATAAGCTTTTTCTTCTCTCTAATTGCCATAGAACAAGGCACAAAATTACTCCCTTTTAAAAACTTCTTCTGGGAATGCTGATGAAAATTAGGGCATTTTTTCATTGTCTATTCTATTAAAGATGTAGCGGTTAGCCTTTTTGGCTAACTTTTTTTATCCCAATCTATTTTTTAGCTGTATTCTTCGTTTAGAAATTGCTTTTTAATTATCGAAAAAAATATACTTACAATGTAAGGGGAAAAGTCATTATTTGAGTTTTATTGATAAAAAACATGTCATTTTACCTGATTTTTAGAGAAAAAATGTTAAATCTGCACAAATTTTTTAAAAATCATATTGTTTATGAAGAAATTTTCTTTTCTCTTGTTAGGAGTTCTATCTTATCGCTCCAAGCACAAATGGGGGTCAATACCGATAATCCCCAAGCCACACTAGACGTACAAGGTAATGTAATTGTAGGTGAGGCGAGCTATACAGAGGATAAAACGGGCTTTCTCTTGTGGTGAGAAACAATGTCACAGGAGAGCTAAAAATCGTAGGGAATACAGGGCAAGATCATACAATTGCACCTATGAATATCATAACTTTTAAACTAAGTAATGTAGATGGAGATTGGGTAGAAAGTTATTTTACAGGTATCGACTTGGATAAATACACCGTTGCCGTAATTGGTTCTAGATTTTATGATCCTAATGGTAGCCAAGGAGTAACATTATATAGCAATAACTTAATTGAATATAAGGATAAAAATAATGCCAATGCAAAAGCTTTTACAGGCTACAATCCATTCCAAGTATATGCAAGTAGAATGAAACGAAACGAAACTACAAATAAATTAGAATGGGTATTGCATGCCGATTTCGCAGGTGGTTCGCCAAGACGAATAGCAACTGATCTGAACACTAAAATCAACGGAACTTGGGAAATCACTTGTCTAATAATCAACAACTCTTTGGTGAATGTATTGAACGATCATGTCGTAAATTTTAATGGAGGAAATCGAGTTTTTGGTACTGCACCAGCCGGATTATAAAAAAATATAGAAAAAGAAATAATAATTTCACTAGAGTGGTTTTTAAGAGACCATAAAAACAAAGGTATGGGTGCGATATTATAGAGCCACTGTGTGGAAAGAAAAAACTTAGCAAATAATTGTTAAGTTTTTCTTGTTTCTATAATTTTTTTTGATGAAATTGTTATATAACAGAAACTGTAATTGGATATCTAAAAAACAAATAAATAAAGCAAACATTTTACTCATCATAATTAATCTTTTTTTTGAAGAAATTCACTGTACATTTGCCTATTAATAGATTAGAATGACAGCTCAAAAGAAAAATATTTCCATCTGGAAAAATAAAGAATTCATTCCATTCATATTTTTGCGTTTTGCACTCATCTTTGCTCTTTTTATGCAAAGTACATCGGTGGCTTATGAAATTTTCGAAGTTACCAGAAAAGAAATTTTTCTAGGTCTCATCGGCTTGTTCGAGTTTGCACCCATATTGCTTACCGCATTCTATGCAGGACAATTGGTGGATAAAATCGATAAACGAAAGATTCTCATTCTTTCCATTGCTACCTATATGCTCATTTCTTTTTTATTAATGATAATACATTTTCCAACCGTTAGAAACCATCTAGGGATCAATTACTATTTGGCACTTTGTTACTTTTGTTTTTTTGTATTAGGCCTAACAAGAGCTTTCAGCGGACCGGCACTGTTTGCTTTATTAGCTTTGGTCGTGCGCAAAGAAAATTATACCAAGGCAATCCCGATTTCGTCTTCCGCTTTCATGATTGGGTCTGTTCTCGGTCCCTTGGCAGGCGGCGTAATATTGGCGCATTATGGAATAGAAATTACACTAATTTCTGCCTTCTCGATGATGGTGCTTTCTATGATAATGTGTTTATTGATTTCGACAAAACCACCTCAAAAATCAGAAGAATTATCAGAAGAAAGCCCTTGGCAGCGTATAAAGGAAGGACTGAAGTTTATCTGGGCTTCTCCCATTATTTTGGCTGTTCTAAGCTTAGATATGTTTGCCGTTTTCTTTGGTGGTGCAGAATCTCTATTGCCCGCTTTTGTAAATAAAGTTCTGAATCAAGGCTCAGAAACTTTCGGTTTATTGCGCTCTGCACACGGAATTGGCTCGCTCATTATGCTACTGCTTTTGTCTTTTATCCCATCATTACTCAGAGGAAACGTTGGGCCAAAACTATTAGGTACTATCGGTTTATACGGTTTATCGATTATTTCTTTTGGTTTGATGAGAAACCTTGTGCTATGTTTTATTGTTTTAATGTTGGCAGGCTGTTTCGATGCAATATCCATGGTGATAAGACAAAGTATTCTACAACTCAAAACACCCGAAAACCTAAAAGGGAGAGTTTCTTCCGTTAACTCTATTTTCGTTAGCTCATCCAATGAATTAGGCGCTTTAGAGAGTGGGGTAGCGGCAACAATTTTAGGGTTGGTCCCAGCAATTATTTTCGGTGGTAGTATGACAATCTTAACCGTAATCCTGATCGCAATTTTTATAAAACCAATACGAAAAGTATACTTAGAATAGATTTTTTTATCTGAAATATTTTTCGGCCTCTAAAATACTTTGTGGTTTTCCGACATCGATAAGGTAATCACCTGTATGATCGTATCCTAAAATGTAGTTTTCTTTCATCAAACGCATATAGCTTTTCATGATCGAAAATTTTCCTTCTTCGGTAATTTTGTCAAAAATATCTGATCGTAAAATATGTATGCCACTAAAAGCGTATTCGTGCAGTTTTAGCCTTGGATTAACGATGATATCTTCCTCAGTTGTTAGATTTCGCCAACCTTGTAATCGCATTTCTTCTGTAAAAAGCAATTTCCGAGACGAGCTTCTTTTGCTTACTGCTAAACTAGCAATTGGCTTGTACTTCTGGTGAAAGTCGATCAATTTTTTTAGTGAGAATTTCGTTAGAATATCCGCATTCATCACTACAAAATCTTCTGTGAAGTATTCTCTAGCGTTGAGCAAACCACCACCAGTTTCTAATATATCTTTTTCGAAAATCAATCGGATTTTCATACCAAAACATTCATTTTCTTCGAGATATTTTTCTATCTGTTCGGCAAAATGATGTGTATTGATCACCACTTCATCTATCCCGTTTTGTTGGAGGTAGGTTAAATTTCGCTGCAACAGTGTTTGATTATTGACTACTGCCAAAGCTTTAGGATGCGACAAGGTAAACGGCTGTAAACGAGTGCCCAAACCAGCGGCGAATAACATGGCTTTCATTTCAAAATAATAATATAAAAATTAATAAGGAAGATTGATCCAGTTTTTTTCTTCTTGGACTATATGCTGCACATTCACCTGTACACTTGGATAATGCGTTTTGATATACATTGCTATCTGATCGGCACAATACACCGAGCGGTGTTGTCCACCAGTACAACCAAAGTTTATTTCTAAATTGTTGAAATTTCGGTCGATATAATCTTCGATAGAAATACTAATCACTTTTTTTACGCCTTCTAAAAATACAGGAGCTTTGGTTTTCTCTTCTAGAAAAGTTATCACTTCCTGATCGCGACCTGTTAAAGTTTTATATTGATCGAATCGACCTGGATTGAGAATTCCTCGACAGTCGAATACAAATCCTCCGCCGTTTCCAGAAGAATCTTTGGGGATTTCTCTTTTATATGAAAAGCTTCTTACATTAATGTTGAGTGGTGTGACCATGAATTATTTGTTTTATTTGATAAGTGGTTTCGGGCAAAGTCGATTGATGAATTATTGATAAAAGTGCCGGATATTTTTTTAGGATTGGAAAGTCGACAATCTTCTTCAGGTTCTCTAACCCAAACTGGATACTGTCTAAAAAGTGCGGTTTACGCTCGATAAGTCCTCGTAAACCATATGCGCCTAGGGTTTGTAAAACACGTATAACCACACAATAATGATACGTTTCGTATAACATTTCATTGGTGTAATCTGACCGAAAAATTCTCAGTTGTTGCAAATATTCGTGTAATAAATTTGTTTTTTTCTGATCAGAAAAATTGGCTTTAGCTTGCCAAATCAGTGATACCAAATCATACAATATCGGCCCCTTTAATCCTCCCTGGTAATCGATAAACATAGGTGTGTTTTGCTTAATCATGATATTTCTCGACTGGAAATCTCTGAATATAAATCCTTTGGGCTCGAGCCTTTCGAAATCAAGAGAAAACTTTTCGAAATCATGTAGTAAAGCATTAGGGGTGAATGGGATAGATAAAGCGTCTAGAAAATAAAACTTAAATTGAAATAAATCTCGTAAAGACAAAACCTGATCGAAATCTTGATAACTATAACAACGGTTATAATCAATTAGTTGATGTAGCCCAAGCTGACATTCGATGAGTTTTGTGATAACTTTTCGGTATAAATTATCGACATCAGGTGAGTTTTCTTTCACCAAATCCATCAAAGAAGTCGTCCCTAAATCTTCTTGAATATACAAGTCTTTGTCTGTATTAATTTGATAAACCTTAGGTGCAATTTCTGGATACACTCGATCGAGTAATTGAGTGAAATAGAAAAAGGTTTTATTCTCAGCAACATCCGAAGAATAGGTAAGAATTTTAGAACCGTTCTCATCCCAAAAACGATAATAACTTCTATTCGAGCCACTTTCTGCTAATTTTTCTAAAGAGTTTGCGGCTTTCTGACCATAATTTTCTTCTACGAAAGAATAAATTTTTTCTGCAATCATGAGAAACCAAAATTACGTAAAAATCTGCAATTTAGCGTACAGTTGTATGGGTAAAATCGGTCGGTCGCTTTTGCATTACTGGTAAAAATTTGTTGGTAAAAGAAAATGGCAAAATAAACTATATTATTAGGCCTATTTTTGTGCCGATAGAAAAAAGTATTCAATCTTTATGAAAAATCGCCGGTCTGCATATGTTTGCAGGTTTTTCGGTTTTGATTAGTCGATTTTCTCAAAAATTAGTTATCATTCACTCCTTATTCTATGCGTTAATTATTCTGTGTTTTGAACTTTTTCTACGTGTTTTCGGAACGATAAGTACTTTGTATTTCGTTCTATTTTGATAGGAGTAGGGATTTGTATCGGAAATGTGATTCCACCAGGTTATATCAAAAAATAGATTTCCTAAACATATTGGTCTAATGACTGGTATTTTCGCCGTTGCCACGAATTTTACAGCTGCTTTTGCGTCAGGCTATGGCACAAAGATTGGCAAATGGACTGGTTTTGGGTGGAAAACTTCGATGGGTATTTGGTTGATTTCAGGTTTGTTAGCTTTGTTGGTAATCGGATTAGAGTTGCTTTTTACCAAAATCAATAATCTTTCGGGTAAATTACCCGTTCTACACTTAAACCTAAATCTTTTCCGCTTTTCTCATGCGTGGAATATTAGTTTTTATGGGTATCCAATCGTTATTTTATTATAGTTAAATACTTTGCAGTAATAATGCAAACGGGTTAGTGTTTATTTTATCAACTTTGTTCTTCTCTGTGCGAACCAGATTAAGTGCTGTTGCTATCAAAGTTTCAGGATTAGTACAGTCTGTAGGATATTTAGTTGCAACATTTGGACCACCAATTTTTGAGAGACTACATGATTGGGATTCTTCTTGGCGTATGTCTTTTTACTTTTTAGCCGTTTGTATTGTAATCATGTTCTTATTCGGTCTGCATGCTGCAACCAATAAATATGTAGAAGATACCGTGAATTAGATGGCAATAGCTGTAAAAGGTGCATCCAAAAAGTTGGCTAAATCAGTTGGGTTGATAAGTAACTGTAGGCCAATTTTTCCACCACTTACTGTAATTGTATCCAGCTTTTTTGCTGATTGATCTATAAAAGTTGGCAATTTTTTCTTCATGCCAATAGGAGAGCAACCTCCATGAACGTAACCAGTCAACCCAAAAAGATGTTTTTGTGGTAAAAGTTCTACTTTTTTTCGTCCGATAAATTTAGCAATTTTCTTAAAATCGACTTGTGCATTCCCAGCAATCACCACAACTAAATGTTCTTTTTTATCATCTTCGAGCACCAAAGTTTTGTAGATTGTATCTAATGGAACTGATAAATAGTCGGCAACTCCTTTTGCACTAATGTCGGGTATATTGGTAGGATATTCTCGCAGTTTATATGATATTTTGTGTACATCTAATAAACGAATTGCATTGGTTTTTTGAGCCATTTTATGAGTTTTTATGTTCAATCTCATTCACTTTATCATCATTTTCTAATAAATAATCAGGAAGTTGTTTTTTGGTTTTTACTCCCAATTTTCGCATTCTATCCACCTGGTTGATAAGGTTTCCTCGGCCTGTGCTTAGTTTTTTGAAGGCATTTTCGTACGCATTTTGCGAAGCTCCTAAAGCTTTACCAATGTCTTCTAAATCTTGGATAAAATTCACAAACTTGTCGTGCAATTTTGTTCCTTGATTCACAATTTCAATTGCATTCTTATTTTGTAAATCTTTTTTCCATAAATCGGCGATTAATTTTAGGCTTGCAATCAAATTTGTAGGACTTACCAAAAGAATTCGTTTTTCATAGGCATATCTCCAAAGCTCATGATCGGATTGCATTGCCAGTAAATAAGCAGGTTCTATCGGTAAAAACATCATCACAAAATCTAGCGATTGTGTCAAATCATCGTACGATTTCTCACTCAGGTCTTGTATATGTTTTTTGATTGCCAAGACATGTAAATTCAGTTGATTCTGTTGTTCTTCTACATCTTCAGTCGAACAAAAACGTTCGTAAGCATTGAGGGAAACTTTAGAGTCGACAATGATTATTCGTTCGTCGGGTAATTGAATCAAAACATCAGGACGAAGTTGTTTGCCGTACTCATCGTTGATCGTTTGTTGTACAAAATATTCTCGATCGCGTACCAAACCAGATTGTTCCAAGATTCTCTCAAGAATCATTTCGCCCCAATTTCCTTGTTGTTTTGTTTGTCCTTTCAATGCATTGACCAAATTATTGGCTTGTTCGCTCACCAAATTAGTTTGCTGTACCAATTCTTTGATTCGATCTGAAAGAGAAAATCGTTCCTTTGATTCCTTGTCATATGTTTCATTCACTTTTTGTCTGAATGAGCTAATTTCTTCCTGAAAAGGTTTTAGTAAAGTTTCTAATGATTGAAAATTTTCATTTTTGAATTTCACACTTTTATCTTCCAATATTTTTTGTGCCAATTGCTCAAATTCTAGTTTAGCTTTTTGTTGTAATTCTTCAAAATATTTTTGTTGTTCAATCTGCTTTTCATGCAAGCTTTTTTTCTCTGCTTCTAATGTCGATTTTTCTGTAATCCAAAGTAATTTTTCTTTCTTCAACCAATCCAATTGTTCTTCTTTTTCATACAAATCAATTTGCAAACGATCTATTTGTTCTAAATAATTTCCTACTTTAGTTTTAAGATTTTCGGCTTGGAGTTTATTTTCTATATTTTTGTTAATCAGATTATTGTGTAGATTATTTAAACTATTTATTGAGTTTTCTAATTCGTTGATTTTTTCTTTCAGATAAGAATTTTCAATTTCAGATGTTTTGATGTCATCTTTCAAAGACTGATATTCTTTTGGTGATAAATAGTTTTTTTTCCATGTAAAGAACGTCAATAGAAGTACGAGAATAGAACAAGTTAAAAGGATAAATAAAATTATTTCTAGTGATTTCATAGGGGTAGATTTCGTTTATTTATTTTTTTCCTCGATCCATTTCGACAGATATTTTGTAGCCATCAATCCTTGTTGTTGCATCAAGGTTCCTACAATATTTTGATTTCGGTAGGAGAGAATATTGTTAGAAATATCGTCAATTTTTTCTTTAAAAATGCAACTCCAAAGATTTAGATCAAATTTTTGTTTCAAAAGCTGATATCCTAATGTTTGTTTTTCGTGCCACAGTTTTTCATCTAGGTATAAGTTTATTAGATTTTGGTAGGTATCATTTTCATCCAAAAAAAAACCAGGCCAGTCGTCATCACAAATTCCTTCAGCTCCTATAGGGCTGGTCACCGAGGGTGTGCCGGCATGCATTGCATCAATAAACTTCCCTTTCAGTCCGGCTCCAAAAGGAATGGGTGCAAGGAGAATTCGATAATTTTGTATCATTTTTTGTGAGTTTTCTGTTCTGCCTAAAACATAAAGTCCTTCTTTGGGTTGTTTCAATTGTTGTACTTTTTTTGTGCAATACGCTCCGTATATATGCATTTCTGCTTTGGGTAGTTGTTTTCTGATAGTTGGCCAAATTTCTTTTATGATTTTCACTGTTTCGTAATTTGGTAAGTGCATAAAATTACCAATGAAACAGAAATTACTCCGTTCATGGAAATTGGGTAGGTATTCAGTTTTGTTGAGTTTTTCTAAAAAAGGTAAATAAAAGAGAAGTTCAGGTGGAATGTTAAATTGCTCTGTTAGTAGTTTTTCTTCTTTTTCAGATATTATTAGACTAAGATCAGATCGATAAATACTGCTCAATTCTCTTTTAGCCAGTGTGGATAAGGGGAAAAGCGAAACAGTAGTCTTATTTTTATATGCTTCGGTTCGAGCTTCGCGGAGAAAATGCAAATCTTCAGTATCTAAAATCTGGATACTTTTTGGGCTAAATTCTTTTACTCGCCAACCAAATTGTTCTTCGGTTATAAAACGATCATACACCACAATATCTGGCAAAAGTTGCTTGATATAATTATCAAAGCTTGCGTCGTTTAGACTAAGTTGTATTTCTTCTACCGAAAGAGAGTTTAAAGGGAAAGAATAATCAGATTTCTGGGCACATGAACCAAAGATCACTTTATAATCGAATTGTAGGAAAAGTTCTATCAATTGTATTATTCGCCATCCGGCAGCAGAAGAAGTAGGTTCTGGCCAGACCAAACCAATGAAAAAGACTGTCTTTTTATCCATAAAAACAAAGATAGGAGATTTCTCTCCAACCTTTGTTAAATTCGTTCAGTTGTTTTATCAGTCTACTCCAATGGGTTTACATCATCGGCTACTGGAAATTCTTGTCCAGTATTTCTAATAATATTGTTAAGCTCGAATCTTGCAGTATCAGACATTTTGGCTCCACCAGCTAGTTTGACTTTATCGAGTAAATCTAGTGCTAATTTTTCTTCTTCTCTTTGTTCATTCACTAACCATTGCATGAAATTCCATGTAGCCCAATCCTCTTCTTTCATGCTCATTTTCACAATCTTGTAGATGGCAGTTGTATTGTCGATTTCTTGTTGGAGAACGGCTTCAAAACATTCTAAAATATTTTTGGGTTGTGGCTCTGGCTTTTCGATGGCTTCAATAGTTACAGTTCCTCCTCTTTCTTGTATATATTCTATAATTTTTGCCATATGAACTCGTTCTTCTTGCGAATGTTTCATCATAAAATCTTTTATACCATCTAGCTTTTGTTCATCTGCCCAACAAGCCAACATTAGATACATTTGAGATGAAAAAGCCTCTGTGGTTACTTGATTGTTTAGTGCTTTTTCTATTGTTTTTGATAATCTGTTTGTTTGCATTATTTCTGTATTTTATATGTATTGATATATCCAAAAGTTGTGCCTTTTAGTGGTTTTTAGAAAGTATTTTCTGAGGTGCTCATGAATAATAACAACTTTGTTTACACTATGAGGAATATTTTTATGGATATTGACTCATTAAACCATCATCAAAAGCAGCCCAAAACGAAGCTTTTAATCCAGCTTTTTTTAGTACGTTATTGGTCCATGTATTACAAGTATAGAAAATACTATATTTACCATTGGCTTCATAGAAAGCATCATCTTCGCCATATTGTGCATTTGTCTCGATGTATATAGGATGATTATTTTGCCAGATTATTGTTTCTTTTATCGAGTTGATAATGGATTGGTATTGTGCATCAGAAACCCATATAGCCCGTGTTAATTCATCTTCTTTCATGTCTTTATAATAAGTAACATGCAATGCAGCTTCACCCAAACCGGTAGCTGCTACAAAAGCTGTTGATGGTTTCAGGTCCTTCCATTCTGGGGTATCTAGGTAAAATCCTTTATCTCCCCATCCAATTCCAACATATTCGAAATGCGTATCTTTTCCTTTTGTATCTGTATAGGGGAATAATTTTGCCCAATTGATTTGAGAAGTTTCTACCGGAAGCACCAAATCTGTATGCACCTTGTTCGATCGAATGAATATTAGTTTTGTGGGCTTATCGGTTTCCTTTGGTAAAACAGTTTTTCTAGAGAGAATATATTCTGTAGCCAAATAAAGGAAAGTAATTCCTGCTAAAAATGCAATAAAAACTAAAACAAAACGAAGAAGTTTTCTTATCATAAAAATAATTTTTATAAAAAAATAAAGAAGCATATAGGTCAATATCAATTACATTGCCAAGAATAAGGAAAAATATTCAGGTTTGTTTTGGTACGATGAGAAGATTAATTGTATTTTTGCCCAGCTTAAAATGGAATCAGGTGGGAATCCTGAACTGTCGCGCAACTGTGATGAATTTTTCTTCTAAGTCAGGTCTTTTTTAAGTATTAAATGCTTTCGCGATTGAGGCTAAACCTTCATTCATCGAAGCATGGTAGGGTGTGAATAATCAATACTATGCAAAAATTTTATATTCGTTTTATTTCTTTTGTTTCTTTTCGGATATCCGTTTGGGATAAAGTTTTTGTAGATTAAATCCTACATAATTCATTAGAAAAAATTAAACATATGATAACCAAAGAAGAATACCTACAAGCAAAAGAATCTTTGCAAGAAGGGAAGATTACGCAAGATGTTTTTTTGTTGATCGAACAAAAGTATGAACAAGATAAGCAACGTAAAAATAAAATAACATCTGAAGAATGGTCAAAAGATGATGCCTTACAAAAGAGAGTAAAAAATGCTGAAACCGTTGTCTACAAAGCTGTTTTCCCTGGAGACACCAATCACCACAACACTATGTTTGGTGGGACAGTCTTAAGTTATATGGATGAAGTAGCTTTCCTTACGGCAACTCGTTTTAGTAGAAAACCTATCGTTACGGTTTCAAGTGATAAAATAAATTTCGAACATTCTATACCGAGTGGTACAATCGTAAAAGTGGTTGGTAAAGTTGCCGAAATAGGGAGGACCAGTATGAAGGTTTTTATAGAAGTTTTTATTGAGAGTATGTATAGAGAAGGCTCTGAGTTGGCCATAACAGGCACCTTTACTTTGGTTGCCATTAACGAAAACAAGCGTCCTGTAGCTATTATATAAGTTAAATTGATAAAGAAAAAAATCGTTTCGGTATTGAAACGATTTTTTTTTTATTGCAACATTTAGTATTTCTTACATAGAAAAAGACCGCACAGCTTCCAGTGTTTTGTCTATCTCTGGTTGCTTTATTGCGTCGGAAATAAACCATGTTTCATACCCAGAAGGTGCAATATAAACCCCGTTTTCTAACATATGATGAAAGAATTTATTGAAGAGGGTATGATTTGCTTTTTGTGCTGTATCAAAATCATTTACTTTGTGTTCTGCAAAGAAAACAGACATCATAGAGCCTAATTGGTTTACCTGATGAGCAATGCCTTTTTCGGTAAGAATTGCTTTTATTTCTTTGGTTAATGTTTCGGTTGCAAGATCGATTCGTTTATACAAATCCAAATCATCTTTCAGAAGGTTGAGTGTCGTAAAACCAGCGCGCATTGCAATTGGATTTCCACTCAAGGTTCCGGCCTGATAGACTGGGCCATTGGGTGCAAGAAAGTCCATAATTTCTTTGCGTGCAGCGAAAGCTCCTACCGGAAATCCACCTCCAATTACTTTACCAAAAGTAACAATATCTGCATCAATCCCTAATCTTTTTTGTGCTCCAGCAATGTCAAGACGGAAACCTGTCATTACTTCGTCAAAAATCAATAAAGTTTTATTTTTTTCGCACAAAGATTTCAGTCCTTTTAAGAATTCTGGATCGGGTAGAATACAGCCCATATTGCCTGCAACTGGCTCGATGATAATAGCAGCAATGTGGTCTTTATTTTCCTCGAATATTTGTTCTACTGATGCCAAGTTGTTGTACTTTGCTAATAAGGTGTCTTTGGCTGTTCCTTGTGTAACACCTGGTGAATTCGGATTGCCAAAAGTTATTGCTCCGGAACCAGCTTTGATGAGAAAAGAATCCGAATGCCCATGATAACAACCCTCAAATTTGATGATTTTATCTCGGTTGGTATAGCCTCTTGCTAAACGAATCGCAGACATACACGCTTCTGTACCAGAATTTACCATTCTGATTTGGTCTATATTCGGAACTAAACTAATAATCAATCGAGCGATTTCGGTTTCTAGCTCTGTTGGTGTCCCAAAAGAAAAACCAGATTTCAATTGCTCTGTTGTAGCGGCAAGAACTTCTGGGTGTGTATGCCCCAAAATCATTGGTCCCCACGAATTGATATAGTCTATATAACTTCTGTTATCTTCATCGGTGAGATAGGCACCCTTAGCTTTTTTGATGAAGAGAGGTGTTCCACCAACCGATTTAAAAGCCCTTACAGGAGAGTTTACTCCACCCGGGATATAATTTTGTGCTTCTTTGAATAAAGCGCTACTTCTTTGATAAATCATATGTATATTTTTTGTAAACAAATTTCGTGAATATAAAGCATAAAAAAAACCTCCCAAAAAAAAGGAAGGTTGGTCGTCTATGCTTTAATTCTTTTTTTCAGACTTAGCATTTGTCCTGCTTTTGGTTGTGTTCCTGGCTCCATGCGATTGATTCTGTAGAGATTGTTTACTTTTATCCCAAATTTCTGAGAAATCGTATACATATCTTCACCTTCTCGCACTTGATAAGTCTCTTGTGTGCCTTTTGTCTTTTTCATACCAAAGAATATTATCTGACCTTCTTGCAGGGTAGATCCTAAGGTAATTTCGTTGTATTGGGCTAATTTAGAAGGTGCAGTATTGTACATTTTCGCCAGCGATCCAAGTGTCTCTCCGTTTTTCACTACAACATATTGTATGTTGTTGGGATGATTTTTCATACGTAAAGAAGGAAGTTCTGGCTGACTATTGAAAATAATATTGCGTTCTCTTTGATTTAATTCTTCTTTTGGTTGAATAGCTGCAGAAGTGTTGTGTTTTTTATCTTTGATCGTATTAGTGTTCGAAGCTAAAATAACCCGAATAGCTTCATCTTCTTTGATTGTCTGCGTTTTTTCTTCTTTTTTATTTTCTTGGGTAATTCTTGTTTTTGTGTTTTTACTGGGATTGCTGTTACTGCTAACCCAATAACCTCCCTCAGGAGCATCGAAATGCCCATAAAGACTTACCAATTTTGCATACACATCTTCTTCTTTTATCAAATCAAATTGCTGTAAGTTGTATTGTTCTATTTTAGAAATCAGCATGTTAGGGTATCTCGGATTGGTTGCATATCCTGCTTTTTTCAGACCATATGCCCAGCCTTTGTAGTCGGTAACCGATAAGGTGAAAAGATTTTTATAGTATGGTCGCTCTGCTAAAAATTTCGAATGATCTCGATAACTATCCTCAACCGTTGCATAAGCTCGGAAACATTCTCCTTTTGCGTCATCGTCATGATAAATTTTATCTCCAGTCCATTCAGCCTTGCATTTTATACCAAAATGATTATAGGCTTGATTAGCTAATCTGCTTTGCCCGCCACCAGTTTCTATCAAACCTTGCGAAAGGGTAATACTTGCAGGAATATTATACAAGGCTTGTTCTTTTACCGCTAAGAGTGCATGCTTACGTATATAGTCTATGTCACGTGTATTTTGTGCGTAAGTAGCAGAAGTAGCCACTAAACCAAAAAAGATTATAAGTTTTTTCATGCGTATATTTTTCATTCGTCAAAATCCAAACCCATCCCTTTGTTGCCTTGCAAGCCTCCTGTGTGGATAGCAAGAATATTTGTACCGGGTAAGAAACAATCATTTTCGATCATAGAAAATAATCCAAATAGCATTTTTCCTGTGTACACCAAATCTAAAGGAATGTTTGTTTGTTGGTACAACGTTTTTACAAATTTAATTAATTCTTCCGAAATTTTTGCGTATCCATTAAAATGAAAATCATTAATTAACTCATAATTAGTAGATAACGTATATTTTTTGATTTCATTGTGCAAAAAGTGAGCGTTTTTTAGTGCTGGAAATCCTAAAGCTATTTGATTGTTATTCAGTGTTTTGATGATTCCGCTGATTGTTCCGGCTGTCCCGACAGGGCAGCATATATATTGAAAATCTCGCATACGCTCGTCGATTATTTCTTCACAGCCTTTTACAGCGAATGAGTTGGTGCCGCCTTCAGGTATTATATACACTTTACCAAATTCTTGTTGCAACTCTTCTAGAAAAGACTGAGATGTTTTATTGCGGTAAGTGGTGCGATCGATAAATTTCAAGCTCATACCATTTTCTTGGGCTAGCTGCAAAGTAGGGTTTAGTTCTTTTTTCCTAGCCAATTCGTCGCCTCGTATAATCCCGATGGTTTCAAAGCCAAACTCGGCTCCTGCAGCCGAAGTTGCAGCAATATGATTAGAGAATGCTCCTCCAAAAGTTAATATTTTTTTTATACCTAAGCGATTTGCTTCTAATAGGTTATATTTTAGTTTTCGATACTTGTTCCCCGAAATGGTAGGATGCAAAGTATCTTCTCGTAGGATGGATAAATGTATGTTTTTATATGATAAAAGCGAGAGGTTGATGGTATGTATTTCGGCTTTTTGTTCGGGCCAATGCATTATAAGTATTTTATAAAAGAAAAAAATTTTCTTGTCTTTAGATAGTCTAAATTATCATCATTTTCATAAGCTTCTCTTTCGAAAGAGATCGTTCTGTATGCTTCAGATGCATTTCGTGTGATGCATAATCGGATTGTAAATTCTGCTAAATACCACACGAAAAAAATAAACCAAAGTAATTCTACTTGTTGCACAAGATGAATTGTCTCATGGTTCATGGTGCGTAGATTGTTTTTTGTTTTCGCTTCTCGTACAATGATAAATGGGAAAATAGCCATCGCAACGACATTTTTGTTGAGAAAATATTTTGATACGATTGTCCACATATATACTTTACTTTCTTGAGAAATATTGTTTTAGGATGGTGTTATCTCTTTTTTATGCTAGGATGGTCGATGATTTCTTTGTTTTTTGATATGTTTTCTAAACTATCTTTGTGATCAGACCAAAGAATTTTTATATGTTCGCTTGCTTGTGTTAACGGTTCTAATAAGAGACTATTTTTTTTGATTTCTGGAAAAAATATGCTTCCAATCGGACTTACAATATGCATAAACGATGAGCTTATCATAAGGCAAATAACTACTCCTAAAGCCGCGCCAGCAAGTCGATTGACAAATCCCAAACCAATCGTCTGTATAGATTTTTGCACCAATGTAGATACTATTCTTATGGTGAGAAGAATTAGGGCAAAAGTGAGTAATATTGCTAATAAAGAAATGAAACTTTCGGAAATCCAATCAACAGATTGCAAGAAAATTTCCATCCCGTGATAGGCTTTTAGGCTAATAAAAAGTGCTATAAAAAAACCAAAAAAACCCACCAATTGAGCTATAAAACCTCTCGAATAACCTCGAATAGCTCCTATCACTAAAAACAATCCTAAAAGGAGGTCTAAGATATTGATTTGATTCAACTTATATTTTTAAGCTTCTACATTGAGATGTTTTTCGGCAATAGATTTTAATTTTTTCACTAAAATATCAATGTCATCTTTGGTATTGAAATGGCTAAATGAAACCCGAAGTGGCGTGAAATTTTGTAATTCATCTTCACTGTAAATTGCAGACATTACGCTCGAAGCTGTTGCTGCACCGGAACTACACGCACTCCCTTGAGAAACAGCGATCCCAGCCAACTCAAGCTCGAAACCGATTAACGAATCTTGAAAAGGCAACTTAAGACTCAAAACAGTATAAAGACTTTCATCCAAATCATCACTCAAACCATTGAACTCGATAGTAGGAATTTCTTTTTTCAGTTCGTCCATTGCATATGCTTTCAGATCTTTGATCTTTTTTTGATATTGATCCATGTTTTCTACGCACAATTCCAGCGCTTTTGCCAAACCTACTATACCATATACATTTTCGGTTCCCGAACGCATATTTCTCTCTTGTCCGCCACCGGTGATTAGAGGTTTTATATGCGTAGACTTTTTGGCATATAAAAATCCACTACCTTTTGGACCATGAATTTTATGTGCTGAACACGATGCAAAGTCTATTCCTAAAGCTTCGAAATCTAATGGATAGTGACCAACGGTCTGGACGGTGTCTGTATGAAAAAGAGCATTGTTTTCTTGGCATAATTTGCTGATAAGCTCAATATTTAGAAGATTCCCTATTTCATTATTAGCATGCATCAACGAGACCAAGGTTTTTTTAGATTGATCTGTAATTAACTCCGAAAACTGATTGTAATCTATACGACCTTTTTCATCTAGATTAAGTCGTATAACTTCTACTTTTAGGGTAGATTCTAATTCTTTTATGGTTTCTTGCACGCACTTATGCTCGATAGAAGTTGTAATAATTCTCTCGACACCCAAATCTTTTACACAAGAACGGATTACGGTATTATTGGATTCTGTTCCCGAAGAAGTAAAGTATATTTCGGCTGGACTTACATTGACAAAAGAAGCAATTTTCTTTCGCGACAATTCGAGTAATGCTTTTGCTTCTCTACCAAAAATGTGGGTTGAAGATGGGTTTCCGTAAACATTTTTCATGGCATGAACCATTTCCTCTATAACAGCTGGGTCTAATTTCGTAGTGGCTGCATTGTCCAAATATACTTTTTGCATTGTCTTATTTTTTGTGTTTTTGCAAATTTATAAAAATATAAGGATAATTCGTCGGATTTAACGATTTTCATCAAAACGAACCAGATCTGTACTCATAAAACGCCATTCAGGTGTAAGAATTACTCCTTTTTTTATTTCGAACCAAGGAGAAATATCTGGATTTTCGGTATTGTTAATTATATGTATTTCTTGCGAAGGATAATAACTCTGTGCCAATAGTACAACACGTTCACCCTTCATGTTTTCTGCCATATCGAGTACCATTACAGCATGGCTTTTTGTGCCGCTGTTTTGATAGAAAATATCTCCTATATGTATATCTTTTAACGCTACCGAAGAGGTGTAGTTGGATAGAGAAGAGGGAGATAAATTATCATACGCATAATCTAGATAAGATAAAAAAACAGAGTAATCTTTAGTATTACTATAAGAGATGAAGTTAGGAATTGATTTTTCTTCTCGATCAAAGCGTATTCGATTGTATTTTTTGGTTTGATAAAAGTATTCATTTCTCAAACGAAAAACAGCATTGCTGTAAACTTGTTTGTTTTTATTAGAAATAGGAAGGTTGAGAACAGCCGAATATAGGTTAGTGTTTTCTTTAATACTCCCGTCGAAGTTTTTCACATTTGTGCCATGGGGTTTGATGGTTAGATTTCTAAGAAAATTAGAAAACTCGTGTTCATCTATCACACGAACATACCCATTAGGAGTTTCTATACGCTTATACAGAACACCTGCATTCTTATTAATGTGTGCAAATTCTGACGTTATATTTTTATTCGATGGATTCAAAAAATTCTCGAACGAAAATTCATTCAGAGTGGTACATCCTATATTCAAAAGGGAAATAGCGCTGATATATACAAAAATCTTCTTCATTTATCAAGTAGATTATTTTATCAAATTTCATGCCGATGTGATTTTTTTTACATTTTTAAAGCATTTATTTGATCTCGTAACGAAGCTGCTTGTATAAAATCTAAGTTTTTAGCAGCTTTTTCCATAGCTTTTGTTAATTTTTCTATCTGTTGTTGTTTCTCTTCCGATGTGTATAGTTCTGTATTTTCAGCAGCTTCGGCTATTAAATGTTTTTGTTCATAAGGGTTAAGTTCGAAACTTTCTGCTTGTTTATTAAGGGATATAATTTTTTTGTGTAATGGCTGAGGAGTTTTTCCGTGTTCGATATTGTATTGATGTTGGATTTCTCGCCTTCTATTTGTTTCGTCGATAGTTTGTTGCATACTATCTGTGATTTTGTCTGCATACATTATTGCTAAACCATTGACGTTTCTTGCAGCACGACCAACTGTTTGGGTAAGTGAACGATTGCTACGCAAAAAACCTTCTTTATCAGCATCTAAAATTGCAACTAAAGAAACTTCTGGTAAGTCGAGACCTTCTCTTAGAAGGTTTACACCAACTAAAACATCAAAAAGTCCTGCGCGTAGATCAGCCATAATTTTCACCCGCTCTAAGGTATCTATATCAGAATGGATATAATTGGTTCGTATACCATATTTTACTAAAAATTTAGTCAACTCTTCTGCCATTCTTTTGGTTAATGTTGTGACTAAAACACGTTCATCTAGATCAACTCTTTTCTGGATTTCTTCCATCAAATCATCCATCTGGTTTTGTGATGGGCGTACTTCTATAATGGGATCCAACAATCCAGTAGGGCGAATAACTTGCTCTACTACAACGCCTTCTGATTTTTCCAACTCATATTTTGCCGGAGTTGCAGAAACGTAAATTACTTGGTTTTGTAACGATTCAAACTCTTCAAACTTTAAGGGTCTATTGTCCATAGCTGCCGGAAGACGAAAGCCGTATTCTACCAAATTTTCTTTTCTCGATCGGTCACCACCATACATCGCATGAACTTGAGAAACGGTTACATGCGACTCATCAATTACCATTAGATAATCATCTGGGAAATAATCGAGTAAACAGAATGGGCGAGTGCCAGGTTCACGACCGTCTAAATAACGAGAATAATTTTCAATACCCGAACAGTAACCTAGTTCTTTTATCATTTCTAAATCAAACTCAGTTCTTTCTTTCAGGCGTTTAGCTTCTAATGTTTTGCCAATTTCTATAAAATAATCGACTTGTTTTCCTAGATCCAACTGAATGTTGTGTATTGCATCGTTTAGGGTTTCCTTCGACGTTACAAATAAATTGGCAGGATATATATTTATTTTTTCTAGTTTGGTAATTGTTTTGCCTGTTTCAATATCAAAAATAGAAATCTCTTCTACTTCATCACCAAAATAACTTAGGCGAATACCATCATCTGCATACGCTGGGTAAATATCTATAGTATCTCCTTTTATTCGAAAATTTCCACGCAGAAATGCTCCTTCGGTTCTTGAGTACAACGATTGTACCAGTTTGTGCAACAAATGTGTTCTGGATATGATTTGTCCTTGTTCTATAGATATCACGTTTTTATGAAATTCGGTTGGATTCCCGATTCCATACAAACAAGAGACAGAAGCAACTACCAAAATGTCGCGTCGACCAGATAATAGAGAAGAAGTTGTGCTAAGACGTAATTTTTCTATCTCTTCGTTGATCGATAAGTCTTTTTCTATGTAGGTACCCGAAGAGGGTAAATAGGCCTCTGGCTGATAATAATCGTAGTAAGAAACAAAATATTCTATAGCATTGTCGGGAAAAAATTCTTTGAACTCCATATACAATTGTGCCGCCAATGTCTTGTTGTGGGCAAGCACCAAGGTTGGTCGTTGAATTTCTGTAACTACATTGGCAATGGTAAATGTTTTCCCAGATCCGGTAACTCCTAAAAGTGTTTGATATTTGTCACCATCGAGAACACCTTGGGCTAATTTTTTTATGGCTTGAGGTTGGTCTCCTGTTGGCTCAAAAGTCGATTTAATTTCGAATTGCATGGTACAAAATTACGAAGTTTTATAAAAAATAAAAAGGCGACTTATAAAGTCACCTTTTCATCAAAACCACAAAAAAATGAGAAAACTGTTTACTTTTACTTAAACAAACTTCCTGCTAATTAGACAAACAAATTGCTTGTGCTAAAGAGTTTACAAATATAGGAAGTTTATGTTGACAGATTATGATAAATTCTATAATATTTATCTTTGTTGTGTATAGGAGTTGTCTATGTTTTTACGTAAATAATTGGTTTCTATCGCTTTATGATAAAAAACTAGTGTGGATGGTGTATAAATTACACCAATAGTTTTTTTGCTTCGTTCCAAAGAGTATCAAGTGTCGAAAGATCTATTTCACCTAGAACTAGGTTATTTTGCTCTGCTAATTCTTCGAGCTTCTGGAATCGTAGAATAAACTTTTGATTTGTTTTGCTTAGCGCTTCATCTGGATTAATCCCAACAAAACGAGCATAATTTATCATCGAAAATAATAAATCACCAAATTCTTCTTCCTTTAATTGGGGATTTTGTTCGGCTTCATATTCATTTATTTCTTCTTTTATTTTGTCCCAAACTTGTTGTGCATTTTCGAATTCGAAGCCAATTCCTTTTACTTTTTCTTGTATCCGATTAGCTTTTATCAGGGCTGGCAAAGAGGCAGGAATGCCAGAAAGTACAGATGTATTGCCTTCTTTCAGTTTTAGTTTTTCCCAATTTTCGATTACTTCTTCTTGCGTTTCGACTTTTAAGTTTCCGTAAATGTGTGGGTGTCGGAATATCAATTTTTTGGTAAGTTGTTGAAGTACATCTGTAATATCAAAATCATTGGTTTCAGATGCAATTTTAGCATAAAAAACTAGGTGAAGCATAACATCACCTAGTTCTTTTTTTATTTCTTGTAAGTCTTGTGAGAGGATCGCATCAGATAATTCGTACACTTCTTCTATTGTCAATGTACGTAAACTTTCCATGGTTTGTTTACGATCCCAAGGACATTTTTCGCGCAATTCATCCATTACATCTAATAGGTGACCGAAAGCTTCTAGTTGCTTTTTGCGCTGTGTTTTCATGCTTGCTTACTCTTTGTCTTTTTTAGTTGTTTTTTTGGCTGCAGGTTTTTTTTCTGCTTTGTCTTCTTTTTTTGCCTCAGAAGCTTTTTTTGCTGTTGTATTTTTTTTTGCAGCAGTTTTCTTATCAGCTTTTTTTTCTTCCTCTTTCTGTTTTTCTTTGGTCTCTTCTACTTGAGGAGTTTCGCCTTTTTCTGCAGCTTCTGCTTGTGCTTTATGCTCGGCTATTGCTTTCTCTACAGCTTCTACATCGATGTTTAATAAACCTTTCGATTGTAATAAATTATACCATTGGAAAAGTTTTTTCAAATCAGAATCATATACGCGTTCTGCATCATATTCTGGTAAAACTTCTTCCATATAGGCGCGTAATTTGGCTCCAGATTCTTTGTGATTAATCGCTTGTCCTCCGTTTTCTTTTTTGTAGATTCTGAAGAAAACTTCTGCTAAAGGATGTTCTTGTGAAACACCATATATTGCAACATTATCCAATAAACTAACATTGTAGTTGGCTGCAATGTTCATTTTCTTTCCTTTTTCTAAATCTTCTACAACGAAACCACTACGGGTTTGAGAAATTAATTTGTATAAACCTGGTTTTCCTGAAATAGCTATAACTCTTGATAAATCCATATTATGTTATGTTTTAGGGCTCTATGAAGGGAATTTCATTTTATAATGTACAGAAATGTTCCCTTTTGATATGTTTTTTAATTTGTTACTAATTAATTTTTTTTTGAAACTCGAAAGATAATCAATAAATAACTTTCCATCCAAATGATCATATTCATGCTGAATAACTCTTGCCGGTAAACCTGTAAAACTTTCGGTATGTTCTACAAAATTCTCATCCAGGTAAGTAAGCGTAATGCCATCTGGTCGAGTGACATCTTCGTGGATGTTGGGAATACTTAGACAACCTTCTGTAAATTTCCAATCGTCACCAAAGGTTTCGATTTTTTTTGGATTTATGAAAATTTTTTTAAAATTTTCTAAGGTTTCTTTTTCTTCATCATTGTCTTCATCTTCAGCAAACGGCCGACAATCCACCACAAACATACGTATACTCTTCCCAATCTGAGGCGCTGCTAATCCCACACCATTCGAATCGTACATCGTATCGAACATATTCTCGATTAATTCTGTTAAATGAGGATAATCTTGCTCGATTAGCGCTGTCTTTTTACGTAATATTGGGTCGCCATAGGCGATAATAGGTAAAACCATGTTGTTGATCTATGAAATTTGGGCAAAGATACAATCTTATTTTTTTGATAAAAATGATTGAAGAATAATTGTTGCACTAATTTTATCCAGTGAACCTTTTGATTGGCGGTCTTTCTTTTTCATCCCACCACTGATTTGCGTTTGTAAGGCCATTTTACTCGTAAACATTTCGTTTTCGCGGTAAATGGGTATTTGAGGGTATGATTGTTTGAACTTTAGAATGAATTTCTGTATTTCGTTTTCGATAGGATTCATTTCACCCGAAAATTTCATAGGTAAACCAATCACCAATTCCGATACTTTTTCTTTCGCAAAATAGGTCTCAAAAAAATTGAATAATTCTTTTGTTTCTAATGTATCTACTGGTGTAGCAATAATTTGCAATTCATCTGTCACAGCAATTCCGGTTCTTTTTTCACCAAAATCCAACGCCATTATTCTTCCCATAATCTTGTATAAAAACACAAAGTTATTTCATCAGAAGTAGAATACCTAAGAAACAGCTTATATTTGTATGAAAGTTTATAATAAATAAAAAAATAACATGGAAAATCTGCAAATACTTATAGAACAGGCTTGGGAAAACAAGGATTTGTTACAAAAAAAAGAATACCAAGATGCTATCCGCCAAGTTGTCGAACTTCTAGATCAAGGTACACTTCGTGTTGCCGAGCCAGCAAATGACGCATGGTTGGTGAACGAATGGGTGAAAAAAGCAGTGGTAATGTATTTCCCAATACAAACGATGGAAACACAGGAGGTAGGTATTTTCGAATATCACGACAAAATTCCTCTAAAAAAAGACTATGCTTCAAAAGGTATTCGTGTTGTCCCAAATGCTGTAGCAAGACATGGCGCATATATTTCTTCTGGTGTAATACTAATGCCTTCTTACGTTAACATTGGTGCATATGTAGACGAGGGAACTATGGTCGATACATGGGCTACTGTAGGGTCTTGTGCGCAAATTGGTAAAAATGTTCATTTATCGGGTGGTGTTGGTATTGGTGGTGTTCTAGAGCCGTTACAAGCAGCACCTGTTATCATAGAAGATGGTGCATTTATCGGGTCTCGCTGTATCGTTGTAGAAGGTGTGCGAGTAGGAAAAGAAGCTGTTTTAGGAGCCAATGTAGTGTTGACAGCTTCTACAAAAATTATAGACGTTACAGGAGATGAACCGAAAGAAATAAAAGGTTATGTGCCAGAACGATCAGTTGTAATCCCGGGGTCTTATACCAAGAAGTTCGCTGCAGGAGAATATCAAGTTCCTTGTGCGCTGATTATTGGTCAAAGAAAATCATCAACCGATCTTAAAACATCTCTAAACAATGCTTTAAGAGATTTCCAAGTAGCGGTTTAGTATCGGGATATTTTTTTTCTTGATTAAAGTGTTAGGAAAAATAGCAATCGATTCGTTTGCATTATGGTATAATAAAGAGCGTTTAGTTTACTAAACGCTCTTTATTAATACTACTATCGAAATGAAATAATTCAATAAAAATGAAATAATTCAATAAATATGTATAAACTATCTCGAAATAGATTTTTCTTTATAGAAAATTCGGCACTTGAGTAGAATTGTATTTATTTTTTTATGTGAAAGGATGATAAATATTTAAGTGCTTTCTAGAAAATACATTAGTATGTTTTTGTGCTGGATAAATGTTAATTACTTGAAACATATTTCAACCCGACGATTGAGGCAATAAGGGTGAAAATGAAAAAAATTCTCCAGAAATTAGTAGGCTCCTTGAAAAAAAATATTCCAACCAAAACGGTACCAACAGCACCAATCCCCGTCCATACTGCATATGCAGTGCCTAAAGGCAGTTGTTGGGTTGCTTTAACCAATAACGTCATGCTGATAAGCAAAAATATGCAAAACGCTGAATACCATAAATATTCATTGGCTTTGCTTGTCGCTTCTTTTGCTTTTCCTAAACTAAAAGTAAAACCTACTTCGCATAATCCTGCTATAATCAATATGATCCAATTCATTTTTGTATATACCTAGTTATTTCTATTTCGTGCTAATGGGTTTAGCATTGCACATTGTTGTTTGTTAATGATTTTTATGTTAGGAGGTGGGAAAAACAAGATTTAAAAATTTTTTCTTTTCCATTCATCAATTTCTTCTACGGTTAATTGGCAAGCTTTTAAACTATCTTCAATAGCCTTCTGATCCATATCAAAACCAATAAAAACTAATTCTATAATCCGATCGCCCCATTCAGGTGACCATTTCTCTTGAATCATTTTTCTATTTTCTTGATAAGCGGCATATTGCACTCGCTCTTCTTCTGGTATAGCACTCCACCACGTTCCTGCTGCGTCGATCCGTATACTTCTGCCGGCTTGACTAAGAAAAATTGCATCGTCTGGTCGATTGGCAAGCCAAAATAAACCTTTGCTTCTATAAATACTAGAAGGATAGTTATCATTAAGAAACGTTAAGAACCGTTCTGCATGAAACGGAATTTGTGATCGATAAACAAACGAATGTATTTGATATTTTTTTTCTAGATGGGATGGATGATTACAATGAATGTCCATACATTCGTGCTCGTGTGTGTGGGGTAATTGAGTTTCCTGCTCTTCGAGTGCTTTTACCCAAGCGTCCATGTTTTGTACTTCTTCGAAATTGAATCGTTTTGTATTAAGGATAGATTGAACATCTATTCTACTAAATGTTGCAGGTAGGATGGTTGCGGTTGGATTTAATTTTTTGATTAAACCTTCGATTCTTAGCAATTCCATTTCCGAAACCAAGTCCATTTTATTAAGAACGATAACATTAGCAAACTCTATCTGATCCAATAATAGGTTAACAATCGGACGTTGATCATCTTGGTTATCCGTTAATCCTCGATCAAAAACAACATCATCTGTACCAAAATTTCTGAAAAAATTAAAAGCATCTACAACAGTGACCAATGTATCTAAGCGAACTTGCGCATTGAGGTTTATACTCCCATCTGGGCTAGCATAATCGAGCGATTGTGCAATCGGAGCCGGATCAGAAATGCCAGAAGATTCAATTATCAAATAATCATATCTTTTTTCTTTTACCAATTTATCAATCGCCACAATGAGGTCTTCTTGTAACTCGCAACAAACACATCCGTTTGATAATTCTATCAATTTATCTTCGGTCTGTAATAGAGAAGAGTTTTGTGAAATCATTTTAGCATCTATATTTATTTCGCCCATATCGTTTACGATAAGTGCAATCTTCAGGCCTTCTTGGTTGTGGAGAATGTTATTAAGCAAGGTGGTTTTGCCGCTTCCTAGAAAACCAGACAAAACAGTGACAGGTAATCTCGAGTCCATTTTTTGGGGATTGTTTTATGAGGCAAAGGTAGGGAGTTTCTTGACATTTTTATTTTCTAGAGATTGATAAAATATTGTTAACAACAACAGGAATACAAGTTTTCGGAATTTTTTTTATAATTTTGACGACCAAGAATTATAAATTTGTTACAAAGACTTATTCCTTTCCTTTTTATTGCTGCACTAATAGAATTTTACACCTATCGAGCTTTTAGTTTAGCTTTTACCAATAAAAAAGTAAGATTTGCATATTGGCTAACAACTATAATAGCATGGTCGGTAATAGTATACGAGTTGATTACCCTAAAAATAGATGATGGTCAAACTTTCGGCTTTCAATTAATGGTCGGCCTATTTGTGTTGATGTATATACCAAAATTCTTGATTTTTATTTTGATTTTTGGTAACGATGTTTTGAGTTTTTCGGGTCGAGTGCTAAGACGCTTTTTACAACCAAAAAACACAACTCCTTATTTACCCGCACGTAAAACATTCATTGCACAGTCGGCTTTGGCTTTGGCCGCTATTCCTTTTTGGGCAGTAATTCATGGAGTAACGATAGGGAAATTTAACTTCAAAAAACATTTTCATCGTTTAATTTTTGATGATCTTCCCGAGAGTTTTGATGGTTTTAGGATTTTACAAATTTCAGACATTCATACTGGAAGTATACTTGCAAGAGATATGGAAAAAATAGAAGCTGCCGTGAAAATGATCAATGAACAACGGGCAGATTTAATAGTATATACAGGAGACTTGGTGAATAATTTTGCAGAAGAAACTGTACCATGGATAGATGTTTTGAAAAAAATAAATCGGGCTCCGTATGGTAATTTTGCAGTTATGGGAAATCATGATTATGGAGAATATACACGTTGGAACTCTGAGGAAGCTAAGCAACAAAACGTAAAGGATATTCAAGAAGCATACAGAAAAATTGGTTTTCAATTGCTACTTAATGAACATGTAACAATAGCAAAAGAAAAAGATAAAATTCAGTTAATCGGTGTAGAAAATTGGGGGAGTAGATTTATACAAAAGGCTGATATACCCAAAGCTACAAAAGGAGTTCATCCTGCGGATTTTAAAATTTTTCTCACCCACGATCCATCTCATTGGGATATGAAAATCAAAGAGCATCCACTCAATTTTCAGTTAACTTTTTCGGGGCACACTCACGGGATGCAAATGGGTATAGAGGTGCCTAATTTAGGAGTGAAATGGTCGCCTTCTCAATATATTTACAAACAATGGGCAGGTTTATATGAGCATCAAAAAAGATTTATTTATGTAAATCGAGGTTTTGGTTATCATTTTTTCCCAGGTAGGATAGGAATTTTACCAGAGATTACAGTTGTAGAATTAAAAAAAGCTTAGCTAGTAATAATTTTTTTTTTATTTCGATAAGAAAGAAATTTAAGCTGATTATCCTTCTATATATTTAATAAAAAGTTGAGAAAAGTAGAGTTTTATTGATTTAGTATTCTCTTTCCATCACATACTGTACCATCAACTCTAAGGCATCCCGACATTCGTTTTGGGGAAATTCGTGTAGAATAGCAATTGCTTCATTTGCATATTGGTACATCATTTTCTTGGTGTATTCTATTCCGCCATTTTGTTTTACAAATTCGATTACTTCTCGCACACGTTTCTTGTTGTTGTTATGTTTTTTTACCGACTGAATCAACCATTTTTTGTTTTCTTTTGTGGTTGTATTCAAGGTGTAAATCAGAGGAAGTGTCATTTTTTGCTCCTTGATATCAATCCCGACGGGTTTACCTATTAAGTTCGACTGTGTATAATCAAATAGATCATCTTTTATCTGAAAAGCAATGCCTACTAATTCTCCAAATTTATGCAAACGTTCTGCGACCATATTGTCCGAGCTTACCGAAAGTGCACCAGCTTTACAACAAGCAGCAATCAATGTTGCAGTTTTCATCCGAATTATCTCGAAATAAACTTCTTCGGTAATATCGAGTTTTCGTGCTTTTTCTATTTGTAATAGTTCGCCCTCGGATATTTCTTTTATTGCAACAGAAACGGTTTCTAGAAGGTCAAAATCTTTGTTTTGTGTAGAAATAATTAGAGTTTTCGATAGGAAGTAATCCCCAACCAAAACTGCAATTTTGTTTTTCCATAGTGCATTGAGAGAAAAGAAACCGCGACGCATATGGCTGTCGTCAACAACGTCATCGTGTACTAAAGTTGCGGTGTGTATTAGCTCGATAAATGATGCAGCACGATAGGTTTTTTCGTTCACTTCACCTAGCATTTTCGCTATAAGAAAAACAAACATAGGTCGCATTTGCTTCCCTTTTCGACGTACGATATAATAGGTAATTCGGTCTAATAATGAAACGTTACTTTTCATCGACTCGAAGAATTTATCCTCGAAGAGTTTCATTTCGTTGGCAATCGGTGCCTTGATTAAATCGCTTTTTTTACTCAAAACTATTTATTTTATCACTATTTCTGCCGGGAAACAATGCATCTGTTGTTTAGCACTCAGCCCCTTGTAATTTATTTCTTCTCCACTAACACAGATTTCTTTGCGTTGTGGATTTACCGAAACGCCTTCTAATTGTCCCCAATCGACAACAAAGCCCAAAGGTAGGCTAATTATTCTATCTGCAGAAAAGAATTTTTCTGAATTCTCTGGAATAGTAAACCAATTGAGAAATGCTATTCCTTCTTTGGTGTAACCGAGCAAATATACCCCGGCAGTTTCTTGATGTTCACTAATAAAAGCTGCTGTTACCAGGTAATTGATAGGAAAGGTCTCTATTTTCTTTGCAGCTTGTTTTGTGGTGATTTTAGGATCTATGGTGTAATGGGTGGTTTGCAAACTTTCCCATTCTTTGGTGAAAAGATGTAACTTCCCATTGTATGCAAAAAAAGCTTCTAAATCGAAATTATTCGCTCTATTTTTTATTTGGTAAGACGTTTGTTCTGGATAATAAAATGATAGGGTAGTGTAGCTTATTTTCTGAATTTCTTTTTTCGGGTCGATATCTTTTTTTTCTATCATAAAAATAGACAAATTTTGTCTCGACCCTAAATTATTCCCAAAATCACCGATATATAGAAAGTTTTCGTCTTGGGTAATTTCTTCCCAATCGAAATTATCAGCACCTTCAAGAATCAAAGTTTGTACTATTTTACCATTATTCCCGTCGAACAAATAGATTTCATTTTTATTCTGGCTGTCATTCAAACCCCAAAAAAGAGGCTGTGTTTCGGTAGAGCGATCGTCAAACTCTAATGCAGAGATTTCTCTCAGCGTATCGGGTAAATTAATACTTCTGATTTTTTCAGTCGCAAGCGATAAGGTATCTACTTTTTGAGCCCAAGTAAAAATACTTATCTGGGCTAAAAGGAAGAAGCAAATTTTCTTCATCTCTGTTTTTCCTTATTTAGTTGTTTTATTGGCTAATTGACCACAGGCGGCATCGATATCTTTTCCTCGACTTCGTCGTACATTAACAATTATTCCGTTTTTTTCCAAGGCATCAATATACGCATTTAGTACTTGTGGGCTTGCTTGCTGATAGGGGCCATCGTCTATCGTATTGTACTCGATTATGTTTACTTTTGATGGTACGCGTTTGCAAAAACGGACTAAGGCGTCAATGTCTTCTTTTTTATCATTGATATCTTTCCAAACAATGTATTCGAAAGTAATTTTACTCTTTGTTGTGTCATACCAATATTGTAAACTTTTCAATAGATCGGTAAGGGGAAATTTCACCGAAAAAGGCATGATTTTGTTTCGTATTTCTTCTCGTGCCGAATGTAAAGAAACTGCTAATCCGATCTTTAAATCTTCATCGGCTAATTTTTCTATCATTTTCGGTATTCCCGAGGTGGAAAGAGTAATTCGTCTTGGAGACATTCCCAGCCCTTCGGGTAAAGTAATCTTCTTAATCGCTTCTACAACTTCGGTATAATTGAGTAAAGGTTCGCCCATTCCCATAAAAACTATATTGCTCAGTGGTCGATCGAAATATTCTCTACTTTCGCGATCGATAATTACCACTTGGTCAACAATTTCTGCTGCGGTAAGATTACGCATTCTCTTTAGTTGGGCTGTAGCACAAAATGTACAGTCTAAGCTACAACCAACTTGAGAAGAAATACAAGCAGTGGTACGGGTTTCGGTAGGAATTAGCACAGATTCTACTACATTGCCGTCGTGTAATTTTACGGCATTTTTAATGGTTCCGTCGTTACTCTTTTGTAGAAAGTCTACTTCCACCGGTTGAATACGAAAAGCTGCGTCTAGATTTTCACGTAGGTTTTTAGAAAGATTTGTCATGTCATTAAAGTCATGTGCATTCTTTTTCCATAACCATTCGTATACTTGTTTACCACGAAAGGCTTTTTCTCCAATCGATTGGAAATAGACTTCCAAATCCTGTTGAGATAATTTTCGGATATCTTTTTTGGTAGGATTCACTAATTTGCTTATAAAATTAACATGGCATCACCGTACGAATAAAACTTATAACCTTCTTTTATTGCTTCGTCATAGGCTTTCATGATTAATTCGTGTCCAGCAAAAGCTGAAATCATCATTAATAAAGTCGATTTTGGCGTATGGAAATTGGTTACCATACAATTAGCAATACTAAAATCGTACGGAGGATAAATAAATTTATTTGTCCAGCCATTAAATGCATTGAGGTGTCCGTCGGCAGAAACAGAACTTTCTATAGATCTCATAGATGTAGTCCCGATAGCACAAACTCTTTTCTTTGCATCGATAGCTTTATTTACTAAATCGGCAGATTCTTGCGGAATAATCACTTGCTCTGACTCCATTTTATGTTTCGATAAATCTTCAACCTCTACCGGCATAAAAGTCCCTAAACCAATATGTAAAGTTACTTCTGCAAAATCTACTCCTTTGATTTCTAAACGTTTTAGTAGGTGTTTAGAAAAATGCAAGCCTGCTGTGGGTGCAGCTACTGCCCCTTCTTCTTTTGCATAAATGGTTTGGTAGCGCTCAGCATCTTCTTCATCAGCATCGCGTTTTATATATTTTGGTAGAGGAGTATCGCCAATTTCTTTTAGTTTGATTCTAAACTCTTCATAAGAACCATCAAAAAGAAAACGCAAAGTTCTTCCTCGAGAAGTTGTATTGTCTACTACTTCTGCAACTAGTGTATCATCTTCGTCAAAAAATAACTTATTACCGATACGGATCTTTCTTGCAGGATCTACTAATACATCCCATAAACGAGTTTCAGGATCTAACTCACGCAATAAAAAAACTTCAATTTTTGCACCAGTTTTTTCTTTGTTTCCCATTAGACGTGCAGGAAATACTTTGGTGTTGTTACGAATCATAACATCGCCTTCGTCAAAATATTCAATTAAATCCTTAAATAATCTATGCTCAATTTTTCCTGTATCTCGATGAATGACCATTAGCCGTGCCTCATCACGGTGTTCAGACGGGCGTTCTGCTAATAACTCATCCGGAAGTTTAAAGTCGAAATCAGACGTTTTCATTTTCATAACCAAAAATTTTTACAAATATACAACTTCCGACATGCCTTTGTCAAGTATTTCGATTCCTTCGTAGGTTTTTTCTATTCCTAATAAGTCAGAGAAAAATAATGTTTTTTGTAAGTGATTTGATTTAACATAATATTGTCAATGTGTGGATATTTGTTTTGATTAATATAAATATTTTTAAGTACATTAATAAAATAGAGGAATATACATGATTATATAAAACCTTTAACACAAGGATAAAAAATAAAATAAAAAATTAGAATAAAATAATAGGTGTGTAGAAGTGTTATTGATATAATGATACAATGTGTAATTTAAAAAAAAATACTAGAATACACTAGTTTATTAAAAAGTCAAAGTACTTTATATTAAATAAAAATTAAAAAACAGATAAAAAATCCTCTATGGATAACGAGTAGAGAATATTTAATGAAGTACAGTAAAATGCAATAGGTAGTAGAGCTTAATATTAATAGCTTTGGGAGTGAAAATAAACAAAACCTCAAGCAACACATTATTTTTGATACATTTCACGATCCGAAGGAACACTAGGGCAGAAAAAATTTATATTTATTGCCCACACTTTCAATAGCTTAAAAAAAGAACTGTAAAAATCTTATAAAATTATTTGTTTAATTCATTTTAGAGTTCATATATTTGCACTCCCAATACACGAGAAGAGTAGTTGTGTAAGGGTTTTTTGAAAACGCGGATATAGGAATTAAGTCGAAGGAGTTTTATGCTTCTGGGAGTGTTTCGAAAAAAGTTTCAAAAACTTTTGTTAGATTAAATTTAATTCTTATCTTTGCACTCGCTTACGAAAAATAAGGTATTTTTTTTGTGATGCGTAACAACTGAGGAGTTCATTTGACATAATATAACAAGAAGGAAAAATAAAGCCAAGCAAACGTCAATTAGAGTTGGAGTAGCTTTTCAGTATCGTATAAAGAAATTTATATTACAATGGAGAGTTTGATCCTGGCTCAGGATGAACGCTAGCGGGAGGCCTAACACATGCAAGCCGAGCGGTAGATTATCTTCGGATAATTGAGAGCGGCGTACGGGTGAGTATCGCGTATGTAACTTGCCTTATAGAATGGGATAGCCCGGAGAAATTCGGATTAATACCGTATATAAAGCTAGGTGGCATCATTTAGTTTTGAAAGATTTATCGCTATAAGATAGACATGCGTAAGATTAGATAGTTGGTGAGGTAACGGCTCACCAAGTCGATGATCTTTAGGGGTCCTGAGAGGGAGATCCCCCACACTGGGACTGAGACACGGCCCAGACTCCTACGGGAGGCAGCAGTGAGGAATATTGGACAATGGGTTAGCGCCTGATCCAGCCATCCCGCGTGCAGGATGACGGCCTTATGGGTTGTAAACTGCTTTTATATGTGAATAAACCTATTCACGAGCTGGATAGTTGAAGGTAGCATATGAATAAGCACCGGCTAACTCCGTGCCAGCAGCCGCGGTAATACGGAGGGTGCGAGCGTTATCCGGATTTATTGGGTTTAAAGGGTCCGTAGGCGGATCAATAAGTCAGTGGTGAAATCCTATCGCTTAACGATAGAACTGCCATTGATACTGTTGATCTAGAATTAGTTTGAAGTAGCTAGAATGTGTAGTGTAGCGGTGAAATGCATAGATATTACGCAGAATACCAATTGCGAAGGCAGGTTACTAAGTCTATATTGACGCTGATGGACGAAAGCGTGGGGAGCGAACAGGATTAGATACCCTGGTAGTCCACGCCGTAAACGATGGATACTTGCTGTTGGGTTTTCGGGCTCAGTGGTTAAGCGAAGTAATAAGTATCCCACCTGGGGAGGTACGATCGCAAGATTGAAACTCAAAGGAATTGACGGGGGCCCGCACAAGCGGTGGAGCATGTGGTTTAATTCGATGATACGCGAGGAACCTTACCAAGGCTTAAATGCATAATGACAGATTTAGAAATAGATTTTTCTTCGGACAGAATGCAAGGTGCTGCATGGCTGTCGTCAGCTCGTGCCGTGAGGTGTTAGGTTAAGTCCTGCAACGAGCGCAACCCTTATCATTAGTTGCCAGCGTTTAAAGACGGGGACTCTAAATGAGACTGCCGGCGTAAGCCGCGAGGAAGGTGGGGACGACGTCAAGTCATCACGGCCCTTACGTCTTGGGCTACACACGTGCTACAATGGCTGGTACAGAGGGCAGCTACCAGGTGACTGGATGCGAATCTCTAAAGCCGGTCTCAGTTCGGATTGGAGTCTGCAACTCGACTCTATGAAGCTGGAATCGCTAGTAATCGCATATCAGCCATGATGCGGTGAATACGTTCCCGGGCCTTGTACACACCGCCCGTCAAGCCATGGAAGCTGGGGGTACCTGAAGTTGGTGACCGTAACAGGAGCTACCTAGGGTAAAACTGGTAACTAGGGCTAAGTCGTAACAAGGTAGCCGTACCGGAAGGTGCGGCTGGAACATCTCATATTTAGAGTATATACGATGTGTTAGTTACGTAACAACCTATTTGTTGCTTGGTTTTTTTTCTTTATTTGTATATTTTATATTTATGTTGGATGTATATATAAAACAAGACCGCTCTTTTTAGAGTTTAGAAAGAGTCTCATAGCTCAGCTGGTTAGAGCGCTACACTGATAATGTAGAGGTCGGCAGTTCGAGTCTGCCTGAGACTACGAGGTTAACACTTAAAAAGAGGGGAATTAGCTCAGCTGGCTAGAGCGCCTGCCTTGCACGCAGGAGGTCATCGGTTCGACTCCGATATTCTCCACTATAGATCTTGTTATTTACTATCAAGATATAGAAGAAGTTCATTGACATACTGGAATAATTACTATAATTAATTATTATTTAAATGATTTAAATATAGTAAGCATATAGAAGACGATAAAACGATAAATCGAAAAAATAATTAACGAGTAAGATTAACAAGCACGACAATTAGTTGTGTACTACAGGTTTTTTATAATCAATTTATTATGAATTATTCATTAATATTTAAAATTTTATAGAAGGCCACTTGAGAAAAAAAGTTACAAAGGGCGTACGGCGGATGCCTAGGCTCTCAGAGGCGATGAAGGACGTGATAAGCTGCGATAAGCTGCGGGTATTGGCACATACGATTCGATCCGCAGATTTCCGAATGGGGCAACCCGTCAGGTTGAAGGCCTGACACCTATTAATTAGGGGCGAACGTGGGGAACTGAAACATCTAAGTACCCATAGGAAAAGAAATCAATTGAGATTCCGTCAGTAGTGGCGAGCGAACGCGGATTAGCCCATAAGATTATATAAGTTTAACAGAATAACCTGGAAAGGTTAACCGTAGAAGGTGATAGTCCTGTACGTGAAAGGCTTATATAATTGATATCGAGTAAGGCGGGACACGTGCAATCCTGTTTGAATATGGGGGGACCATCCTCCAAGGCTAAATACTCCTGAGAGACCGATAGTGAACTAGTACTGTGAAGGAAAGGTGAAAAGTATATCGAGAAGATAGTTGAAATAGAACCTGAAACCGTACGCCTACAAGCGGTCGGAGCCTATTTATGGTGACGGCGTGCCTTTTGCATAATGAGCCTACGAGTTAATGTTTCTGGCAAGGTTAAGCACTTCAGGTGCGCAGCCGTAGCGAAAGCGAGTCTTAATAGGGCGTATAGTCAGAGGTATTAGACGCGAAACCTTGTGATCTACCCATGGGCAGGTTGAAGCTTTGGTAACACAAAGTGGAGGACCGAACCCGTTGATGTTGAAAAATCTTGGGATGACCTGTGGGTAGGGGTGAAAGGCCAATCAAACTGGGAAATAGCTCGTACTCCCCGAAATGCATTTAGGTGCAGCGTTTAGTTAAGTATATTAGAGGTAGAGCTACTGATTGGATGCGGGGGCTTCACCGCCTACCAATTCCTGATAAACTCCGAATGCTAATATATGTTTCTAAGCAGTGAGGGCATGGGTGCTAAGGTCCATGTCTGAGAGGGAAAGAACCCAGACCATCAGCTAAGGTCCCCAAATGTATGCTAAGTTGATAAAACGCGGTTGGATTGCCCAGACAGCTAGGATGTTAGCTTGGAAGCAGCTATTCATTTAACGAGTGCGTAACAGCTCACTAGTCGAGCGATCCGGCATGGATAATAATCGGGCATAAGCATACTACCGAAGCTATGGATTACATATTATTATGTAGTGGTAGGGGAGCATTCTATCGGCGCTGAAGCAATTTTGTAAAGATTTGTGGAGCTTATAGAAAAGAAAATGTAGGCATGAGTAACGATAAAATCAGTGAGAAACTGATTCGCCGTAAGATCAAGGATTCCTAAGCTATGCTAATCAGCTTAGGGTTAGTCGGGTCCTAACATGTACCCATAAGGGGAAGTGGATGGCAAACGGGTTAATATTCCCGTACCTGCTCTCAATAAAAGTGACGGATGAATGTATTAGGTGCGTACTGACGGAATAGTACGTTGAACCTACGTAAAGTAGGGATAGTACACAAAGGCTTCGGCTGGCGTGATAATCCTAAGAATTTTGTTCCAAGAAATAGCGAGAGACGCAGCCCGTACCGTAAACCGACACAGGTGATCGAGGAGAGTATCCTCAGGCGCTCGAGTGAGTCGTGGTTAAGGAACTAGGCAAAATCGACCTGTAACTTCGGGAGAAAGGTCGCTCCGCTCCGGCGGAGCCTCAGTAAAAAGGCCCAGGCGACTGTTTATCAAAAACACAGAGCTTTGCAAAATCGAAAGATGACGTATAAGGCTTGACACCTGCCCGGTGCTGGAAGGTTAAGGAAGGTTGTTAGGGTAACCGAAGCAATTGACTGAAGCCCCAGTAAACGGCGGCCGTAACTATAACGGTCCTAAGGTAGCGAAATTCCTTGTCGGGTAAGTTCCGACCTGCACGAATGGTGTAACGATCTGGGCACTGTCTCAACCACGAGCTCGGTGAAATTGTAGTATCGGTGAAGATGCCGGTTAATCGCAACGGGACGAAAAGACCCTGTGAACCTTTACTATAGCTTCGTATTGACTTTGGGTAAATAATGTGTAGGATAGGTGGGAGACTATGAATTAGCATCGCCAGGTGTTAAGGAGTCGTTGTTGAAATACCACCCTTTATTTATCTGAAGCCTAACTCCTTTTAGGAGGACATTGCGTGGTGGGTAGTTTGACTGGGGTGGTCGCCTCCAAAAGCGTAACGGAGGCTTTCAAAGGTACCCTCAGCACGCTTGGTAACCGTGCGTAGAGTGTAATGGCATAAGGGTGCTTGACTGTGAGACCAACAAGTCGATCAGGTGCGAAAGCAGGACATAGTGATCCGGTGGTTCCGTATGGAAGGGCCATCGCTCAAAGGATAAAAGGTACTCCGGGGATAACAGGCTAGTCTCCCCCAAGAGCTCACATCGACGGGGAGGTTCGGCACCTCGATGTCGGCTCGTCACATCCTGGGGCTGGAGAAGGTCCCAAGGGTTGGGCTGTTCGCCCATTAAAGTGGCACGCGAGCTGGGTTCAGAACGTCGTGAGACAGTTCGGTCTCTATCTGTTGTGATCGTTAGAAGTTTGAGCGGACTTGACTCTAGTACGAGAGGACCGTGTTGAACAAACCTCTGGTGTATCAGTTGTACCGCCCGGTGCACTGCTGAGTAGCTACGTTTGGATGAGATAAGCACTGAAAGCATATAAGTGCGAAACTCGCCGCAAGATAAGACTTCTTTAAAGGGTCGTGGAAGACTACCACGTTGATAGGCTACAGATGTAAAGGCAGCGATGTCAAAGTCGAGTAGTACTAATTACCCATAGACTTTTTATTAAGTTATACACAACTAATTGGTTGTCTTTGTTAATCTTAAGCGTTAATACACAATATATTTTTATTGATTATCTCTATTGTTTAAAAATTTTCAGTATATCAAACAATATTTGGGTGATTATAGCTGCAGGGCTCACCTCTTCCCATTCCGAACAGAGAAGTTAAGCCTGCATGCGCCGATGGTACTGCTAATGCGGGAGAGTAGGTCGTCGCCAGTTTTTATTACAGAATCCTTATCCTTTTATTGGGTAAGGATTTTTTTGTTTTTAACTTAACTTATTACTTATTGTGTAATATCCCCTACCTCCATCAATGAATGTATTATCCGATGAATCTATGCATCAGCTTGTAGGTTTTAACTCAAGAACTATCTTTTCTACTTCATCCTACTGAAATCTTAATCTATACGAAACAAAAAATCATTGCCAGTTGACAATGATTTTCTAGTTGTGGTCTTGTTAATTTTCTTATTTATCGAGGTATTTTTAACATTAAAATCAGACTACTCATATTCGTTGTATTATGTTTTATTCTTGATACAATAACTGTCTACATATAGAATAGGATACTACGAAAATCAATCAATAAGAACTAAATAATTTTTTTTTATGATTATATTATTAGTTAATTTCTTTGTATAGGCTTCGAATAATACCGTCGGATAAACCAATTTTCGGAACATGTATTCTTTTAGCATGTGACCATTTGGCAACTTTATTATAGATTTCTAATGCATAGACCACGACATCAGCACGATCGGGTTTCATGTTATATGTTTGCATTCGTTCTTCGGGGGTAAGTTTTAATAGGTTTTTGTGATGCCGATTTGTATAGAGAACACTCATAGGCGTCCCCAGTTTTACACCCGAATATTTGTACACGTGATTGATATTTCCTCCTGCACCGATAAGCTCTATACTTTCTTCTTTGATGGTATCTTGTATCCACTGTTGCATTTCTGGAAATACATTTTTCTTCTCGCGATGTTCTAATAGTCGTACAGTTCCTACTTCAAATGATCTAGATGTGATAACTTTGTTGTTTTTTAGGTATGTTAATTCACTAGATCCACCACCCACATCTACATATAGAAAGGCTTTGTCTTGTTGTAAAAATTGATTTAATCCGGCTGAAAAGAGCATTTCAGCTTCGGTTTTACCATCAATAATTTCTACACATATACCGGTTTTTTTTTCTATTGTGCGCAATATTTTTTTCCCATTTTTGGCTTCGCGCATAGCCGATGTAGCACAAGCTTTGTAGTCTTCTATTCCGTAAACTTTCATCATTAGGGCATACGATTTCATTGCATCAATCATACGGTCTATATTTTCTTGCGAAATTTCACTTTCGGTAAACACATCATGCCCTAACCGAATTGGCATCCGAACTAAACTTGTTTTATTGAAAACAGGGTCTTTATCGGGTTGTTCGTATATATAATTTATCAATAATCGTATGGCGTTAGATCCAATATCTATCGCGGCAAGTTTTCTAATTTTCATCTCCTTCTTCTAATTGTTGTAAATAATCGTAAATCGTAAATTGAGAACGATTATGAGGTAAATCATTTATTTGATAGGTTAAACTTGTTGTTTTATCGTGTATACGAGCCTTTACATTGTCAGTAAAACTAAGATCGAATGTATCCATGACTATTTGTTTTAGTTTTGGATCTTCTATTGGGCATGCAACCTCTATTCTAAAATCTAAATTACGCTCCATGATATCGGCCGATGAAATATAGACCGAATTTTCTCCTCCGTTGCAAAACCAATAGACACGTGGATGTTCTAAAAATTTATCGACGACGCTGATGCTATGAATTTTATCTGATAAATCTTTTTCTTGTGGAATCAAACAATGAATTCCACGTACAACTAATCTTACCGGAACGCCTTTGCTTGAAGCTTCATAAAGTAAATCGATTATATTTTTATCGCTAAGACTATTTAGTTTAAGATTTATCCCTGCTGGTAAGCCTTTTTGTTTATTTTTGATTTCTCGTTTAATGAACTTCACCAATCTTTTTCTAGTCTGAAATGGAGAAACCATTAGCTTTTTGTACGAATGTGAAAGGTAATTTGCACCGAAAAAATTGAATAAACCTTCTATTTCATTCGTAATTTCTGGTTTAGAAGTGAAAAATGTATAATCCGTATATACTTTTGCTGTCCCTGCATGGAAGTTCCCAGTACTGATGAATGCATATTTTTGCGATAGGCCTTCCTCAGCTTCACGTTCTATATAACCAATTTTCGAGTGTACTTTGAGACCAGGCACACCAAAAATAACATGCACGCCTGCATCTTGTAGACGTTTCGACCAATTGACATTATTGGCTTCATCAAATCGTGCTCGCAATTCTAGAACAGTGGTAACATCTTTTCCATTGATTGCTGCATTGATCAGCGAATTCAGTACTTGAGAATCTTTGGCGACACGATAGATGGTGATTTTTATTTTTTTAACTTTCGGATCTATTGCAGCTTCGCGTAAAAACTTCAGAAACAACGAGTAATCATGATACGGTGCATACATCAAATGATCATTTTTACTAAAATATCTGAAAAATGATTTTTCTGCAAAGGCTTTCTTTTGTTGGATTGGTGTAATTTTAGGGTAGGTGAGATCCTTTCTACCAAAGGTCGGGAATTTCATCAAATCACTTTTGTTATGGTATTTCCCTCCTGGATTGATACTGTCAAATTCATCTAAATTTAATTTCTTTAGGATATAATTCAACGTATCATCTGCAATTTCTCGGTCATAAACCATGCGAACTGGTTCACCTTTTTTACGACCTTCGAGTCCGATAGAAATTTTCTCTAAGATGGTATGTTCCAGATCGTTATCGATATCCAACTCAGAATCTCGGGTAATTTTGATAGAATGCGCTTCGATCTCATCAAAATCAAAAATCTTGAAAATATCATTCAAATGATAACGAATTATATCTTCAATAAATATAACATACTGATTGTCATCAAATTTTGGCAGAAGAATGAAACGCGAAAACAAATTCGTAGGCACAGAAACAATCGCATATTTAGGTTGTCCTTTGATCATCATTTTCACTGCTAAATAAAAGTTTCCATCGCGCAATTGTGGTGCTTTCAGGTAATCGTCCAAAATCATTACGCCAATTGTATGATCGAAATCTCGATAAAAAATATCTTTCATAAAACCGATTAATTCTTTTGGAATATTAAGATGATCGACCACATGAATTTTTTCTTCCTTTAGCTTTTCGAGCAAAACTTCATATAATTCATCATATAAAATTCGTTGTTCGCTTACGGTTTTATTAATCTCTTCGATTAGTTCTTCATCGGTTTGTTGTTCGCAGATATTTTTGTATACTTTCTCTACATTTTTTAGTTCTATAGAACGTAAAATAGCCGAATAACGCACAGAATAAAACTCATCTAAGTTATTAGAATAAATACCTAAAAAACGGATGCGCTCTAAAAGTGGTACAGTAGGATCAGCAGCTTCTTGCAAAACTCGCGCATTGAAGCGTAGCCAACTTAATTCTCGGTTGATATATTTTATCATATTAAAATTTCTTTAGGATTAACAAGGTGTTTCAACTTTCCTTTTCTTAATTTCGACCATTCAACTTGCTCAAACTGCATAATAGCTACTCCCGAGGTCCATAAATTATCCAAATAATCGTCGGTAAATGTATTGATAAAATGGGTGAAACAGGGATTATGACCAAAGAGTATTATTTTGTTTTGGGTGGGTATTGTTTTTATCCACTTGACTAGTTCTGAGGTGGAGAAAGTGTATAGTTTTTCATCATAAATAATTTCTTTCTTAGACCATATCGAAGCCGAAATTTCGGCTGTTTGTTTTGCTCGTTTTGCAGTGCTGCTGTAGAGTGTATAATCGTTTAAATCTTGATGGATCTGTAGATATTGTGCAACTGCAGTGGTCCGTTCTATACCACGATCATTTATTGATCGATGGTGATCTTCTACTTGCTCGTCCCAACGACTTTTACCATGTCTAAAAAGGATTAATTCTTTCATTTTTAGCAGGATGTAAATTCTACTAGTTAAGATAATAAAAACTTTATTTATTTACTCCGAAAATTTTATAGCAAAGCAGGTTCGTATTCGATCATATTGGTGCGTAACCAAGAAGGAATTTCGATTGATTTATTGGCCATCGTATCAATCAAAACTTGGGTAGAATATCCAACTGCATGGATGATCGGCTGTCCAGTTTCTTCATTGTCACTAATGATAATATATTGAAAATCAAAACTTTTTGTGCCGATATTACAGGTTCTCATCCCAAGGCGGACATTTTTGGCAGTCATGCGAATTTCTCGTAAATAGTTACAAGAGATTTTTGCGATTACAAACATATGTTTGCTCCAATCCCATTTTTGTGAAATTTCGGTCATATAGCTTCCTCGACCAATCTGAAAGTACTCTATATAATAAACATTATTCACGTGTCCGATAGGATCTAAATCATTCCAACGAATTTCTAAAGGCCTAAAAAATTTAAAATCCTCTAACTCAACGCGTTCTTTTCCTAGCATAATTTTTTAATTTTTCTTTTGGAAATATACAAATGTTTTTGCTCTTTTTATTTGTTCTAGTATATGTTTTAACATAGGTTTAATAGCATATTTTTTGCAATTAGGTAGAAGAATAAACAGGATCATATAACTGTTTCGAGTAAGTGTATTTTTTTTTATTCTTAATACTTAGCTAACATAGACACAGCAGAAAGTAATTATCTTTGTCGGCTTTTTGAGAATAAATTATTTATTGAAATACGAATGGGAATGACTCGAAAAAAGGGACAAATAGTCGAAATTCCGGCAAATTCGAAGCTTTATACGAAAGAATTTCCAAGCTTTGATACTGAAATAGAAACAATAAAATGGAATTGCGAGAAAAGAAACTATTCTCTTTTTGATGGGATTTTGGTAGGAGAGCACGAAGGTTTAGAGAATTATCAATACGGTCAGCGAAAGCAATTAACCTCTGGTGGTTTTCAGTTACCGATGTATGTTATTGGATTCGATTTTGTCGAAAATAGACTTTTTGTAGGGCAAGGAAAAAATCATCCAGGGTTGAGAACTTCTTTTTTTTGCATTCCGAAAAATCGATTATCGATTGATGAAAATAATAAAAAATTATTAACACAACAGGTTTCTTTTCAATTGAAAAATGCCTTTACTTTCAACTTTATTTCAACTAAAGTTTATTTATCTCAAGATACGATCTATTTCTGGTTTGATGAAGAAATCTCACTGCAGTTTTTCAATTATCCAACCGAAATATGTCTTGATAACCAATTGATTGGAGTAATAAAGACAATTAATAAAATGTTTATATGAAGTTTAAAATTTCTATTCTTGCAAGTGCTTTTGCTTTTTTATTGTATGGCCAAAGTGCTCCTACTTATTATAATTCTGTAGATTTTAATAAGACCAAAAACGAACTGAAAAATAATCTTGCTTCACTAATTACAAACACGCATACGAAAGTAATTAGCTATAGTGAATTGAAAGATCTTCTAAAAATTAGTGATGTGGATCCTCACAACTCTTCTAATTTATTGTTAATATACGGATCTAAAAGCCATGGGGAACATCAAAGAAGTAGAGCTATTGGAGGATCTTGGAATCGTGAACACGTGTATGCAAAATCGAAAGGTACACCCAATTTAGGGACAACGGGACCAGGAGCAGACGGACATCATTTGCGTCCGGCAGATCCTAAGTTGAACAGTACGAGAGGAAATTTATCTTTTGACGATGGGCAAGGTAGCATGGCCTACAAAACTCCACGTGGAGGATGGTTCCCTGGTGATGAATGGAAAGGTGATGTTGCGAGAATATTGATGTATATGTATGTACGTTACGATAAACGTGCTTTGCCCTTGAACATTACTTTTGCTCCTGCAACATATTCTGATGATTTTCCTGATATTCTATTAAAATGGAATGTAGAGGATCCTGTCTCTGATTTCGAAATTCAACGCAATAACATTGTTGCTCAAACACAAGGGAACAGAAATCCATTTATCGATAATCCATATTTGGCAACAGTGATTTGGGGTGGGCCAGATGCTCAAAATACTTGGCCAGACACTTTGAATGGCGGAAATACTTCTACTGATACCGAATCGCCGACTGCACCGACAAACCTGAAGGTTACCGATACGCAAGAAAATAGTATTTCACTTACCTGGGATGCTTCTGTTGATAATGTTGCAGTAAATCATTACGAAGTGTATGTGGACGGTAATTATAGGCTTACTGTTTACTCTACCGAAGCCAAAATTACTGGATTAGAAGCCGGACGCACTTATTCTTTTTATGTTATCGCAAAAGATGCAGCCGGGAACAAATCAGAAAATAGCCAAACTATTCAGGCAAAAACAAACGAAATCAATGGCGGAGGAAATAATAATGAAACTTCTTGTGGATTCGAAGATTTTTCTAATGTAGTATCTACCGGTAGTACACCACCAGCTTCTAGCTATAGCGACCGCACATGGAGTAATAACGGAATTGTCTGGACAGCAACCAACGCCCGTACCGATAGTCAGATTTATATTGATGGGGTTGATAACAAAGCAATTTGCATGCGCAAAGGTTCGCTAACTTCATCTAAAATTTCTGGTGGAATTGGATCTTTATCAGTAAAAACTTATTTGCCCTTCAACGATTCAGAAGGTACGTATACCTTATTGATCAATGGGGAAGAAAAAGGACAAATTCCTTATTCGAAAAATCCTAAAACACATACCATATCAGACATCAATGTTGAAGGTGATATCGTAATCGAGTTGGTGGATAATAAGACGAATAATCGTGTATCTTTCGATAACTTATCTTGGACATGCTACTCGAAATTAGGAACAAATAACGAAGTCTCTGCAACAAGTTCGATTGTTATATATCCGAATCCAGTTTTGCAAAATGAAATTTTTGTAGACGGATTATCTGCTGAAACTTCTCTTCAAATTTTCGATGTAAATGGCCGTATAGTGCAAACAATAGATAAGGTGAAAAATCGCACTAAAATTCGTCTAAATAACTTACCAAAAGGAGTTTACATTGTAAAAGTAACTAATGAGTATAAAAAGATTATTGTAAAATAATTTTGGTAGGAAATCCTAAAAATAAAAGGTCTGATTTTTTTCAGACCTTTTTTTATTGCATTAATTATTGTTAATGAGTTCGAGAAATTCACCTTCTGTGAGTACCGTAATTTTTAGTTCTTCGGCTTTTTTTAGTTTGCTTCCTGCTTTTTCACCGGCAATTAAATAATCGAGATTTTTACTCACAGCAGAAAGGTTTTTACCACCGTGTTCTTCGACCAATTTTTGGGCTTCTGCTCGAGTAAATTTCGTTAGACTTCCGGTAAAAAGAAATGTTTTTCCCGTTAACTTATCAGAAATTGGTGTTTGTTCTTTACCTAATTCTAGTGATAATCCATACGTCTTCAAACGATCAATCAACTCGAGATGTTCTTCTTTATCGAAGTAAGCAATTATCGATTGTGCAATTTTTTCTCCAATATCTTCCACCAATATCAACTCATCATACGTTGCTTTCTTTAGACTTTCCATAGTCCCGAAATGTAATGCTAATTTCTTGGCTACAGTATTGCCCACATGTCGAATTCCTAAGCCATACAATAATCGTTCGAAAGATTGTTGTTTAGAGTTCTCAATCGCATCGATAATATTTTGTGCAGACTTTTCTGCCATTCGTTCGAGAGGTAAAATCATCTCTTTGGTCAAGGTATAGAAGTCAGCAACATTATTCACCAAACCTGCTTCGTGTAAAAGTATTGCTGTTTCACTACCAATGCTTTCGATATCCATTGCTTTTCTAGAAACAAAATGTTCCAATCGTCCAATTATTTGTGGCGGGCAACCGTCCTCGTTCAGACAGTAATGCAAGGCTTCGCCTTCGCCTCTCACCAGTTTCGTTCCGCACGAAGGACAATTCTCGATGTACCGTATTTCTTCAGTTCCGGCAGGGCGAACATCGGTATTAACACCAACAATTTTTGGAATAATTTCTCCACCTTTTTCTACATATACCTGATCGCCAATCCGAATATCTAATTTTTTGATAATATCTTCATTATGCAAAGAAGCTCTTCTTATTATGGTTCCGGCCAATTGTACGGGATGCAAATTGGCTACGGGTGTGATAGCACCTGTTCTACCTACTTGATATGTAATGCTTTCTAAGGTTGTTTCTGCTGCTTCTGCTTTAAACTTGTAGGCAACTGCCCATCGGGGTGATTTCGATGTATAGCCCAATTCTTCTTGTTGTGCAAAAGAGTTGACTTTTATAACAATCCCATCAATTTCAAACGGCAATTGATGACGCTTGCTTTCCCATTTTGTTATGTAAGCTATAATTTCTTCTAAATTGGAACAAAGGCTGGCAGTTTCTGGAATTTTAAAACCAAGCTCTTTGGCTTTTTCGATCATTGTCCATTGTTCATCAAAACCTAAATTTTCACCTACAAATGCATAAGGAAAGCATTGCAAACCTCGTTTAGCAACCTCGGCACTGTCTTGTAACTTTAGCGAACCAGACGCTGTATTCCTCGGATTGGCGTATAAAAGTAAACCTTCATCTTTGCGTTGTTCATTTATTTTATCAAAGGTTTTTATCGGTATGGTAATTTCACCACGCATATAGAACTTTGTAGGATAGGAGCCTCGCAAAATAAGCGGCAAAGACGTGATTGTTTTTACATTAGCGGTAATGTCATCGCCCTGTGTGCCATCACCACGGGTTACAGCTTGTGTCAATTTTCCGTTCTCGTATAAGATACTTATTGATGCACCATCATATTTTAGTTCACAAACAAAGGTGGGATTTTCTATATTTTTGTATACTCGAGCAATCCATTGTTTCAGTTCTTCTATAGAATACGAGTTGTCGAGCGAATACATTTGATACTCATGGGAGATGGTTGGGAAGTTTTTGGTAATGCTGCCACCAACTCGAACGGTAGGAGAATTTGGGTCAGAAAATTCTGGGTGTTCTTTTTCTAGTTTTTGAAGTTCTTTTAGTTTCAAATCAAACTCAAAATCAGAAATACTCGGCTGATCCAACACATAGTATCGATAATTGTGCTGGTGTAATTCTTCTCGTAATGCAAGAATTCTCTGTTGCGTATCCATAAATAATATAAAATTCTACAAACAAATATAAAAACTAAGCACAGAATTAAGATGCTTTTTTACTTGCTTTCTGGCTAGAAATTTTGATTGAATACATTTTTGGCGAAGTATTTGAGGAATTTAACTAAATTTATATTCAAAATTAATGTATAAACCCTATTGACATGAATAATATTTTAGAGGTACTTGACACCAAATCGAAAGAATTAGGAAATACAGTTTCAATTACTACTACAGGTGCAGCTTTGGGGATTGCAGTAGCAAAAGCAATCGAAAAAAACCAAAAAGTAGGTGCTCTTGTTGGGATTGGGCTTGGATTATTAACCTATGCATTGTTCAAACCTCATGAAGAGAAAGTAAAAATCGTGTTAGATGATTTTGAAGAAGAGTTAGCCTAAAGAATAATACGCTTGAAGAACCGAATTTTCAAGCGTATTTTTTTATGATAGTATAGTATATTTATTTCACTTGTTTGGCCATGAGCCAACTAACAAACGAGCCGATTGCTAAAACCGTTGTGCTAACCACAAGAAAGTTACTCAGTGTAAAGGTAAATGGAAAGGCGACGTACGGGGCTGCGTAAATCAGCGGATAATGTATTTGTATATACCCTAGGATGGAGGCAATTATTAGCCCAAGAATCATTGCGGTTGAAGTGATAATTAAACCAGTAAAGAAAAATATTCGTCGAATATTTTTTCGGGTCATCCCGAAACTATACATCGTTTTTATTTCTTCTCTTTTGTCTATAATTATAATGATAATGGTACCAGCAAGATTAAAACAAGCAATGATTATTACCAGCGTGAAAATCATGTAAATAATAAGATTTTCGATATTCATTACCTTCAGAAAAGCCGCATCCAGATCTTGTCTGGTTTGGATAGTATACTCCGGACCTATTTGTTTTGCTATTTCTTTTTTGATTTGGTTTAGGTTCTTCTTACCGTTGGTTTTAAGTTCTAGAGAATAAGCATCTTTTGATGAAAGATTGAGCATTTCTTGTCCTAAAGCAAGCGGAGCAAAAAGATGTTTATCGTATTGGTCATTTAAGAAAAAAATACCCGAATTGAAGGCTTCTTGCATCACAAAACCGTCCTCAGCTTGTTTGATGAGTTGGGTTCCAGCTTTGGGCATGATGAGCCGAATCGGTAATTCATTATCGATGTATATCTTGAGGCGAGTTCCTATTCCTTCCGAAGCAATAACTTCGTACGGGCGTTGAGATGAATCGAAAAGCCGCCCAGCAATAATTGTTGTATCAAATTTATTGTTTGTTAAGAATTGATTATCAACACTTTTAAGGTATGCGATATCTTCTAATCCATTGTATTGGATGTATACTTTTTCTTCGATAACTTTTGCGTAAGAAGCTATAGAGGGTTGTTTTTTTATTTTACTTTCGAGCTGATCGATATTCGGTAAACGTTTTCCACTTGCTGGTGAAATTTTCAGTTCTGGATTAACATCACTCAAAAAACGTATATTCATTTTTTCTAGCCCAGAAAATACAGATAAAATTACCAATAAAGCAGCAGTTGCTACCATGATTGCAATTACAGCAATGGTGGTAATTATATTGACTGCATTGGTATTGGTTTTCGAAAAAAAGTAACGTTTTGCAATATAAAACGGAATATTCCTCATCGCAAAAGTCTATAATATAGGGTTGTTACCTTTGCCAGAGAGTGCACGATCGATTTTGTCCATTTCGTCTAACGTGGGATCTAATCTGAAAATTAGCTCTGGTGTTAGACGCATGTTTTTGGCAGCTCCTTTGGATAAAATTCCTCTGAAATAAGGAGCTTGTGTGTTGATCTCTTGTAAGATTTCGTCTTTTTTATCGTTAGGGAATATACTAATAAAAACTTTCGCGATACTCAGGTCAGGGGTAACTTTAACTTCTGTTACACTAACTAAATTTCCAGGAAAAAGTTCCGAAGCCCATTTTCTGAAGGCTTCTGCCAGTTCTTCTTGAAATAATTTCCCTACTTTTTGCTGTCTATTACTATCCAAAATCTACATTTTTTTTGTTATCTGCCAAAGGTACATAATTTTAGTGCAAAACTTCAATACCTATAAAAGTATATGTGTATAACGAAAATTTTTAGGCAATTATCGGTATTATTTTCCATCTTTTTTTTGTTCGAATTCGAGTTTTGGAGGAGCTCCAATTCGTATATACTTTTGTCAATTTCATTTTAAAAAAGAGAGTAAAGACTTTTGGTAACATTTCGTCTAAATAAAATCTTAGAAAGAACGTTTATTTATTTCAAAAATCTCAAAATCTTTCGTTAAGTTAACTGTTACTAATTCCTGTTTTATTGTAACTTTATTATTCTTTACTTCGATTATTTTGGTAGGAAAATAAACTGTACTTATCTTATTATAACTTTGTAGATAACGCTGTTCATTGAGGTGTAAAATAATCGAATACCAAGCATCCAAAGGTTGATACACAAGATAATAAACCGAGTACAAATCATCGTGACCTGGTTGAGTAATGATTGACAATTGAAAAGAGTCGAGTTCTATTTTATCTTTGCAATATATAATTATTTGATTATCACAATATTTGTCATCTTTCAGTAAAACAGACTGTTTAAGTGATATACCAAATTCATTCATTTCTATATTTTCAAATTGGTAGGTAATGGGATCGATCCAAACTTCATAAGAAGATTTAGGAGATATGGTAGTCGTAAAATCATCAATCAACCGATCATATATCTTTTTTTTTAGGCTAAAAAGATTTGTTTCTTGTGCCGAAATTGTTGTATATATTAGACCAAGAAATAACATAAAAACGCGATGCATCATATGAAAAAGGTTAAACATCAAAAATACATTTTTTAGCTGAGAATAGTCGATTATCTTTACAAAACCATTCAGTAAAGCTTTAAAAAAATGAATCAAGTCGAAATCCTTTATTTAGATGTTAATAAATTGATAGAACAAAATGATTTGAGTAAAGCATATGTTCTTTTATATGAAATATTATCGATAGATCCTGGTTATGCAAGAGCTCATAATTATTTAGGCTGGATTTATGAAATACAATTCAAGGATTTTGCCAAAGCAAAACGACACTATGAGTTGGCTATAAAATTCTCTCCAGAGGATTTTCCTGCCTCCTACGTGAATTATGTATATTTACTATTACGGTTTAATGAACTGGTCGAAGCAGAAGTTATGATCAATCGAGCACTCTCTATCCCAGGCGTAGATTATGCCACGCTTTTCTATCAAAAAGGTCGAATAATGGAGGATCGATTCAGGTTTCGTAAAGCTTATTTCTATTTTCGATCTGCTAAGATGAGAGCAAATGATGCAGATTTTATACGCATGATGGATTTAGAAATGGATCGTATTCGTCATAAGATGAGTAGCTTAGGGAAGATTATATCTTTGATTAGTGTATTTTTCAAACTTAAAGACTAATAAAAAAAATTTTTTCTTTATTAAATTGTTATAAATTAAAAAAATAGTCTATATTTGCATTTAGATAATTTATTCATAGTAGTATTTATGTTAATTCAATCAAACTTCAGATTGGTTAACTAAATATTTAAGAGTTTTTTATAGTAGTTTAGGTTGGTTAAATGATCCCCAATTTTTTGGGGATCATTTTTTTTTTTTAAATATTTTATCCTAACTATTTGTTCATATTCTAAGGCACTTTGGCTAATTTTTTTTCTCCACTACCTCTTACCAAAACTTTCTAAATAGAAGATAAAAAGATTTTATTCTACAAAAAACTACATGTAGAAATAAAGAAAAAAGCCTATATTGCGGAATATATTTTATAAAAGAAAAAAACATAAAATAATGAAAGAAGTAGTAATTGTCTCTGCAATAAGAACACCGATGGGGTCTTTTTTGGGAAGTTTATCAACAATTCCTGCAACAAAATTAGGAAGTATCGCAATAAAAGGGGCCTTAGACAAAATCAACTTATCAGCAGAACATGTAGATGAAGTTTATATGGGGAATGTTCTTCAGGCTGGTGAAGGACAGGCACCCGCAAAACAAGCAATGATAGACGCTGGAATTCCCAATACAGTACCTGCAACCACAGTTAATAAGGTTTGTGCTTCAGGAATGAAGGCAGTTATGTTAGCTGCACAAGCGATTCGTTTGGGTGATGCCGATGTCGTTGTTGCCGGCGGGATGGAAAACATGTCGATGACACCATTCTATTCTGCTACAGCACGGTTAGGAAACAAGTACGGAAATACTTCGCTAAATGATGGGATAGTACAAGACGGTTTACAAGATGCTTACTCAAAAGAAATGATGGGAGTTTTTGGAGATGCTACAGCCGCAAAATACCAAATTACAAGAGAGCAACAAGATGCTTTTGCTATAGAATCTTATAAAAAATCTGCCGCTGCTTGGGAAGCAGGAAAATTTGATAATGAAATTGTTCCTGTAGAAATTCCACAACGCCGTGGAGATGCTATCCTTTTCAAGGAAGATGAAGAGTATAAAAATGTACGCTATGAAAAAATTCCAGAACTGCGTGCTGTCTTCTCCAAAGACGGAACCGTAACAGCTGCAAATGCGTCGACCATCAACGACGGTGCCTCGGCTTTGGTACTGATGTCTGCCGAAAAAGCACAAGAATTAGGATTGAAACCTTTAGCAAAAGTTACAGCCTATGCAGACGCAGCCCACGAACCAGAATGGTTTACAACAGCACCCGCCAAAGCTGTAGAAAAATTATTGAAAAAAGCAGCCATCAATGTAGACGATGTAGATTATTGGGAGTTTAATGAAGCTTTTTCTGTAGTAGGATTAGTCAACACACAATTGCTAAACATTGACGCATCGAAAGTAAATGTTAACGGAGGTGCAGTTTCTTTAGGTCATCCATTAGGAAATTCTGGGTCGAGAATTTTGGTAACTTTACTGAATGTATTAGAACAAAATAATGCGAAGATAGGAGTTGCAGCAATCTGTAATGGAGGCGGAGGAGCTTCGGCAATGTTAATCGAAAAATTATAAAACATAGATAAAAAGGTATTTCTCCTGTATAGCGAAATACCTTTTTGTTTAAAAGAATTTCTATCCTACTTTCAAGATAAACTCGTTATCTTTGTCGGATAGAATGCTAATAAGTCATTATGGAATACTTAGAATTTGAACAGCCCATAAAAGATTTGATGGAGCAATTAAAAAGTTGTCAAATCGTTGGAGAAGAAAGTGGCGTAAATATTAAACAAGCATGTGTAGAGATAGAGATTGCGATAGAAAATAAAAAGAAAGAAATTTACGGGAATCTCACTCCTTGGCAACGTGTACAACTCTCAAGGCATCCTTCTCGACCATATACATTAGATTATCTCTATGCCATAACCAATAACAATTTTGTAGAAATTCACGGTGACCGAAACTTTGCTGATGATAAAGCAATGGTCGGCGGACTAGGGAAAATTGGTAATCAGACGTATATGTTTATCGGGCAACAAAAAGGTAAAAATACCAAAGAAAGACAATACCGAAGATTCGGAATGGCTAATCCAGAAGGATATCGAAAAGCATTGCGCTTGATGAAATTAGCAGAAAAATTCAACATTCCGGTAGTGACTTTCATTGATACTCCAGGTGCATATCCTGGCTTAGAAGCCGAAGAAAGAGGACAAGGAGAAGCAATTGCTAAAAATATCTACGAAATGCTAAAACTAACGGTACCTATTATAACAATAGTTATTGGTGAGGGTGCAAGTGGTGGAGCCTTAGGAATAGGTGTAGGAAACAAAGTATTCATGCTAGAAAACACATGGTATTCTGTGATTTCACCAGAAAACTGTTCGACTATTTTGTGGCGCTCTTGGGATTATAAAGAACAAGCAGCTTCTCAGATGAAATTAACAGGGCCGGATATGCTAGAATTAGGTTTGATTGAAGATATCATCAAAGAGCCATTAGGAGGTGCACATTATGATCCGAAAGCAACCTACGATAGTGTACGTGATAAAATCGTAGAAACATACAATGAACTGAAAAAGCTTTCAGCCGAGAAACTTACCAAACAACGTCAAGATCGTTTTATCGCCTTTGGTGAATTCAAAGGGTAGGTTATTAACATACTATTAAAATCTTAGTCTTAATAAATTGCGAGATAATTAACTTTAGTTATCTCGTTTTTTTGTCTAATTTTGGAAAATTATGGAACAACTAAAACAGTCATACTCTAAAACCAATCAAACAAATTCAGTTATCAATCTAGAGAAAGGGAAATTACCTCCTCAAGCAATAGAACTCGAGCAAGCTGTTCTCGGAGCAATGATGATTGATAAGAAAGGTTTAGATGATGTTATCGATATTTTATCTCCAGAAGTTTTCTATCGTCCAGAACATCAAGCAATATATGCTGCAATACAAAAACTCTTTAATGATTCTCAACCAATAGATTTATTAACCGTTTCTAATGAATTGAAAATCAGTGGGAAATTAGATTTGATAGGAGGAGATTATTTCTTAATCCAATTAACCCAAAAGGTGTCTTCTTCTGCGCATATCGAATACTATGCAAGAGCTATACAAGAAAATTATATCAAAAGAAAACTGATAGAAATTTCATCAGAAGTCATCAGAAAATCCTATGATGATACATCAGATGTTTTCGATTTACTTGATTTTACAGAGAGCAAACTTTTCGAAATTACAGAGGGTGGAATCAAAAGAAGCTATAGTGAAGCCGGAGATTTGGTCAAAGAAGCACTCGAGAAAATAAAAGACATGTCTACAAAAGAAGGAATGAGTGGTCTTCCTTCTGGTTTCACAGAAATCGATAAAATTACTTCCGGTTGGCAACAATCCGATCTCATTATTCTAGCTGCTCGACCAGGAATGGGAAAAACGGCTTTTATCCTATCTATGGCTAAGAATATGACCATCGACCACAAAATACCTGTGGCTATTTTTTCGCTCGAGATGTCATCAGTACAACTCATAACCCGCATGATTTCTGGTGAAACAGGTATTTCTGGCGAAAAACTGAGAAAAGCCACGTTAGCCGATTATGAATGGAAACAATTGTACACCAAAGTAAAAGGACTGGAAGAAGCTCCTTTGTATATCGATGACACCCCAGCTTTATCGATTTTCGATTTGCGTGCCAAAGCTCGTCGTTTGGTTTCTCAACATGGAGTACGAATGATCCTTATCGATTATTTGCAACTGATGACGGCCGGAGGAAAAGCAAACGGTAACCGCGAACAAGAAATCTCGATGATATCTCGATCGCTAAAAGCCATTGCCAAAGAACTGAATATACCCGTTATTGCCCTGTCTCAGTTATCACGTTCAGTAGAAACAAGAGGCGGAAGTAAGCGCCCTCTTTTATCCGACCTCCGGGAGTCAGGAGCAATTGAACAAGATGCCGATATTGTTTCGTTTATTTATCGTCCAGAATATTATAAATTAGAAGTTTGGGATGACGAAATAGAAACGCCTTGTGCAGGACAAGCAGAGTTTATCATTGCAAAACACCGTAATGGAGCATTAGAAAATATACGATTACGATTTATCGGTGAACAAGCAAAATTTACAGATCTTGATAATAGTAGTTTCGAAGACGAATACACCATCCCTAGTTCGATGAATAAAAACAAACAGTTCGGTAGCGATAGCGATTTTACCTTTGATAGCTCTATCAATTTACCTACCGGTAACCCACTAGATTCCTTTAGCGGCTTGGATTCTTACAAACCTTATAGTAGAGAAAATGAAGATGATGACCTAGGTTTTTAGCAAGAATATCAGCCAAATTCATTACACAGCTACTGTATCGAATTTTACCAAAATGTTCAGAATCCTAATAAATGGAGCACAACGCAGAGGTACAGAAATTGAATGTTGGATAACCATAATTTACATAAATCAATGGAGAACGAACGTAATGCAAAAACTAAGCAAATTTTTTATTTTCTAAAATTGGCATGTTGAGTAGCCGTGAAAAAATCTCGAAATATTTGGTGCAATAACTCATCGTTTTTTGATGCCTTCATACCCAAAATCAAATAAACATCCAACATCAAATGGGTTAAATGATGAAGCGCATTGGTGCAAAATCGATGCACTTCTTCTATAAATTCAACCAAAATAGTGTTCTTATCCATCAAAATACGTTCGCTCTGTTGTGCATAATTCAACAGCTTTTCTGAAGTCTGATCTACAAAATCTTTCAGTAACTGAATTTCTTGATCGGATTTGTAATTTGTTGCTTCTTCGGCAAAATGTGTAGCCATGCCTAAATAATTGACCATTAAAGTAGCATCTGCAAACAAACGAAACGGCAGGTGGCTAATCAAATCTTGGGTATAAAACTCATCATACACAAACGAATCTTCTCGGGATATGGCAGCATTTTTCACTTCAAATGCATAGGTATGCGTGGCGCGCATTCCCATAAAAGGCCAAGACGGATGAAGGCTTACTCTTTCTTTTGGGACGATAAATGAGCGAACAATCGGCTGTTGATTATCACCAAGGCAAGGTTGTCCGTTTTCGGTAATTTGTGCATTCAGGGTAAAATGAGAAAGATAACTAGCACCCGTAGCATGCATCCATCGACCGTTTAGGATAAATCCAGAAGACGTTTTTTCGGCCGTTCCGCCAACCATACCACTGCCACCTACAAAAATATCAGGAGAAGAGAAGAGCTCCTTGGCTTTGGTGGGTAAAAGATTTCGGGCAAAATAATGAGCACCAGAACACAAGGTAACCGTCCAACCGAAACTTCCGTCTATAAAGGCTAGAGATTGTAATAGTTGCAAACCATCAACAAAAGAAAGTTCTCGTCCGCCATATATTTTTGGTACCCAAATTTGTAAGTATTTTTGTTGATGAATTTCGGATAAAACCTTATCGGATAAAGCTTCGGCAAGAAGTAATTCTTCACGCATTTCCTTCCTAGACAGCATGGGGCGAGTTTTTGAGAAGTTTTAACCATTTGAAATAAGCAGAGGTAGCTACCAAAAATAAAAAAGCACTCAATACGGCATAGAGGTATAAATCTTTATGAATCATCAGCGGTATTGAGATAAAATTGCTAATGTTGAGCAATATCCAATTTTCTATTTTTCGTTTGGCCATTAGCCACATACCGGCCCAAGCGAATGCACTCACCAGAGAATCCCACAAAGGCACATCAGAATTGGTAAAGTACGTCAGGGCGAAATAGAAAATCAGAAAGCTGATTACGACAATACAGACTACTTTTATCCAATCCTTTTTGGTTGAAGAGGAAATAGGTGTTTCTTGTTTTTGTTTGCCAAATGTCCAGAACAGCCAACCGTAAATACTCATGACCAAATAATAAATATTGAGGGTAAATTCGGCATAAAGTTTTGCAGAAAACATGACCCAAAGCGTCAGTGAAATTCCGCCAATTCCGAACAGATAGTTAATCGGTTTATTGAGCCTTGCCAAGAGAACTTGTGCAACAGAGAAGGCTACACCGAGCCATTCCATCCAGGTGATTTTTGATAAGATTTCCTGCATAATATTGTTTTTATTCTAGACAGGAGATGATAAGTTTTCAATCCCTACGCCAGCATTATCCGGATCAGGTATTGCACTCGGTGCATGGGTATCATCTCAGCCAATTTTTGGCACCCCATTGAACAGGCAAAAGTCGGATAAAATTTAGTAATAAAAAAATTGAGTTCTCAATGAATAAAATCTACATCGTATCCTAAATAAAAAATCTATATCTTTGTAGGCGAAATGAAAAGCATGCACAACATATTACGCGTACCATTTTTTAGTGAGTATCTTCTACCGATCTCTATGTTCGGTAGGCCTGTGTATGTTTTAGAATAAACAAATAAAGACAATCTCATAGACAACCCGAACAGCAATGTTTGGGTTTTTTGTTGGTATGAAATAAGAAAAAAATCAACATGATAGAAGAATTAAAAGAAAATGTAGAAATTATTCTACCCGAAAACGGATTAGAACAGAAGCTGAAACAAGCCAAAGAAGAAAACCGAAAATTAATTATTAAACTGGGATTCGATCCTACCGCTCCTGATTTGCATTTGGGCCATGCGGTGGTATTAAAGAAGTTGAAACAATTCCAAGATTTAGGACATCAAGTGGTGATTTTGGTCGGGAGTTTCACCGCGCGTATTGGCGATCCGACGGGTAAAAATAAAGCAAGAAAACCACTAAGTGCAGAAGAAGTGCAGCATAATGCACAAACCTATATCAATCAATTATCTAAAATTATCGATGTAGAAAAAACAAAAATTGTGTACAATTCTACTTGGTTAGATGGTTTGAGTTTTTCGGCTATAATAGAATTACTATCTCGAGTAACGGTTGCGCAATTGATGCACAGAAACGATTTTAATAAACGTTTTACAGAAAATACGCCGATTGCCATGCACGAGCTGGTGTACCCGATTTTGCAAGGGTATGATTCTACCCAAATAAAAGCAGACATCGAGATGGGAGGAACGGACCAATTGTTCAATTGTACCATGGGACGTCAGTTGCAAGAGTCATACGAAGTCTCGCCACAGATTGTAATGTGTATGCCATTATTGCGTGGGTTAGATGGAAAAGAAAAAATGAGTAAATCGATGAATAACATAATCGGACTTACAGACGAACCGAACGAAATGTTTGGTAAGACCATGTCTATACCAGATGATTTGCTAGAAGAATACATCAACTTGGCGACAGATTTTTCTATAGAAGAAAAAGAACAATTGAAAAACAGAATTGCTTCGGGAGATAACCCAATGAAAATAAAAAAAATAGTGGCTAAAAATATAATTACTCAATACCACAATGCCGAGGCAGCAGAAGGCGCAGAGGTTTTTTTCAGTACACAATTTCAGAACAAAAATTTTGATGAAAAAGTTTTCGAACCGGTAAAGATCAACACTTTACAAAATATAGAAAACAACCGAATGAGTTTATTAGACTTGTGTCATCAACTGAAAAAAGATAGTTCTCGTTCGGCAGTCCGTCGTTTGATCGAAGGTGGTGGAATCCAAATAGATAATGAAAAAAGAACAGATGCCAATGAGTCGATTGTTTTGAAAAACGGCATGAAAATAAAAATAGGAAAAAGAACTTTTTACGAATTGATCAATTAATTAGGAAAACATATTCGGTACGAATAAACTAATTTATCCGTATTTTTATATAAGTTTGGATAACTTTTTGAGACTATTGAATTCTATTTTTCATAACACAAAATTATAGCATGGATATACAAGTTAGACGCTTAACGATAGAAGATTATGAAGATCTTTTGCAATCGGAACAAGAAGCCTATAAGAACATAGACGAAGAAGATTGGCAACGAGAAGATATACACGAGTTGTTACGTATCTTCCCAGAAGGCCAGTTTTGTGTAGAAGTTGATGGGAAAGTAGTGGCTTCTGCATTGGCGATCATTGTAAACTCGAAAAAAGTAAATCTCAATACCTCTAATTATGAAGAAATCACCTCGAATGGGAAGTTTACAAAGCACGATCCAGATGGTGATGTAATGTATGGAATAGAAATTTTCGTACATCCTCAGTACCGTCAATTACGGTTAGGTAGAAGATTGTACGACGTACGAAAAGAGTTGTGCGAGGAAATGAATTTGAAATCAATAGTTGCAGGAGGTAGAATCCCGAATTATCACAAATATGCAGCTGAACTGACACCGAGAGAGTATGTGGATAAAGTAAAAAGAAAAGAAATAATCGATTCTACTTTGACATTTCAGTTGGCAAACGATTTTCATGTAAAAAAGATCCTAAAAAACTATCTTAAAGATGATACCGAATCGATGGAGTATGCTACGCTTCTCGAATGGAACAATATATACTATGAACCCGATCTGATGTCCAGTTCTCCTACCAAGAGAATTACACGTATAGGATTGGTACAGTGGCAAATGCGTGCTTTTAGAGATTTGCAAGATTTCTACGAACAGGTAGAATTTTTTGTGCAGACCGTAAGCGATTATGGAGCCGATTTTCTTTTGTTTCCAGAGTTTTTCAACACTCCGCTAATGAGTCCATACAATCACCTGAAAGAAGTAGAAGCCATGAACCGATTGGCCGAATTAACAGACGAGATTGTAAAGAAAATTCAAGAATTTGCCATCTCATACAATGTAAATATTATTGCAGGATCCATGCCGACAATCGAAAACGAGTTGTTGTTCAACACTTCGTTTCTATGTCATCGAAACGGACAGCTCGATTCGTACAGCAAAATGCATATTACCCCAAACGAATTTCGATATTATGGAATGGTCGGAGGAAATGAATTAAAAGTTTTTGATACCGATTGTGGAAAAATAGGCTTATTGATTTGTTATGATGTCGAATTCCCAGAAACAGCAAGAATATTAGCCGATCAAGGAATGCAAATTTTGTTTGTACCCTTTATGACCGATACCCAAAATGGTTATACACGAGTAAGAAGTTGTGCCCAAGCCCGTGCGATCGAAAACGAATGTTATGTGGCGATTGCCGGTTCGGTAGGGAATCTTCCGCGTGTGAATAATATGGATATTCAGTTTTCTCAATCGGCTGTTTTCACACCGTCTGATTTTGCTTTTCCTACCAACGGGGTGAAATCAGAAGCCACACCCAATACAGAAATGGTGCTGATTACCGACGTGGATTTGTATGCACTCAAAGATTTACATGAATATGGGACCGTGAAAACCCTGAAAGATCGCCGACACGATATGTATCGTGTAGTGAAGCCTAATGTTTCTACAGTAGAAAAGCCAAAAAATTCTTAAAAATTTATCCCCCTTCGACTCCGCTCAGGGTTGTGACCTTCAACTCCGTTCAGGGTTGTGACCTTTGGCTGGGCTCAGGGTTATAACAGTTTCCTTATATCGTTATTTCAAAGGAAGTAGAAGCGATTAAATTTATCTTATCCATTGCCCAAAAAGGTGATTTTATTGTTGCGCTAAGCGATGCTGTTGCCAATGCGATAGAAATTATACAGCACCATTTGGATCAAGAAAATTTAGATTAATGGGTTTTGTACGAGAACACATAAATAATTTACTTTTCTTAATTTTGCTCTGTGGATATTCATGATAAGTTAAGACAGATTGTGCGTACGATACCCGATAATTTATGTGGTGTGTATTATTTGCATAATCAAAATGATGATATAATTTACAATGGTAAAAGTGTAAATATTAAGAAAAGACTCCTACAACATTTTAGGTCAAAAGTTACGAAAGAAGTTAAACTCCAGATGTTTACTTATCGTGTAATTTATGAAAATGCTGGAAATGAATTGATTGCGTTGCTGAGGGAGTCTGAATTGATCAAAGAATTTTTACCTATTTTTAATCGTGTACAGCGAAAAGTTAAGTTTTCGTATTCCATTTATAAAGAAAAGAATTTACAAGGTTATGATTCTCTCCTTGTTAGAAAGTTATCGAATACAGGTAAAGAAGTAATTGTATTTTCGACTTTGCAAGAAGCTAAAAATTATCTCTTTACTTTTACCGAAAAATATAATTTATGTCAGAAAATAAATGGTTTGTATTCTTCAAAATCTAGTTGTTTTCAGTATAGTTTAAAGGAGTGTAAAGGTGCTTGTATTTCCTTAGAAGATGTAAAAACTTATAATTTAAGAGTAGAACAATATTTACGTACGATAAATTTACCTAAAAAAGATATTTTAATTGAATTGAAAGGAAGGACATCGTAAGAAAAAGGACTTGTTTTCATTAAAAATGGTATCTACCAAGGATTTGGCTATTGTCCTATCGGGCTTTCTATTCCCGAAGAAATGCATTCTTATATTGATCCAAAACAAGATAATAAAGATGTTAGAAAAATATTATTTCGCTTCTTAAAATCAGAATAATTTAGATCAATTATCGATATTTTAGAGTAAATATTTCCTGCTGTTTTTCGTTGGTTGAAACTCTAATTTAGTTTGTTTTTTTACAATCTACTATTCTCGAAAAACCAAAGGTAATCATTCGATCATCTTTTTTGTTTAAAATACTATTTTTCAACACTTGTGCTGCAATCATCGAAAAGGTAATGCCATTTCCTCCATATCCCAAAGCATATAAGATTCGACTATTTTTTTTCCATGGTCCCATAAAAGGCAAACCATCTTCTGTAGAACTAAAAGTTCCGCACCATGCCATCTCTGTCTTGAACTCAATTGTTGGGTAAAGTTTTTTGAATTTTTGTTCTAAAGTTTTTATTTTTTCTCGAAGCAAATCGTCTCGTTTTATTGGGTTCTGGAAATCTTCATCTTCACCACCAACAATCAGGCGGTTATCTTTTGTAGTGCGCATATACAGGTAGGGATCTGCAGTTTCCCAAATCAGACTTCGGTGTGGCCAAATATTTTTTTCGGGCATTGGCGACGAAATAATAACGTACGTGGAAATTAAATTCATTACTTTTTTGGGCAAGAATTCACCAGCTTCAAAACCCGCTGCAACAATAACATATTTACATTTGATTTTTTTACCTTTGCTTGTAAAGAGTTCGCAACCATCATTGGTTTCCATTATTTTGTCAATCTTAGTATGGGTAAATATTTGTAGCGAATGTTTTTTTTGATGATGTTTCAAGAGTTTAATTGCTCCTTTGTAAGCATCCATTTGTGCAGATGTATTATTCTGTAATGCAGCAAAACCATCAATATTTTGATACAATTTTAATTCATTCGAATCTAAAAAATTAATCGGTAAACCGACTTTAGTTCTCATTGCATATTCATCTTCTAAAAGTTTGATATCTTGTTTTGTACTGGCTAAAAAAACAGTAGGTACGTTTAGAAAGTCAGTTTGGATATTGTTACTTTTAAAAACATTTTCTAAATCTTTTATCGATTGCAAACAATTATGATAGGCATCAATAGCTCTTTTTTCTGTTACTTTCTCCACTAATTTACACAAAGGTATATCTATTTCGTATTGCAATTGAGCAGTACTTGCGGCAGAACTTCCGGTTACAAGTGTCCGTTTATCTATTATTACACACTCAATACCTGCCTCGCACAGTTCATGGGCAACCAACGCACCGGTTATCCCAGAACCAATAATGGCAACATCAATCGAATAATCGTCTTCCAGAGGATGGAAATAATCGAACAGTTCATTTTTAACAATCCAAAAAGATAGTCCAGAATGTAAATCCATATAATTCTTTTATAAATGTTTCTTAATTCTTTAATAAAGTATTATTGGTAAAAATCGGGCCAATTTTAAGATCTTAAGAAAAGATTCGAGAATTAATTATTTTTTGTATAGAATTGGCTCAATGCTTGTTGTTTATAGTTTATTATTAACATTTCAAAACACAAAAATGAGTAAACTAACAAGAAAAGAGTATCGATTAAATTATATCGATTATGGTAATAAAGATGCGCAACCAGTAATTTTGATTCATGGTTGGCCGCTTAGTTTACAATCTTGGGAATATCAAATACCGGCTATTGTAGAAGCAGGCTTCCGATGTATTGCATATGATAGGAAAGGTTTTGGTGGGTCTTGCGCTCCATGGGAAAAATATGATTATGATGCTTTGGCAGAAGACGTTCATGCTCTAATAGACGAACTACAATTGACGAATGTGGTATTGGTTGGCTTCTCGATGGGAGGTGGTGAAGTGGTACGTTATATTACCAATTATGGTCATCATTCTATTGCAAAAATTGCTCTCATTAGCTCTATTATTCCGTTGGTAAAACAAAAGCAAGACAATGAAAAGGGGGTACCTCAAGAAAACTTAGAAGATATTATTCATCAATTGAAAGATGATAGGGTAGGTTTTCTAAAACAATTCCATAAAGATTTTTATAACTATTCGCCTCTAAATAAAACGGTAAGCAAACAACAATTGGCTTATGATTTTAATATTTCATCTCGTGCTTCACCTAATGCAACTATAAAAACTGCACAAGCTTGGATGAATACAGACTTTAGAGAAGAGTGTAAAATGATAAAAGTTCCAACATTAATCATCCACGGGAAAGAAGATAAAACAGTACCTGTAGAAACGGCCGGAGATTTAGCCTCCAAGTTAATCACACCTTCTACTTATTTGGTATATGAAGATGCGCCTCATGGTCTAAATATTACTCATAAAGATCAATTGAATGGTGATTTAATTGATTTTCTTTTGGATATAGAAATAAACAATACGAAGTAAATGAAAAATTTGAAGATAAAATTAATTTCAGGAGTGGCTGTAGCTCTTATCGGTACAGTCATCTACGAATGGTTAGACAATAGAAAAGTACATATACCCGATTACGTTGAGCTAATTGATGGGTTTGATGTGCAACAATATATGGGAAAATGGTATGAAATCGCCCGATTAGATTTCAAATACGAAAAAGACTTGAGTCATGTCTCAGCTACCTATTTTTTAAATAAAAAAGGAATGATTGAAGTTTTTAATCGAGGCTATAACTATAAGGAAAAAGAATGGAAAGAAGCGAAAGGAAAAGCAACTTTTAATGACCAAAAAGATAAAAGTGCTCTGAAAGTTTCGTTTTTTGGTCCATTCTACTCAGGGTATAACGTAGTGATGATGGATCCTGATTACGAGACTGCTTTGGTTTTTGGTGAGAAACATGACTATATGTGGATTTTATCAAGAAATAAAACAATACCAGAACATGTGAAACAAAAGTTCCTTGACTATGCTCAACAAAAGGGATACAATATTTCTCAGCTTGTATGGACAAATCATGAGTAAGTACTTCGGCTACCCCTTCGACTTCGCTCAGGGGGCGACTCAGTGAACGAGATAAAAAAACTCCGCTAGACCACACGTCTAACGGAGTTTTTGTAGGGTGAATTATGAGAAAATATCGGTTATTTTTTTATGAATTTTGTCGAAATTCTTCGGCCATTTTTGGTGGTTATAACGCTTAAATATACACCTGAAGGAAGAAATCCTACTTGGTTAATTTTTTTGTCAGAAGTCATAATACTTTTACCATTCAGGTCGAAAACTGTCAGAGACAAAAAGTCGTTGGTTTTTACTTCTAAAATATCTGTAATTACCGTAGCAGCCAATGGGGCAGACGAGCTGTTGAATATTTCTGTCGATCCTAGTACGCTTTCTCCTTCGAGCGTGAAGGTTAGGCCAGCTGGCTGCTGTGTCCATTTCTCATTGGTATAGACCTTTGCTAATTTTGTAAATCTTATTTTCAATGTCCTGAATTTAGGTTTTAATCCAATTCGAGGAGGAATTATTTTTATTTAAACTAAACTAAACTAAAATTAACTTAAACCTTCTAAACTTCATGGTTTTGTAACATATCGTTAAGTTTATATTTACAATAAGGTATAATAGGAAATATAATTTTGAATAAAATTTTTTAGATGTTTAAACAAACAATTTCTTTATGCTTACTGTTTGGATTAATTCAAAATTTACCTGCACAGAATAATCCAAATGGAAATTTTCCTTCCAGTCAATATCAAAATGAAGAGAGAATAGTAATTTATGATGAATATGATGCTGTAGTTTATGATGCAAAAATTACCATTGAAGGTGTGGACCAAGTGTTTTATACAAATGCTGAGGGTTTTGTAAATATACCTAAACAATATATTGGTAAAAGATTCGAAATCAATACCAAGGGTTATGAAATTTTTGAAGGAATTTTAGAAGAGCCTTTTGCTTATACCATCCAAATGGCTGAAATTAATCAATTAGATGAAATTGTAGTAGTTGGTTATGGTGATAGTTCACAAAAAAAATTAACGATTTCTATTTCAAAAGTAAAAAGTGACGATGTGTCACAACGTAATATCACATCGGCCAATCAAATGTTGCAAGGACAAGTGGCAGGTGTAAATCTCACAGTGAGCAATGGTACACCTGGAGCAAGATCACGAGTGAACATACGCGGGGTTTCATCAATCAATGGTGATAATGAGCCTTTATATGTCATTGATGGTGTTCCCATTTCTAAATCGGATGCAAGTTATAATTATTCGGGTGAATTTGTGCAAGATCCTTTGTCGTTAATCAATCCGAGCGATATCGAATCAATGGATGTGTTAAAAGATGCTGCTGCAACAGCAATTTATGGGTCTCGTGCTGCAAATGGTGTTATAATTATCAACACCAAAAAAGGAAAAACCGGTAAACTGCGTTTCTCGATTACAAATCTTACAGGTGTCCATACCATGCCCAAACGTTTAGTTTTGTTGAATAGTGAACAATACATCGCATTACAAACCGAAGCTGTAAACAATTACAATAACGATTTTGGATACACTTCTACAAGTCCTGGTTATATAAGCATAGACAAAGTTTTGGGAAATGTGCCTGATCCTTTAAAAGATATCGGTTGGCAAGACATGATTATCAATAATGCTGCATATTCTACCCAAACTGATTTTTCTGTTTCGGGCGGAAACGAAAAAGTGAAATCTTTTAATTCTTTAGGCTATGCTTATCATGAAGGTTTGATAAAAAAAAGTTCGTTGAAACGTTATACTTTTCGCTCGAATGTAGAATATAAACCTAACAAAAAATTTGATTTAGGATTTAACCTATCGGGAAGTTTCACCCATAGCACTTCAATTCCGAACGGAAATCAAGGGACAGCTTTGTTTCAACGTTCATTGGAACAACGACCTTACGATTCTCCTTACCTTGCTGATGGAAGTTATGCTGTTGGAGGAAAAGACATTTTGCGTCACAATGCCTTAATTATTTTGGATAAAGATCATACCAACGATAAAAACTATCAAGCACTTATGAATATTTTTGGTGTATATCATTTTTGGAAAAATTTCAACTTTAAATCAAGCTATAATGCCGAGCTTAGATTGGGGCATGGGAACAGAAGACAAGAAATCGGACATCCTTACAATGGTGGTTTGGGTTGGGTAAACGATATGCGAAATACGCGTTATAGTCAAACTTTCGATAATGTATTATCTTATAGTAATCGTTTCAATGATTTTGAATTAACCGCTATGATTGGACATTCTTATTTTTCTGATCATTATACTTATAATTCAGTCACGGGAAGAGAATTTCCTTCGAATGATTTTCACCATATTAATGCAGCAACCATTGTTACAGGTTCTAGTTCGTTATCCGAATACGCTATCGAATCATATTTTGGACGATTAAATTTAGGCTTTGATAATCGTTATTTACTTACTGCAACTATTCGTCGAGATGGCTCATCAAAGTTTAGTAAAGCACATCGATTTGATTATTTTCCTTCTTTTTCTGGTGCTTGGATTTTCTCTAACGAAGAATTTTTACGTCATGTAGATTTTATAAGTTTTGGTAAAGTTAGAGCAAGTTGGGGAAAAACTGGAAATCAAGACGGAATTGGCAATTACGATTATTTTGCTTTGGCACAAGGTGGCTATAATTATGACAACACTACTGGACTGAGTATTACGGCCATTGGAAATCCAAATTTGAAATGGGAGATTAATACACAAACAAATTTTGGTTTAGACTTGAGTCTTTTTAAAAATAAACTTCATTTTACCTATGATTATTTTATCAAAACTTCGAATGATTTGCTTTACAATGTTCCCGTTTTACATACCAGCGGTTTTTCGAGTATGACGCAAAACATTGGTGAAATAGAGAATAGAGGTCATGAATTTTCGTTAAACTCAACCAATATTTCGAACAGAGATTTTAGTTGGAATACTAATTTCAACATTGCTTTTATACAAAATGAAGTCAAAAGTTTATTGGGCGAAGGTGTCAATACCATTGGTGGTTGGAATGCTATTATAGAAGGTCAACCTTTGGGTGTTTTTTATGGTTATAAACACGAAGGAATATATCAAAATGAGAGCGAAATTCCTGCAAGTTTGTATGCACAAGGTGTAAGACCAGGTGATATTCGATTTGCAGATTTAGATGGTAATGGACAAATCAACTCTTCTGACCGTACGGTTATTGGTGATCCTTATCCCGATTTTTTCGGTGGTTTAACAAATACCTTTAAATATAAAAATGTCGATTTATCGATTTTTGCAACCTTTTCGCTCGGTAATGATATTGTAGCAAGCTGGCGAACTGGTTTGGATCATTTGGGAGGAACCGATTACAACAATATTTTAGAATCTTACGAAGATCGTTGGACTGGGCCTAATACTTCTAATTGGACACCACGCGCAACCAAAAGTAGTTGGAATAGGAAAAACAGTTCATATTATATAGAAGATGGTTCGTATTTGCGTATCAAAAATATTACGTTGGGCTATACTTTACCTTCATCTTTTTTAAAAGAAGCTAGATTTGATAGTGTAAGAATTTTTGGTTCAATTAATAACTTATTAACGTTTACCTCATATTCTGGTTACGATCCAGAAGCTGTAAGCGGCATTAATGCAACCACTTTTGGAATCGATAATTTGGTAACACCACAGCCTAAATCTTTTTTATTGGGTATCAATCTTAATTTTTAATGCAATGAAAATTATAAAACATACAATCAAAATTTTAGCACTTAGTGTTTTAACTTTTGGCACTCTCACTTCTTGTCAAGACGAATTAGATATCTATTCAGAAAATGCCATTTCTCCCGAACAAATTAACAAAGAAAACATTCAATTTTTCTTAAATGGTTTATATGATAATTCTACACCTATCCGAGATGATTATTTTTACAATGATGTCAGAGGTGGTAATTATACATGGACGGCATTATCCGGAAACAACAGTAAGTTTGGTGTTTTGATTACCGGAAATGGACTTGACGACACCAATGTTTTTTCGTCAAGTTATTGGCAATTCTGTTACAGCAATATATATAATGCTAATAATTTAATTGCTGCTTCAGAAAAATTAGATGAAAAAAGAATTAATGCCGAAACTAAATTTATACGTGCAGCCATGTATTATCATCTGGTTACCATGTTTGGAGATGTGCCACTTATTACAACCAATACAGTAGAAAATTTACCACGTACACCCAAAGAAGAAGTTTGGAGTTTGATAATAAGCGATTTAGATTATGCGATTGAAAATGCCCAAAATTTGAATCAAACTTCTTCGTCAAGAGTTTCGAAAGAAGCAGCCAAAGCATTCAAAGCACGTGTTTTGTTATATTTAAACATGAAAAATGAAGCAACAAATATAGCTTTAGAAGTTATTAATCAAAGTAATTTAGCGTTAGATAAAGATTATGAGCGTATTTTTAGAGCTACAGCTTCTTCGACTGAAATTCTTTTTGCGTATAAAAATTTAACTACTGAATCTAACGTGCGTTTATCGCAACTATTTTGGCCTTATGGTACCACTTGGGCAGGTTCTTATTTCGTACAACCATCTGATTTTGTTTTGAATGAATTGTACGAAGAAAATGATCCGCGAAAAGATATAAATATCCAAAAAATCGTAAATTCAGATGGAACCTTCAACATGATAATAAGCAAATATACCGATGTTCAACCTTTAATTTTTAATCGATTAGCTGAAATGTATTTTATTGCTGCAGAAGGTTTGGGTAAAGATCAAGGTTTAATGTATTTGAATCAATTACGATCTGCTCGAAGTTTACCTCATTTTACGGCTCAAGATTTCAGTTCTGACGAGGCTTATTTAGAAACCGTTTTATTAGAAAGACGTCGCGAATTATTCAGTGAAGGTTTTTTGTTTCAAGATTTAGTGAGAACTGATAAAGCCATTGACTTACCTAATATTCCAACCAAAAATCATTATGTAATGCCTTTGCCTGGAAGCCAAATCATATTATCAAACGGAGTATTAATTCAAAACGACGCATACTAATGAAAAAATTATTATTAGCACTCATTGTCATTTCATTTATTCAAAGTTGTGCAAGTGTTCAATCTATCGAGAAAACAGACAATCTTTTATTGGATCGTAAAGGTTGGAAAATTAATGAAATCGAAGATGGTATTACCCATTACGAATTTCCTTCACAATATTATCATGCTTTCAAATCTTATCAAAATGTGAATGTATTAGCCATTCATCCACAGCATAATAAATACAAAATTGATTTTACCGAGATTAATCCTCGTGATAGCATTTCTGCTGTTGGAAATAAAAATGAAAATGCCATTTTTGCCATCAATGGAACATATTACGAAAAAAATGCAAACGCAGGAAACTCAACTTCATATTTCAAAACTAAAAATCAATTAATCGATTCGGTACAAGTAAAGCCTGGTACCTTATATTATTGGAAACACGAAGGTGCATTTTATATGACCAATGAAAAAGTAGGAATTGTGAGAGGAAATAATAAAACTTACAATGATTTGAATGCTGCAAATATAATGTCTGGCTCTCCTCTATTAATCGAGAATTATCATCCATCGGGTCTACATTTTACACGTAATATTGTAGAAAATTTGAATGACTTAAATTACGAAAATCCCGATCGACATCAAGGTGTAAGACATCCACGTACCGCTGTTGCCATTATGCCAAACAATGTTGTACTTTTTATAGCAGTGGATGGTAGAAACGACAAAGCAGCGGGTATGTCTGCGAAAGAATTGACAGAATTTTTGATTACATATTTCAACCCAAAAGATGCATTAAATATCGACGGTGGTGGTTCGACTACATTTTGGTTACGTAACGATAAAAGATCAAAAACTGGTGTCATCAATTATCCAACTGATAACAAAAAATTCGATCATAATGGTCAAAGGCGGGTGAGAAATGGTTTTATGATTGTAGAATAAACACCTTCTTAACATACGATCTTAATAAACCTGCTTCTAACAAATGCAGTCTGAATTCATTTTGGACTGCTTTTTTTATTTCTATATATTAATTTAATTTATCATCCAGAAGTATGATATTCTTATCCTAATTTATAAAGTTATTCTGTGATTTGTTTTTCCAATAATTTTGCTAATGCCTTGGCTCCACTATTAGGAATTGCAGGTAGAGTAACAATGTACAAGCAGGTAAGGCAGCAGACTTGGATGGTGTTGCGTAGATTACTTTGAAATTCAGTTTTCTCAATCGGCTGTTTTCACACCTTCTGATTTTGCTTTTCCTACCAACGGGGTGAAATCAGAAGCCACACCCAATACAGAAATGGTGCTGATTACCGATGTGGATTTGTATGCACTCAAAGATCTACATGAATATGGGACCGTGAAAACCCTGAAAGATCGCCGACACGATATGTATCGTGTAGTGCAGCCTAATGTTTCTACAGTAGGAAAGCCAAAAGAATCTCTACAGAAAAATAAGGATTAGCCAGAATTTCCAATGTTATTTCGGTAGAAAAAAGAGTTGATCATTGATGTTTTTAATGATCAGCAGTGGCTGAATGTTTTTCTTGTAAAAAAAGAGAACAAAATAAATAAAAAACTCCGTTAAACAAAACGTTTAACGGAGTTTTTGCGTGATCATATACCCGCAATCGGTTATTTTTTTATGAATTTTGTCGAAATTCTTCGGCCATTTTTGGTGGTTATAACGCTTAAATATGCACCTGAAGGAAGAAATCCTACTTGGTTAATTTTTTTGTCAGAAGTCATAATACTTTTACCATTCAGGTCGAAAACTGTCAGAGACAAAAAGTCGTTGGTTTTTACTTCTAAAATATCTGTAATTACCGTAGCAGCCAATGGGGCAGACGAGCTGTTGAATATTTCTGTCGATCCTAGTACGCTTTCTCCTTCGAGCGTGAAGGTTAGGCCAGCTGGCTGTTGTGTCCATTTCTCATTGGTATAGACCTTTGCTAATTTTGTACCTTCTTTGTTGTTTGCTGGGTAGAAATGCCAATCGGTCAGACTCGATGGATAGGGTGCATTGATGTAGGCACTGAATATAAACCAATATTTTCGGTCTGCTTTTAGTTGGATAGAGTGAGAGCTCAAGTCTATCTCGAAGGTTTGATCCATCCCCTGAGAAATGAGATTTACTCCATCCATTTTTTGCAATGATTTGAAAATGATTGTGTTTTGTGTTCCTGGTTCTGTGGTTAGGTCTTCTTCTTCGATAATATAAAAATCTGTAGATTTCAAAATCGAAGGAAGATTTTGCATTATTTGTGCACCGTACAATACTACTTTTGATAAGGTTGCATCGGTAGCTAGAACAAAATCATCTGCTGCATGAATGGTTCTAGAAGAGGAAGAGGCACTGATGGCATTACCGTCTGATGATTTTTCTTGAGTAAACAAGACAGTATTTTGGGCCGTTAGGGGTTGAGCACCGAGCATCATCCCAAATAAAATAAAAGAGTAAAGTTTTTTCTTCATGTTTTGTAATTTTTTGCTAATATACTGTTATTGGATTGTAGAAAAACTAAATTATTAACATTTATAATCGCTTATTTTTATATTTTGGGTTGTTTCGAATAAGTTTGTGTATTTATTATCTTTTTAAGATGAAATAGTGAAAATTGATTTTGTGTGAGGAACGCAAGTTTATAAGATGAAGTATGCAGTACAAAACCCATAACGGTTCTATATCCTTTTTTCGGTGTTCGTTCGGTGTTGCTATATCGTGAAGAGTAAGAAAAGTGGGAAATTTTAGATTTCCTTTATATGATAATTTATTAGATAAGTAAAAATCTCTTAGATAGAAAATATGTTTGACTGTCAAAATAATTTATACCGATTAAAAAATTAACCACCTATCAATTTGGCTAATATTATCATTTATACTTACGAATTTAAAGAAATCTAATTTGTAAGTTTAATTTGATATAAAGTTTATCGTTTTCTTTATAAATTTTTTCAAATATACTACTCCCCAAAATTCGGACCACGGGTTAAGTTGAAAATAATGATTAATTTTAACTCGTATAATGATGAAAAAAGCAGAAGAAAATTTACCGATGCCTTCAAGGCCAAAGTTGCCATTGAAGTTTTAAGGGAGAGAGAAACGCTCAGCGAACTGGCCCAGCGTTTTGAGATCCATCCCAGTCAGATCAGCATCTGGAAACGAGCGTTTCTGGAGCAACCCAGACAGAACTGCTGAACGAGTCGATAGAAAGGTACGGAAAGCCTGAAATCATCAATTCTGACCAAGGAAGTCAATATACTTCCAAAAACTGGTTTAATTGTTTAAAAGGTCATGAAATCAGGATAAGCATGGACGGTAAAGGCAGAGCTACAGACAACGTTTATGTGGAAAGATTCTTCCGGTCAATCATGGATGATTATATTTATTTAAATCCAGCAGAAAACGGATTGGACTTGTATCTTGGAGCCAAGAATTTTATTGAGGAATATAACCAAAGAAGACATCAGGGAATAGAAAATAAAAGGCCAAAAGATTTGTATAAACTTGAAAAAACAATTCAACTTAAATCAGCCTAATTGTGGTACAGGAAATGGGTAGTACTTTAAGCCAAAATGTTGAACATGTTTTAGAACATTATGTAGCATCTCGTTGGATTGTTGAGGTTATATAAAAATATATTTATAAATATTATGGTTGTTTAAAATAAATATTACAAAGAAAGATATAAAACATATCTATTAATTGCATATTTCATATCTTTACCGAATACGATTAAAAAGGTTATACATCAAGGAAATGGATAAGCTTATACAAACTTTCTCAATAAAAATATTAGCAGATTTTTTCAAAAAAGCTATTTCATCATTTAAAAATGAAGAAGAAGATTTAGATTATATTATAGAAGATAAAAATTTTGAGCAATTTTCTGAATTGACAAGAATTGGAAATGTAGAATTTAAAAATTCTGACGAACTCATTGTTTTTGCCTGTAAATATAACGGGATTCTATCTGAACGTTCTTCTAAAAAAAAGCAATTTGAAATTGCGAAGTTAGTTTTAAAAGAAGATTTTAAAGACGGAGCTATTTTCGTTTTTTATGATAAATCAGGAAAATTCAGATTTTCATTTATCAGAAGAAACTGGGACGGAAAAGCAGATAAAAAATATTCTTCTTGGAAACGGTTTACTTATTTCGTTAATCCGGAAGAACATAACAAAACTTTTAGACAAAGAATTGGCAACTGTACATTTAAAGATTTGGACAGTATTCAAGAGGCTTTTTCGGTTGAAAAACTTACTAAGGAATTTTACAATGATTTGTTTAAATGGTATCAGTGGACACTTACAGCCGAAGTAGGTATTACATTTCCGAATGATACTGCTACTTCAGACGATGACCGTGTAAAGTTGGAAGAGCAAATGATTCGTTTGATTACCCGATTGTTATTTGTTTGGTTTATCAAACAAAAACAGTTGGTACCAGATGAATTATTTAAAACGGACAAGTTATCAGAAATACTAAAAGACTTTGATCCTAATAGTACTTCTGATGGGAGTTATTACAACGCTATTTTACAAAACCTGTTCTTTGCCACATTAAACAAAGCGGTAACGGAAAGGGAGTTTGCAAAAACTAAAAACAGGGATATTAAAACTCGATACCGTTATGCGGAAATGTTTACGATCTCCGAAGAAGAAGTTTTGAATTTATTTCGACCTATTCCGTTCTTGAACGGAGGGCTTTTTGAATGCCTGGATAAAGAAGAGAGTACAGACGGGATCAAGTACCATTTGGATGGTTTCAGTCGTAGTGACAAAAAATCACCCAATGGAAACTTTAAGCACCGTGCTTTTATTCCTAATGCGGTGTTTTTTGGAGATGGGATTAATGAGGGCTTAATTCCTTTATTGGAACGCTATAATTTCACGGTAGAGGAAAATGTGCCGAATGAGGTGCAGGTAGCATTAGACCCTGAATTGTTAGGAAATGTTTTTGAAAACTTGCTTGGAGCTTTTAATCCTGAGACACAGGAATCTGCCCGCAAACAATCCGGCAGCTTCTATACGCCAAAAGAGATTGTTGCCTATATGGTGGATGAATCTTTGATTAGTTATCTGCAAAGTAAATTTTCAGATTTGGAGGAAGCACTCATTCGCCAGCTTTTTGAGCAAGAAGTGTTACCTGATTCTTTAGCTCAAGATGCTGTTTTGTGTGAAGAAATTGCTTCACAACTCCGCAAGGTTAAAATCCTTGATCCTGCTTGTGGTTCTGGAGCTTTCCCGATGGGAATACTCAATCGGATGGTAGAAATTCTTGAGAAATTAGACACAAAAAATAAAGAAACACACCACGACTTGAAATTACATTTGATTGAAGAATGTATTTACGGTGTGGATATACAAACCATTGCAGCCCAAATTAGTAAATTACGTTTCTTTATTTCGCTGATTGTAGAGCAGGAAACAATGGATTTATCTAAGCCTGAAGAAAACTATGGTGTATTAACCCTACCAAATTTAGAAACTAAATTTGTGGCAGCGAATACTCTGATTGGGATGAAATCAAAACCGGCTCAATTAACGATTTTTGATAAAGAGGAAATAGAAAACACCAAACAGGAATTACTGAAAGTAAGAAAAGAACACTTCTATGCGAAATCTGCTTCTGCAAAAAAGAAACTACGAGATCAAGATGCCGAATTAAGGGAAAAACTGGCAAAACTATTAAAAGAAAGTGGCGAGTATGCTCCCGAAGATGCCGTACAATTTTCGCAATGGAATCCCTACGACCAAAACGCTACTTCGCCTTTCTTTGACCCCGAATGGATGTTTGGATTGGAAGAGGGCTTCGATGTAGTAATTGGAAATCCTCCATATGTACAACTACAAAAGGAAAATGGCAAATTGGCTAAATTGTACCAACATTGCGGATATAAAACCTTCGCTAAAACGGGAGATATCTATTCACTGTTTTATGAACGTGGTTGGCAATTATTAAAAAACAAAGGGATTCTGTGCTACATTACATCCAATAAGTGGATGCGTGCAGGATACGGAGAAAGTACTCGTGAATTCTTTGCAACCCATACAAACCCTATCTTATTAATTGACTTTGCAGGACAAAAGATATTTGAGTCCGCTACGGTGGATACTAATATTCTCTTGTTTTCTAAGGATAAAAATAGACAACAGACAAGAGCCTGCGTGATCAAAGAAAAGGTGTTAAATAATTTGAGCGATTATTTTAGACAAAATGCCACAGTTTGCAATTTTTCAAAGGGGGAAAGCTGGGTAATTTTAAGTGAAATTGAGCAGAGGATAAAAGCTAAAATTGAAGCCGTTGGAACCCCTTTGAAGGATTGGGATATTAATATTTATCGTGGGATATTGACGGGCTATAATGAGGCTTTCATTATTGACGGAAAGAAGAAAGATGAGTTAATCGCAGAAGATCCAAAATCTGCCGAAATCATTCGACCGTTACTTAGGGGTCGTGATATAAAGCGATATTCTTATGATTTTGCTGATAAATATTTAATTGCAACTTTCCCAAGCAAAAATTATAATATTGACGAATTTCCAGCGATAAAACAATTCTTAATAGGCTTTTATCCTAAGCTTAAACAAACAGGTGAAAACCTTACAGCTCAAGAAATTAAAGCAGTTTTAAATCACGCTAAAACACATGGAATTCCAATTAAAGAAAGTTCTTTAAAAAAGTCTAGAAAAAAAACTACAAATAAATGGTTTGAAACACAAGATTCGATAAGTTATTGGGAGGATTTTTCTAAACAGAAAATTGCTTGGAATAGAATAGCAAGTGAAAAGCTTTTTTCTCTTGTTGATGAAGGAATTATAATACAGGATAGTATGCACTTTTTTACAGGCAATCATTTAAAATTTTTGTGTGCAATTCTAAATTCTAAATTATTTTCTTGGTTTATGTATTTAATCATTGGTGATACTGCTGGAGGTAATGCAGGGAATTCTGATAATATTAGAAATTTAACTATTCCAAAACCTAATAGAGAACTTGAAATACAAATTGAAAGATTAATAAAAAGTGAACAATATCGCGAAATAGATAAAGTTGTGTACAAATTATATGATATTTCCGAACAAGAAATTGCTTTTATTGATGCTCAATAAAAGCAATTTCTTCATTGGTTAATTGATATAGTTTATAAACTTCTTCATCAATATTTATTTTGTTAAAATTAATTTTTCCGTTTGGTTTCGGGACAGGTAAGTTTTCCAAAAATGCTTTTTTGTACCTATAACCTGTTTCACCCAAACCACCTCCAGCATAAAATGTTTTAAAAAAATATGTTGCTGTTTTAGAGTGTAAAAGATGATATAAATATTCCAAATACTCACCTGTCATAATAAATGTAGTTGCTTCAGGATAAAACTCACCTGTTTTATCCAGGTAAAATTGTGGCTCACGAACGATCTCGCTATACATTATTTTCTGTTTATAAAAATCCTCCATATAAGCACAATTCCTTAAATTATATGGAGTATCACCTTTGTCGGCTCTTTTTTCTAATTGCGGATAATATTGATCTAAGTGTTTTTTAATTGATGGGTAATCGTTTATCTCTATGCGTTTTACACCCTTTTCTTTAATGCCATTATGGGAATTAATTAACCATAAATCAGCAAAATCATAACCATATCTTTTTATGTCCCTGCCACGTAAAATAGGTCGTATAATTTCTTCACTTTTGGGATCCTCGTCTATAAGTTCTTTACGCTTGGCACCATCAATAATAAATGCTTCATTGAAACCTGTTTTGATTTGTAAGTTCCCCGTTTTTCCAACAGTTCAAAACTAAGCAAATTATGCACTTCTTTTCAATTTAAATTCTATCGGTGAACAATCTCCTAAACTTGAATGTGGGTGATTATGATTGTAATCCTCCATCCAATCTTGAGCGAGAGTTCTTGCCTGTTCGATATTTTCAAATAGGTAAGCATCCAGTACATCTTCCCGAAAGGTTTTGTTGAACCTTTCACAAAATCCGTTCTGCATGGGTTTTCCTTTCTGGATTCGGATATGCCGGATCGAGGAGTTGGAGCAAAAGCCCTCAAAAGCTTTTGCGATGAACTCCGTGCCGTTGTCCGTACGGATGTTGGTTGGTTTTCCATACCACTCAATGAGCCTTTGCACGAGTTTAACTACTTTCTCTGAAGGAAAACTATAGTCTATTTCGCACATTAATGCCTCCCGGTTGTAATCGTCTATCACGTTCAGTATCCGAATCTTTCTGCCGTTCTCCAACACATCACTCATAAAATCCATGCTCCAGGTAATATTGGATGCAATCGGCTGCAATAAGTATTCTTTGTCCGGATTGGGGATGCGACGTTTGATTTTTCTTCTGCGTTTGTTCAGTCCTAATTTACGGTAAATCCTCTCAATGCGTTTATGGTTCCACCCATAACCTTCCTTTCTGATGCGTTTAGTGTATTCCGGACAACCTCTTGACGGAAGTTTTTCGGCATAATAAAGCAATCGACGCTCTACTTCTGTATCGTCCTTGATGCTTTGATAATAATATCCCGAACGTTCCAATCCGATGATGCGACAGGCTCTGGCAGTACTGATTTGTTTGTCATCTTTTAATTCTTCTGCCAATTCTCTTTTCTGACAGAGCCCTAAAGCTTTTTTTCGATGACCTCTTTTAAAATACTATGATCCAAACTCAAATCGGCATACATCTTCTTCAAGCGGGCATTTTCTCGCTCCAATTCCTTGAATTGACGCAACATTTCTTGATCCATGCCACCATATTTGCGCTTCCACAAATAAAAGGTATTTGGACTGATGGATAATTCTCGGCATATATCGGATGCCTTTTTTCCAGCTTCATGCTCCTTGAGTACTTGACTGATTTGTGTTTCTGTAAATCTTGACTTTTTCATCTCTAATAACAGTTTAAATTTATAAATTTTTATAATATTTTAAACTGTTGGAGTTTTTGGGGGACTTACACATTCCATAATTTATACGAATATTCCAATCCTTTAATGGAGTGCCAATCCGCTCTATTTTTTCTTTGATTTGTTTTTCAATAGGAGATAGTACAACCCAACTTTCAGAGTTTTTAAACTCTGAAAGATTAGCATTTTGTCTAAAATAAACGCTGAATTGTGTGCTGTAATTATTGGATAGGTTTAATTTAGACAGCTTACGTTTAATTTAAACCAAAACTGAATAATAATTTAAACAACTAAAAATGATTTACGGTTACATTAGAGTAAGTACAGACAAACAAACGGTAGAAAATCAGCGCTATGAAATCAATAATTTCTGCGAACGACAAGAAATTGTCGTCAATAAATGGATAGAAGAGACCATTTCTGGAGGAAAAAAAGTAGAAGAAAGAAAACTTGGCAAGCTACTCAAAAAAATGAAAAAAGATGACATTTTAATTTGTTCAGAATTGTCCCGTTTGGGCAGAAATCTTTTAATGATTATGGGGATTTTAAATGAGTGCATGAATAAAGACATTCAAGTTTGGACAATCAAAGATAACTACCGATTAGGAAGTGATATCAATTCCAAAGTACTGGCTTTTGCATTTGGTTTATCAGCTGAAATTGAACGAAATTTAATTTCTCAACGTACTAAGGAAGCACTGGCAAGAAAACGTGCTGAAGGAGTTATTCTCGGTCGACCGGTTGGCAGTAAATCAGCCAAAACGAAGTTAACCGGACAAGAAAAGAAAATACAAGAGTTACTCGACAAAAAGGTGTCTTATTCTGCTATCGGCAGAATTTTGGGAGTACATCGTCTAACCGTGTCTTCATTTGTCCGGAATCAAAAATTGAAAACCAACTCGTAAACTGTCACAAATATTTACTATTTTTGTGACAAAACAAAGGATCTGAAAAGATGCAAAGCATTGAGAAAAAAATAGAAAAATCAATAAAGAGCAAGTCAAGAGGCACGTTGGTCTTGCCTGATGATTTTTTGACTTTTGGTTCTGCGGATGCCGTTCGCCAAGCTTTGAGTCGTTTAGAAAATAAAGAAATAATAGTACGAGTAGCTCACGGAATCTATGTGCGTCCAAAAATGAGTAAATTAGCTGGTGCTCTTACTCCTTCGGCTGAAGAAGTAGCAGAAGCCATTGCTAAAAGAGATAAAATAAGAACCGTGCCTTCGGGAGGTTATGCTTTGAATGCTTTAGGGTTGAGTAATCAAGTGCCAATGAATATTGTTCTGCTGACAGATGGCTCTCCAAGAGTAATCAAAGTAGGAAAGCGAACGATAAAATTTAAAAAAACCACCCCTAAAAACTTATTGGCTAAAGGAAAAATCAGTCGATTGGTCATTCAGGCACTCAAAGAAATTGGTAACAAAAAAGTAACAGCAGAGGAAGAAAACAAAATAATAGCGTTATTGAAAGAAGAAGATGAAAACGATTTGAGGCACGATATAACTTTAGCACCTGTTTGGATTCAAAAAATAATGAAAAAAGCATTACCTAATGAATAAGAATAGTTTTTATGAGTTGGATAAATCCGATAAAATAATTCTGTTTACAGAAACAGCTACTCAAAAAGGAATGATGCCTTTCGCAGTAGAAAAAGATTGGTGGGTAGTGCGCACGTTAGAAATTATTTTTAAAACAAGTGCTGCTGAACATCTTGTGTTCAAGGGAGGGACTTCATTGAGTAAATCTTGGGATCTCATTCATCGGTTTTCAGAAGATATTGATTTAGCCATTGACCGAAATTTTTTAGGGTTTGAAGGTGTATTGTCAAAAAACAAACGCACCCAACTACGAAAAGCAGCCAATAAATACACTTCTGAACATTTCTACATAGAATTACAAGAAAAATTTATAGAACACGGTTTCAAAGATTTAAGATTTAATCTTGTTGAAGCAAAGGACAGTGATCAGGATCCACGGATTATTGAGATTTACTATCCTAATGTCATACAAAGTTTGGGCTATGTACAGCCTAGAATACAGGTAGAAGTTGGTTGTCGTTCATTGATAGAACCTTATTCGTTACGATCTGTAGTATCTTTTGTTGATGATTTGTATGCTGATAACGACTTTTCGGCGTTACCGATAGAAATACCTTCCGTAAATCCTGAACGAACCTTTTTAGAAAAGCTTTTTCTTTTACATGAGGAGTTTCATAAACCTTTAGAAAAAATAAGAGTAGATAGATTAAGTCGTCATTTATATGACGTCTATCAATTATCAAAAACGGAATTCTTAAAAGCGATTGAAAACGTTGATTTGTATAAAACAATTGTAGAACACCGATTTAATTTCACAAAAGTATCAGGAATAGATTATAATTTGTTATCGCCAAAAACACTTGATTTTATTCCGATAAACGAAGTGAGAGAGGCGTGGGAGCGAGATTATAAAAAGATGAGAGAGGAAATGATTTATCAACCAGATTCCCCTACGTTTGATGAAATTATTGAACAATTAATGATTATTAAAAATAGAATAAACGAACAGGGTTGGGATTTGGGAAAAGAATACCCTATTCCATAATTGATGTTTTATATTAAAAATTTTTGAGATGCCAAACAATTTTATTACCAATAATAAACAACAAAAAACGCTCAAGACCAGGCTTAATACATTAATCAGTATCAGTGATGAATTGAAGTTTTTAGTAGGATTTTTCTACTTCAATGGCTGGTCAGAAATTTATTTAAGTCTTCAAAAAAATCCGCAACAAAAATTAAAGCTGTTAGTCGGATTGCAGGTCTGTAATTATCTGGGTAATATCATCGAGTATGCCGAACAAGGAGAAGAAGACAGCTCAAGAGATGAAGTTTTTCAAAATTATTTGATTTCATTGGGCTTTGCATTGAACAATGAAGAAATGGATACAGAAGACTTCTATAATCAAGTGGGATTCTTTGTACAGATGATAGAAGAAGACAGATTGGAAATACGTAAGACAGAAAACCCGAACCACGCCAAATTGTATCTGTTTCAATACAATGAAGAGTATGCACACAACTTAGCTAAGAATGGGGAATTTATTACAGGAAGTAGCAACTTAACTCGTTCTGGATTAAGAAACCAAGAAGAATTTAATGTAGAAATTTCAGACTATGGGTATGAAAATGCGGTTCAATATTTTGATGAATTATGGGAACGAGCAACGCCGATTACCGAACATTTGGAAAACCGTAAAATACTGATTGACTTTATCAAAAATAAAACTCAAGTTGCTACGATAACACCTTTTGAAGCCTATTGTCTGGTTATAAAAACCTACCTCGATCTACAAAATCAGGAAAATGAAGAAGTGGATTTAGATAGTTTGCTAGAAAAAATTGATCTTAAAAAATTCAGTTATCAGTCAGACGCAGTAAACCAAGCGATACAAATGATAAAGGAGCATAACGGTTGTATCATTGCCGATGTAGTAGGTTTAGGAAAATCGGTTATTGCATCAATGATTGCCAGACAGATGAATAAGCGGGGCATTATTATTTGTCCTCCTGGATTAATGGGAGATGCCGAAAAAAAAGACAGTGGTTGGTGGGAATATTTAGAAAAGTTCGGATTACATAACTGGCAAGTTTACAGTCGTGGAATTATAGACCGTATTGCGGATAATATTGAAGGTAGAGATTTTGAAGTAGTGATTGTGGATGAAGCCCATTATTTTCGCAATCAGGATACAGCTGACTACGAAGCATTATCAATGATTTGTCGTGGTAAAAAAGTAATTCTTTTGTCGGCAACTCCATTTAACAATTCACCCAAAGATATAGAAGCGTTATTAAGCTTATTTACTGTACCGGGAAAATCAACGATTACCTTAGAAGATAATCTAAAAGGTAGATTTAGCCGCTATAATTATGAGTATAAACAATTATCTATCATTTATAAAAATTGGAATTCTGCTGATGACAAGAAAAGAAAGCAGGCAGAAAATATTTACACAACAATAATAGATGAAAACTTGCCCATAGATATAAAAAAGGTTAAAGAACGGACAAAAATTTTATCAAATGAAATTAAACGTACCATAAGCCCTGTGGTAATACGACGAAATCGATTGGATTTGAAACAGGATTATGTTTATGCTAATGAAATTGGAGAACTCTCTGTTGTGAAAGACCCTGAAGAAGTTTTTTATTATTTAGATACGGAGCAAGATGAATTCTATGACAATATCATCAGTAAATATTTTGCCGAAAATGGAGTATTTACTGGTGCTATTTATCAGCCGTTCAGCTATGAAAAAATATTAAGTGATAAACTTGATGAATTTGGAAATAGACAATACAATCAGCAGAAAAACTTATACGATTTTATGCGTCGTATTTTAGTAAAACGATTCGAATCTTCTTTTGGTTCCTTTGAAAAATCCATAGAAAGGTTCTTACAAGTACATTTATTAGTTAAAGATTTTATTGATAAGACCGGAAAGTTTATTTTAGATCGTTCGTTTATTGATCGAATTAAAGATTTTGAAATTGAAGATATTGAAGCTAATTTGGAAAAATATGCAGCTGGGGATCTCAAACGTAAAACTCCTAAAAATAATGAAGTTTACGACATTAGCACTTTCCAAAGAAGGCAAGAATTTTTAGATGATATAGCTTCGGATATTCAATTATTTGAAGCTATTCAAAAACGGCTGAAAGATTTGAAGTTAGTCGAGAAAGATCCTAAACAGGAAGAAATTATCAAAAAAATAAAAAATCTTTTAGTAAACGAGCCAGACAGAAAGATTATCCTATTCTCGGAATATGTAGATACCATTCATCATCTCGAAAAACGATTTAGAAAAGAATTTGGAAATGATGTTTTGATATGTGATGGTAAAGTATCAAAAGAGTTGGCCAAAAATCTAAACAGCGATTTCAATGCACAGTATAAAGGTTCAAAAACAAATCATTTTAAAATATTGCTAACCTCGGATAAGCTGTCTGAAGGATTTAATTTGAACAGGGCTGGGGTTATTATCAATTATGATATTCCTTGGAACCCCACACGTGTTATTCAGCGTGTAGGGCGTATTAATCGTATAGGTTCTAAAGTGTATGATGAGTTGTTTATTCTGAATTTTTTCCCATCATTAAAAGGAGCTGACATTGTAAAATCAAGGGAAATAGCACAGCAAAAAATGTTCTTGATTCATAATGCTTTGGGAGAAGATGCTAAGATTTTTGATGAAGATGAAGAACCAACACCAGCTGCATTAGGATCAAAAATCAATTCTAACCCCGAAGAAGAAGGAGAAGTAAATACCATTACCAAAATCAGAAATATTTTTTCAGACTTACAAAAGAAACATCCTGAAATTATTGCAAAAATCAGTCAGTTACCTCCAAGGGTTAAAACCGCTAAAAGTTATCCCGAATATGAATTAAATGTATTAAGACGAAAAGGATTAAGTTTATTTGCTCAGACCGTAGGGAAAGAAGAAAGTAGAGCAATCAGAGAAATAGACTTTGAAGAACTTTTACAAAAAATAGAATGTAAAATTGATGAACCAACATTAAAACTTTCATCTGTTTTTTGGAATTTGTATGAAGAGATAAAAGAGTTTAAACCCAAATATAAAATGGGCAGAAGTGAAATTTCTTTAGAACAAAAAGCGATGGAAAATTTAAGAAAATCACATAAAGTAATTAAAGATTTAAAAGATGAACATCTAAATTTCATCCAAATGCTAATAAAAGACTTACGTTATTATCATACGCTTTCAATGAGAAGTATAAGACGTATCGGCGGTCAAGAATTGACTGATGATAAGAAGTCTATCCGTTCTTTTTTGGAAGAAATAACATATCTAAAACAACATCTTGGAGAAAACTATCTGGATGACATCGAATCCAGAACAAAAAGCCAAAGTAAAGAAGTAATAATAGCTATTGAGAACAATGATTTAAAAGAATTATTTCACTAACTTAAAAATTTTGATTTCTATAAATCTGTAAAATAATAAAATGCGTAAAATTCATAATTCTGTATCTTATTTGTACCATAAAAATATAACTAATTGATATTCATATATGGTTATTTTTGAAGAATGAAATAATTAGCAATTAACATCACACAACAATAAGCAATAAACCGTTGTAAATTAAATGTTTACAGCGGTTTTTTATATATAAATTTTTCTGGCTTTTCTTATTCGTTTTCTACTTATGCAAAAACTATTAATATATTTAGTTTTAACTAAATAATCTAAAAAAAAAATTACTTATTTTTTTGTTTTATATTTAAATGTAATTTTATTACTACATATTTATTTTGCTCTAAAACAATCTTTTAAAAAAGTTTTATGTGCAAAACAATTACATTTATTTGAACCCAGCAGAAACCGGATTGAACTTGTATCTTGGAGTCAAGAATTTTTCTGAGGAATATAACCAAAAAAGACATCAGGGAATAGAAAATAAAAAGCCAAAAGATTTGTATAAATTTAAAAAAACAATTCAACTTAAATCAGCCTAATTGTAGTACAGGAAATGGGTAGTACTTTAATGGATTGGATCAATTCCTGAGCATTGGGAGCTTAAAAAGCTTAAACATTTTGGATATATATCCAGGTTTAATTGTTAAAAAAGGTGATGATTTTAATAATTTATTTTTTGAAGGAGCAAAATAATTTGTAACATTTACAACTATTTGCAATTATGCTCAAATTAAAGAAAAAAGATTTCAATATGTAAAGATTTCTCTACATGAAATTCAGAACGAAATAAATAAGAACGATTAGCTTTTTTTAATGAACATACGTAAATTTCAAATAGAATTTGCGAAGAAACTCACAGATGCGCACTTCAAACAAGATATGCTGAATAGTAAACAAAGATTTTAAAGAAAATAACGCAAAACATCCAAAACCAATTCTATCACAAAGAAACCTAAATAAAAAAAAAAACGAAATGTCTTTTTTTTAACTTTGTCAACACACAAAAAGTTGAATGATGAGTTTTTATTTGCTTTTTGTGTTTATATAATCATTGAATACAAATAGACGATACTAATAAAATGGATTTACAAGAACAGTTGAAAAATCTCTTTCCACAGCACGAATTTGAAGAAGAAGAGAAAGAAGAAAAAAACGGGATATGGTTACAAGACGAACCACTTCTTTGTAAATACGAAAAAAGAAACGGGAAAGTAAATACGGTAATCGAGGGATATACGGGTGCCGATAACGATTTCAAAACGCTGACTAAAGAACTAAAAACTTTGCTCGGTGTAGGAGGAACCTACAAAAACGACCTCATCGTTATTCAGGGCGATTATCGCGACCGTATTATGGAGTTTCTGCAAGAAAAAGGCTTTAAAGTGAAGCGTGTCGGCGGATAATTTACTATCTTAGTTCTTAATTTTTTTTTAATGAAGTAGATATGAGTAAAGCATCATCAGAATTGGTACTTAACCCCGATGGGAGTATTTATCACTGCAATATAAAACCCGAACATTTGGCCGATTTAGTAATCACGGTGGGCGATCCGAATCGAGTAGAAAGAGTTTCTAGACATTTCGATCAGATCGAACACAAAGCATCAAAGCGCGAAATTATATCACATACCGGGAGCCTGAACGGGAAAAGAATTACTGTGATTTCTACAGGGATGGGAACCGACAATATCGATATTGTCTTGACCGAATTAGACGCCTTGGCCAACATCAATCTAGAAACAGGTGAAGAAAATCTAACCAAACGTCGGTTAACAATTGTTCGTTTCGGTACATCGGGCGCTTTGCAAGGCGATATCCCAGTAGATTCTATTTGTTTAGGTACCCATGGATTGGGGCTGGATGGTTTGCTGCATCATTATGTCGGTAGCGAAAAAGTATTTGACCATGCAATGGGAGAAGCCTTTACCAAACACAGCAATTGGTCGACCAAGAAAGCCGAACCTTATATTGTAAAAGGATCCGAACGATTATTCAACGTATTATCATCTGAGCAAACCCACCACGGAATTACGGCTACGGCATGCGGTTTTTATGGACCACAAGGACGCTATTTGCGATTAGAGCCCAACCCAGTAAACATCAATGAACTGCTAACAGATTTTGAGTTTGAGGGGTATCGTATTTCTAATTTCGAGATGGAGACTTCGGCTATTTATGGACTTTCGGCCATGATGGGTCACGAAGCTTTATCGGTAAACACCATAGTGGCCAACCGAATTCGAGGAGAATTTAGTAAAAACCCATACGAATCGGTAGATCGAATGATCGAATATGCTCTAGAACGTTTAACCAAGTAGTACTACGAATAAGAAAGCAAATAACAAAGAAAAAAATAACCGGCTCTTGCCGGTTACTTGAGGTTAGTATTTCGCCAACCAAAGAATTTGTAAAAAAAAGAATAGAGAAATTAATCCATACAGTTTCTATAATTTAAACGCTGCATTTTCTAGCATCTTACTTAGCTTTATTAGAAATAAACAGCTCTTTTTATTTTGATTATTCTAATCAACAATCAGCAATAAATGTACATTATTTTTATTTAGTAAACAAATAATCTTCAATTATTTTATATTAATTATTGTATTTGTAGAAGAATCATAATTGACTATGCGCTGTAACCGACATTTCTTCAGTCATCGCTTGTAAATCTTGCTTTTCACGCTGTTTGTTTTTTCCTACCTAAACAGAAAAAATGATAAACAAGCATCATTTGCCCGAAGGGATAAAAAAACGTATCTTTCACATGTGAAAAATAATACAGTTTGTCCTACAGAATTGTTTGTCAAAAACATGGTTTGTTACCGGTGCAAAGTAGTTGTAGAAACGATTTTGCGACAGCACAATATTTTGTTCGAACAAGTAGAATTGGGTAAAATCAAATTGCATTCATCTCTTGATAAACCAACATTGGCCGAGTTGAAAAAAGACTTAGTAGCCGTTGGTTTCGAGTTGTTGAATGATCAGCGAAGTAGATATATCGAGCAAATAAAACAAGAAATCATCTTCTTGATACATCATCAAAACAACGAATTACACGTCAATTTATCTAATTATCTTAGCGAAAAAATTGGTGTTGAGTATAAATATTTATCCAATCTTTTTTCGATCAGCGAAAGACAAACAATCGAGAAATATTTCATTCTACAGAAAATAGAAAAGATAAAGGAATTGATGGAGTATAATGAGCTAACTTTGAGTGAAATTGCTGCAAACCTCAACTATTCGAGCGTTGCACATCTGAGTACTCAATTCAAAAAAGTAACCGGAATCACTCCCAGTAATTTTCGTCAAATGCAAAAGAAAAGCAGACAATCTATTGATAAACTATGAATATGACCTTGTCCGAAGAATTACAACACAAAATAGATTACAAAACCAAGCCATTGGGCGCTTTGGGCGATTTAGAAATTTTGGCTAAAAGAATTGGTTTAGTACAGAAAACAACATCTCCCGAACTACAAAGCCCTCATATTGTTCTCTTTGCAGCAGATCATGGTTTGGCCAAAGCGGGTGTAAGTGCATATCCACCAGAAGTTACATTTCAGATGGTAGATAATTTCCTGAAGGGTGGTGCTGCTATCAATGTATTCTGCAAACAAAATAATATCCAACTAAAATTAGTTGATGCAGGAGTAGACTATGATTTTCCTCAACACCCTCAATTAATTGATCGAAAAGTGAGAAAATCTAGCCGAAATATGTTAGAAGAACCCGCGATGACCAAAGAAGAGTATCAATCTTGTCTTGCCAACGGCCAAAAGATTGTCCGTTCTATACAACAAGAGACCTCTTGCAATGTTATTGGCTTTGGAGAAATGGGGATTGGGAATACATCGGCCTCATCGTTGCTATTGAGTAAAATATTCGATTTGCCGATAGAACAATGTGTCGGGCGAGGTACAGGAGTAAATGATGAACAGTTGCAAACGAAAATCAACATCCTAGAACAAGTATTATCGCTTTACCCTGCAGTGAAAACTCCCGACGAAATAGTACAGACATTTGGTGGGCTAGAGATAGCACAAATGATGGGTGCAATGCAAGAAGCCTACGAACAAAAAATGTTGTTACTGATCGATGGTTTTATAGCCACAGCAGCAATTAGCCTTTTATGGAAGAAAAACCCTGCCATTTTACAACATTGTATTTTTTGTCATCTAAGCGATGAACAAGCCCACGGAAGAATCTTAGAAATATTAGAACAAAAACCTTTGTTGCAACTAAGTATGCGTGTGGGTGAAGGGACAGGTTGTGCAGTTGCCTATCCCATTATCGAAAGTGCAGTGCTATTTCTCAACGAAATGTCGAGTTTCGAACAAGCCAATGTATCGAATAAAAATGAATAAATAGTGCTGAAAAAAGAGTTGATTTATTTGGCAACCGCCATCATGTTTTTTACCCGAATACCAATACCGGCAAAGCTCCCGTATTCTGAACAAATCATGAACCAGTCGCAAAAATATTTTTCATGGGTTGGTCTAGTTGTCGGGATTTGTAATGCACTTTTTTTGTATTTGGGGATGCAATTATTCGACTTTTCGATTGCAATAATATTGATGATGATTGGTAACGTATTGCTAACTGGCGCATTTCATGAAGATGGTTTTATAGACGTTTGCGATAGTTTTGGAGGCGGCTATGGCAAAGAAAAAATACTAACCATCATGAAAGATAGTCGGGTAGGAGCGTATGGAGTAATTGGAATTATTCTACTTTTTGGTCTGAAATTTTTCACGATTTCTGCCCTGCTTGATTATCATTTTTCTACTGTTTTATTGGTTCTTATTTTTGCGCATACCTCGAGCCGATTTCTTTCGGGCACAATGATTTATACCCATCAATATGTTCGTGATATCGACCAAACTAAATCAAAACCTTTGGCAAACAAGCCTTTGGATAAGAAAGCTTTGTTCATTAGTTTTTTGCCGGTAATACTGGTATCGATTTTGCTCAAAAATCCTGCGTTTATAGGTGTTTTTTTATTTGCTTTTTTGGGTAAAATTTATTTGGGTTGGTATTTCAAAAAACATATTGGTGGCTACACAGGCGATTGTCTAGGAACCGTTCAGCAAGTTTGCGAAGTACTCATCTATCTAGGAACATTACTCGTATGGAAATACATTTCTTGAGACATACACCGGTCCATAACCCCGAAAATAGATGTTATGGAAAATCGGATATTTCTTTGCCCGATAACTATTTAGAGCATTTTGGTAGGATAAAATTAGATACGGATTACGATTGTGTCTTTTCTAGTCCATCGGAGCGTTGTACTAAAATTGCCGAGCATTTTGGGCTAAAATATACAATAGACCAACGCATTACTGAACTGAATTTTGGTGATTGGGAAGGAAAAAAATGGATAGAAATACCGCAAAACGAAATCGATCCTTGGTACGAAGATTTTGTATATTATCCGACCAAAAATGGCGAAAGTTTATATGATTTGCGTCTAAGGGTGAAAGAATTTATCCGTACTGTAAAAGAAGAAAAACATACAAAAGTGTTGGTCATTACCCATGCCGGTGTGATACGTTCGGCGATTCAACTTGTATTGGATTTTCCGATGAAAAACTTTTTCTTAGTTGATTGCCAATTCGGCAAAAAAACAATCATTGCCTATCAAGAATCTGGGGCAAAACTTATTGGTATCAACCTAGATTAATTTAGACAACTCGATTAAGAAAGTGATTGAGATAGTTTTTTAGTTTCGTCAGACGCATGATTTTTTCTAAAATTTCGATCCTCACTTCACCCTCAAAATCAGAGCTTTGCGTAAGAGGAAGTAGTTTTTTTATTTCGTTTTGCACGTATAAACTTTTGAAGTTTAACAGCGTGTCTTTTACTTCTTTATCGATATTGTGCTCGATGTCTTTGATGTAGATTTGTTGTTTTTCTTTCCAATTCTTACTCACATGGTATGGAGAAATCAACGCTTGAGAAGTGAAATTGGTAATTTCTTCATCCATGATTTTAATGAAAAAATCACTAGTTCGAAGTTCATCTTTTTCATAACCAACAATTACATCATCCAAAATTTTTTGATAGAACGGATTCTGAAATTGCAAGTTATCAGCCTCTAATTGATCCAATACTTCTTCTATAACCGTCGTTTCGTACTGCTCATTATTCTCATCATGTAGCTGAATTACTTTGTCGCCAAACTGCAAAATAAGTTGAATAATTTTTTCTTCGACTATAACAATCGGATCCACAACTTCGTTGAGATTAGATTTTTGGATGGTGAGTTCTGCCGAATCTTTTTTTTCTTCTTTAGTTGGTTGCTGATTTATTTTTTTTGTGTATTGAGCAAGTTCTTTGAACAGTACTTTGTTGCTTACTTGCATCAATTTTGCTGTTTCTTCGATATAGATTTCTTGCTGAATCAAGTTCGGAATCAGTGCAATACTCTCGACAATGTTTCGGGTGAGCTCTGCTTTCTTGATCGGATCATTTTCGGCATCTTCCATCAAGATTTTCGCCTTGAATTGTATAAAATCCGTTGCGTTTTCATCGATAAAGTTTTTTATTTCTTCTTCGGTATGATTTTTTGCAAACGAATCGGGATCTTGACCATCTGGGAAAAGCAAAACCCGGACATTCATTTCTTGTTCCAAAATCAAATCAATACCTCGAAAAGAAGCTTTGATGCCTGCCGCATCCCCATCGTACAAAATTGTAATGTTGGGTGTTAGACGCTTAATCAGAAGAATTTGTTCTTTCGTTAGAGCCGTTCCAGAACTGGATACTACATTTTCTATACCAGCCTGATGAAGTGCCAAAACATCGGTATAACCTTCTACCAACAAACATTGGTTTTGTCTAATGATACTTTGTTTAGACTGGTACAGACCGTATAGAACTTTACTTTTATGATAGATTTCGTTTTCGGGAGAATTGAGATATTTAGCTGCATTTTTACGATCGTTTCTCAAGACTCTACCACCAAAACCTAGTGTTCTGCCCGAATAACTAAAAATTGGGAAAATAACCCTTTCACGGAATCGGTCGAATTTTTTATCTTCTTTATAAATCACCAATCCCGATTGCTCGATAATATTTTTTGCATAGCCTTTTTCTTCTGCAAAATTTGCAAAAGCATCCCAAGCAGAAGGCGAGTAACCTAATTGAAATTTTTCTATTATTTGTTTGGTAAAACCTCTTTCTTTAAAATAACTCAAGCCTATACTAATACCTTCTTCGGTTTGGTGTAGCTGCTGCTGAAAGAATTTATTCGCTGCTTCGGTGATAAGAAAAAGACTTTCTTTATTTTTGATGGCTTCGTTATTCTCTGGTGCAAAACTGCGATCTTCTTCTACCTCTATATTGTATTTTTTGGCCAACCATCGCAAAGCTTCTGGGTAGGAAAATTGTTCAATTTCCATAAGAAACGTAACGACATTCCCACCACGTCCAGAAGAAAAATCTTTCCAGATTTGTTTTCCTGGTGAAACCACAAAAGAAGGAGTTTTTTCATTGGCAAAAGGAGAAAGTCCTTTGAGATTTGCACCTGCTCTTTTCAGTTGCACAAAATCGCCAATAACCTCTTCTACACGTGCGGTATCAAAAATCTCATCAATTGTTTTCTGGGTAATCAAGATAGTCAACTTTTTAGTAGCTTCAAATTTAACAAATCTTCGGCAGATAAGATGTTTTTTGTTAATAGCTAATGATTTTTCAATATTTTTGCGGTATGAATCATCAGAAAATTTTGATTATCCAAGAAAAAATGATCGGGGACGTATTGATCAGTTCTTTGATTTGCAACAACCTGAAAAGAAAATTCCCAAATGCTAATATCCACTATCTTGTTGCGCCAAATACGCTTCCTGTTTTGCAAGGGAATCCTAATATAGATCAGCTGGTGATTTATGGTGATTTACAAAAAAATAACGTACTAGAATTTTATGATTTTATCCGTAGTATTCGCGCTTCTAAATACGATGTTGTGATTGATGCGTATGGTAAAATTGGCAGTAACTTGATTGCTTATTTTTCTGGTGCCAAAAAAAGAATAGGATACAAGGAGAAAAATAGATTGGGTGTCTACAACGTAAAATTGCCGTATGCAGTACAAAAAAAATCATTCAAAGGTTTGGCAATCGAGCGAAGGTTAGAGTTGCTGAAACCTTTTATGGACGAAACAGAAATGGATTATCTACCCAAAATCTATTTCAGTGATCGGGAGTTAGAAATCGGTAAAAGTATGGTAGAATCTATTGCAGATACTACTATTTGTATGGTTAGTTTGTTTGGGAGTTCGCCCAACAAATCCTATCCATCGGCTTATATGGTAAAAGTTTTGGATACGATAGGGAAACAAGAAAATACGACAATCTTGTTGAATATTCTACCGAATCAACAAGAAGAAGCCGAGCAAATTATAGAGGCCTGTTTGCCTGCGACTCAAATCAAAATCAACACAGCTATTCGTGGAAAAGGATTACGAGATTTTATCGTATTGATGAATTTTTGCGATATTTTGGTAGGAAATGATGGTGGAGCTGTGAATATTTCTAAGGCGTTGAATAAACCGACTTTCACTATTTTCTCACCTTGGGTACCCAAAGAAATATGGAGCATATTGGATGACGGAATCCAACATGTTGGCGTTCATCTCAACGATTATCAACCCGAATTGCTTAGGGGTAAGAGTGAGCATAAATTGAAAAACGAAAGCCAAAAATTGTATCAAGAATTCCGTCCCGAGCTTTTTACCGAGCAATTGACAGAATTCTTAGAAAGGCATCAAGAGAAAAATAGATCATGCTATCTATAAAAGATGAAAAAACGATTATGATTTTTCCTTAATTCCGTGATCAGTCCACGTTATTTTTTCAGATACTGTTATTTCTCGTATATTGTTGTTTTGTTTCAACCCAGCTCGTTTCACGTAGTTTCGGTCGTGATCGAGATGGATACAAATGGCCGAAAACCTTATTTGCTTCGCTCGAATTCCGTTATTACACAAGCGTTCACCTAACTCTCGATCCTCGCCACCATAAACCATACGCTCATCAAAACCATTAACTTCTAAGATGTCTTTTTTCCATCCAGAAGAATTGTGCCCATTCCATGTTGGGGCTGTTGTCGTTATACGATTCATTATACTTTTTAGCAAAGTACTGCGATGAAGTTTGGTGAGTTTGAAGTTGTTTTTTTGTCCTTTCTCTATCAACCAATTTTTATCAAAACATAATTGATTTTCTATATCACTTTTTTCTATTGCATTGGAAACTTCACGTGAAAGTTTTATATAACCACCCGAAAGATAATGCTTGTGTGTTCTGTAGGCAATGTGAGTAGTGATAAAATCTTTTCTTGGGATGCAATCGCCATCGGTGAAAATAAGATAGTCTGAGTTGCTGGATAAAATTGCTTTGTTGAGAATTATTGTTTTTCTGAAACCTAAATCTTCTTGCCAAACGTGTTTTATTGGGAAAAAGGTTTTGTTTCTATATTTATTTATTAGCTTTCTCGTTTCTTCAGTAGAACCATCATCAGCTATAATGACTTCAAAATCCCTAAAATCTTGTTGCATATAGCCAAGTAAAACTTTTTCTAGCCACAGAGGTTGATTGTAGGTGCTGATTATAACACTAGTAGAGAATTTCTTCATGTGGTTTTGTGTTTAATACTTGATAAATATAAAGTATTTTTCTTAATAATTTTAACAAATTTCCATAATATTGCATCAATAATGGTGAAAATTTCTGCGTTACTCATCGCTTATAATGAGGCTCAATGGATTAAGGATTATCTGCATCAATTAGATTTTGTAGACGAAATTGTCATTGTTGACTCTTACAGTACAGACCAAACACAAAAAATTGCTTTACAAAACCCAAAAGTTCGGTTCTATAAGCGTGCGTTTGATAACTTTGCCAATCAACGAAATTATGCCCTTTCACTTGCACAAAACTCTTGGGTGCTTTTTCTCGATGCTGATGAGTTTATTCATCCAGCACTAGAAGAAGAAATCAAACACAAAGCGGGCTTAGATGATGGAGTAGTGGCCTACAAGATAAAGCGTAAATTTTATTTTTTAGGAAAACCCATTCATTTTTCGGGTCTCAACCTCGACCAGGCCTATCGCTTATTCGATAAACGATTTTGCAAGTATGATGACAAAACCTATGTGCACGAGCGTTTATTAGTCGACGGGAAATCTGAAGTGTTGAAGGGAACCTTGAAACATTATTCCGTAACCAATATCAATACTTATAAGGTGAAATTAGATTATTATTCTCGCCTGAAAGCTGCCCAATTGTACAAAGAAAACAAACAACCAACGGCATTCCATTATTACATAAAACCAAGTGCAAGATTCGTTACGCAATATTTTATCAAACTTGGCATTCTCGATGGATTCGCAGGATTACAGTTGGCAATTCTCAATGCAAAAGCTGTATATTTACGGTATTATTATCTGAATAAATTAATAAAAAACATAAAATAAATGAAAGCTTATATATTTCCAGGTCAAGGAGCTCAATTCAGTGGAATGGGAAAAGATTTATACGATAATCACGCAAAAGCTAAAGCACTTTTTGACAAAGCAGATGAATTATTGGGTTTTTCTATCTCTAAAATCATGTTCGATGGCAGCGCCGAAGACCTTAAACAAACAAAAGTTACTCAGCCAGCAGTGTTTCTACACTCGGTGATACTAGCCCAGACCATTCAAGACTTTACACCATCGATGGTTGCGGGACATTCCTTGGGTGAGATTTCTGCCTTGGTAGCAGCAAAAGTTCTCGATTTTGAAGCGGGTCTGCAGTTAGTCTACAAAAGAGCAATGGCAATGCAAGCAGCTTGCGAAAAATCACCTTCTACCATGGCAGCCATTTTAGGGTTAGAGGATGAAATTGTCGAAAACATTTGTAAAGAAACACCCGGGAATGTAGTTGCTGCAAACTATAATTGTCCTGGACAATTGGTAATTTCTGGTGAAATACCAGCAGTAGAAAAAGCCTGTGAAATGTTAAAAGATGCGGGTGCAAGACGAGCTTTGATTTTGCCAGTTGGCGGAGCCTTCCATTCACCTTTGATGCAACCTGCAGAAGAAGAGTTAGCAAAAGCAATAGAAGAAACAACATTCAATACACCAATTTGCCCAGTATATCAGAATGTTACAACCACAGCAATTACAGAGCCTGCAGAACTAAAAAAGAACCTAATTGCACAATTGACAGCTCCGGTGAAATGGACACAATCGGTACAAAACATGATTGCAGATGGCGCTACAGAATTTGTAGAAGTTGGGCCAGGAAATACACTACAGGGTTTGGTGAAAAAAATCAACCGTGAGGTTGCAACCTCATCTGCAAGCTAACATGGAACAATCTTTTTTAGCAAACGGAAAGTTATTATTGATAGGAGAGTACATTGTTTTAGATGGAGCTCAATCATTAGCATTGCCAACAAAATTTGGGCAGAATATGCATGTTTCAACTTTTGAAGCCGAAATAGAGGAAATCGTCTGGAATGCCGTTTTGGTCGATGAAAGTACATGGTTCAGTGTGGTTTTTGATGCCAATACCTTAACTATAAAAGAAACGACGGATCAGAAACTAGCTTTTGATTTGCAAAAAATTTTGCAGCAAGCAACTCTACAAAATCCTACCTTTTTTCTCGCCAATCAATCCTATCGAATAACCACAAAACTCACTTATCCCCAGCAATGGGGATTGGGGAGTAGCTCTACTTTGGTTGCTCTTTTGGCTCAATGGATGAAAATAGACCCGTATGTATTAAACCAAAAAACTTTTAGAACAAGCGGCTATGACATTGCTTGTGCCTACGAAAACAAACCAATCTTTTTTTGTAATGCTCCAGAAATTACTGTGACTTACCCGCAGTTGAAGTGGAATTTTTATGATGATTTGTATTTTGTTTATCTTAACCAAAAACAAGATACACAGGCTGCCGTTGGAAAACATTACCGAAATAGGCCTAAAGATCGGGCAATGATAAACCATTTATCCGACCTGGTAGAGAAATTATCTACGGCTAAGGAGTTGGATAATTTCGAGGCGATACTAGATGAATATCAGACGATTCTAGCTAATTTTATGCAGTTGCCAAAAGTAAAAGAGGAGCGTTTTCCTGAATATGAGGGTTGCGTGAAAAGTCTTGGTACATGGGGTGGTGATTTTGTTTTGGTGACGTATCGTGACGGAATGCATGCTTATTTAGAAGAAAAAGGATATTCAACTATCCTTCCATATAATGATTTGGTTTTTTGATCATTTAAGTAAAGTGTTATTCCTTCCCGATTAATTTTTTTAGTCTTTTTTTTCGTACTTGTTTTAGATGAAATTTTTGTTGAAATTTCTCTGTACCAGCCCACATTTTATCTATCACTTCTGCTGGTGGTAACTGCATCAACCGTGCATATTCTTTGGCCATAATTTCTACCGATTCTCGATGGGGCGTTAAGCGAACAAAATTGTTAATTCGCTGTTCTAATGTCATCGAATCATGAAATTTCATCCGATTCAGATCAACCAAATAAAATTCGTACGTACCATCTTTTTTGTCAAAAATTAGCGTATTACCTGGAGAATGGTCTAGAAACTCTATACCAGCTTGATGTAATGCAAAAGTAAATTGCGTAAACTGTCGGAGTACATTTTCCATATCAGGGAAATTGGGTGTATGCACAACCTCTCTATAGGTGAAGTCTTCTTTGATAAATGCACAAAAATAATACGAGTCTAAGAAAGTTATGGCAGTTTTATTCTCTACATACGCAATGGGGGTTGGTGTCTTAAAACCTTTTTCGATCAGTATTTTGGCATGTGTATAAGAACGCTTTGCTTTTGATTCTCTAAAAAAACGGTAAACAATTTTATTAATGAAGTTGGGAATCTTAAATGCTTTTATTGTGCAAATTTCACCATTTTCTAAACGCAACTTTTTAATTGAGTTTCTGCTACCTTTGACTAAATAATCTTGGTTATCTGAAAAATTATTAATAGCACACTCAATCTCTCTTATATCTGTTGAATAGGTAGAATTTACCACAATTTCTTTGCTCATGCTCTTGGCTGTTATTCTCTTTTTGAGCAAATTTAAAAACTTTAGTCGGCAGTGTCAAAGATATGTTTATTTTTGTTGGCATGAAGATGAACACAAGCTTGGTTGTTTCAACCTATAATTGGGCAGAAGCCTTAGAATTGGTTCTGAAAAGTATCCAAGTCCAAACACATTTACCAGATGAAGTTATCATTGCAGATGACGGTTCTACAAAGGAAACTAAACGAGTGATAGATGAATTCAGGCAGGGATTCCCCAATCCAGTTACGCATGTTTGGCATGAAGATCTTGGTAACAGAAAAGCAATAATCATGAATAAGGCGATTGCGAAAACAATCTCCGATTACATTATCAGTATTGATGGTGATGTGATTTTACACCCAAACTTTGTAGAGGATCATTTGGCAATGGCCGAAAAGAATACATATCTCTACGGCTCTAGAGTGAATATCCAGAAGTCGAAATTGCAAGAAATATTTCAACATAAGACGATTCATTTTCATTTTTTTTCGAAAGGAATCAAAAAAAGAGGACGTACCCTTCGTTATCCGTTTTTAGCAAAAAAACAAAAAAAACATAGCAGTTTTTCGTCGAAAATGCGCGGATGCAATTTTTCTTTTTGGCGAAAAGATTTTATAAAAGTCAATGGTTATAATGAAGAAATTACAGGTTGGGGAAGAGAGGATTCTGAATTAGTGCTAAGAATGCATAATGCTGGAATATTAGCCAAACGACTAAAATTTGCCGGAATTGTCTATCATATGTACCACCCAGAACAGAGTAAAGAATTTTTGGATCGCAATGATAAAATCCAACAAAAAACCATCGAGCAGAAATTAACCTTTGCCTCAAAAGGCGTCAATCAATATACAGAATGCTAGACCTCAGTATCGTAACAATTAATTACAACACAAGTAATGCAACGATTGCGTTGGTAAAAAGTATCGTAAAAAAAACAACCAAGGTTAAGTATGAAGTTGTCATCATCGATAATGCATCAGAAAAAGAGAATTATTTTCATTTACAAGACTTGGTGAAAGAACTAAGTTTACCCAATCTAAAACTAGTCAGAAGCAATATTAATACTGGTTTTGGACAAGGAAATAGAATAGGTTACGAGGCAACATCTGATAGCAAATATGTTGCATTTATCAATAACGATGTAGAGTTGATTGATGATTGTTTTCCTGTTCTAAAGGATTTTATGGATCAACATCTGGAAGTCGGCATTGTCTCTCCACAATCGGTAAATGAACGGTACGAATTCGTTCCGACGATAGATCATTTTGCATCTTGGCAGAGAGAAATTTTCAGTAGGAAATTCCTAGAAATGGTTAATCCGAAAAGATTCCCGAAGCGTAAAAAAGTTTATTCTCAACCAATTGAAGCAGATTTTGTTGCCGGATCTTTTTTATTTATGCGACGTGTAGATTTTGATAAAATTGGCGGTTTTGATGAAAACATCTTCCTTTACTATGAAGAGACAGATCTATCGAGAAGAATGAAAGCAATTGGTAAAAAAACCATGCTCATTCCGACCATTCAATATAAACATATACATGGACTCAGCACCAAAAAATCCATGGCTATAAAATTAGAACAAAAACTTTCGTTGATTTATATTATCCAAAAACATCAAGGTTGGTTAGCATCTCGTTTGGTATTGATATTTTTCGGTACAAAATATTTCTTTTCTACCATTCTACAACCCAAAAAATGGCCTTTGCTACGTGCAAGCTTACAAGGAATGCCACTTACATTATCCCTAAAACATCAACAAAAAAGTAAAACGCTTGAATGAAAATAAAAACTATATTTTGTAGCTTATAATTTTGACTATATTTTAGAAATTTATCAGTTAATATAAAAAGAAAATGACGATACAAGAAATTGCCGAACGCTTACTCAATGGAGAAACAATGATTTATCCGACCGATACAATTCTGGGTTTAGGATGCAATGCTTTGGATGATAAAGCCATCGCAAAAATATATTCGATAAAAAACCGTCCAGAATCTAAATCGCTCATTCTTTTGGTAGATTCCCCGGCACGCTTACAATCTATTGTCGATGTGCCAGAATTAACATGGGATCTAATAGATCTGAATGAAAAGCCGCTGACCATTATCTATGACGATCCACGTGGTTTACCAAAATCATTAGTCTCTAAAGACAATACCATTGGGATTCGTCTAACAAAAGACCCTTTTTGCTGCCAAATAATTCAACGAATAAAAGCACCCTTGGTTTCTACTTCGGTAAACATTTCTAGCCAAAAAGCTGCGCAAAGTTATGCTGATATCTCTCCTGCGATTTTAGAAAAAGTAGACTTTGTGGTAGACGAGGCTAAAACTTTCCTGCCCAAAAGCGAACCATCGACCATCATACAACTCACGAAAGATTTACAAGTAAAAGTTATTCGAGAATAAGACAAAAGTTCTAAAAACCTTTACCTTTGCTGTATGAATTTGAAAAAAGCAATCAACGACCCAATATTTATAACGATAGGAGAAACTGCTAAAGAATTGAAGCAAAAATCCTACGTAGTCGGAGGCTTTGTGCGAGATTTCTTATTAGAGCGCCCTGGAAAACAGGATATCGATTTTGTGACAGTAGGTAATGGAATAATTTTGGCAGAAAAAGTTGCAAAAAAATTAGGAAACACCTCTAAAGTCTCTGTTTTCAAACGTTTTGGCACTGCGATGTTCAAGTATCAAAACAAAGAGTTGGAGTTTGTAGGTGCTCGTAAAGAAAGTTATTCAGAAGATAGTCGAAAGCCTTTTGTAGAAAATGGTACTTTAGAAGATGATCAGAAAAGACGAGATTTTACAATTAATGCTTTAGCAATTTCATTAAATCATGAAGATTTTGGTCAATTAATAGACCCTTTTGATGGAATACAAGACCTCGAAGACAAAATAATTCGGACACCCTTAGATCCGGTTATTACATATTCAGATGACCCTTTGCGTATGATGAGAGCAATTCGTTTTGCTGCACAATTGGATTTCTCTATCGAAGAAAAATCCTTTCGAGCAATCCAAGAAAATGCTCACCGATTAGAGATTGTCTCGAAGGAACGCGTAATGGATGAGTTTAATAAAATAATGCTCACACAAAAACCATCTAAAGGCCTACTTCTTTTGGACCAAGCCAATTTATTACCCCTAATTTTACCCGAACTTTGTGCATTAAAAGGAGTGGAAGATATTGACGGGAAAAAACACAAAGATAATTTCTATCATACGCTAGAAGTTGTAGATAATATTGCCAAAAACACAGAAAATTTATGGTTACGTTGGGCAGCTTTATTACACGATATAGGAAAAGCAGTTACGAAAAAGTTTGACCCGAAAGTAGGATGGACATTTCATTCGCATGAATATGTAGGCGCAAAAATGACCTACAAACTATTCAAACGTCTGAAACTTCCTCTTGGACAAGACCTAAAATATGTGCAAAAATTGGTGATGATGAGTTCACGTCCAATAGCTGTAATTTCGGATGAAGCAACCGATTCTGCACTGCGAAGATTGTTATTCGACGCATCGGATGATTTAGATGATTTGATGGTTTTGTGCAAAGCGGATATCACCACAAAAAACGAAAAAAAACAAAAAAGATACATTCGTAATTTCGAATTGGTAGAACAAAAGATAAAAGATGTCGAAGAGCGTGATCGAATTAGAAATTTTCAACCACCAATTTCGGGCGAAGAAATTATGGAAGTGTTTGATTTGCAACCTTGTAAAGAAATAGGAGTCATCAAAACAGCTATCAAAGATGCAATTTTAGAAGGCGAAATTGAAAATAATTATAATTCTGCCTATAACTTTATGCTAGATTTAGGAAAAAAGCTAAATTTGAAACCGATAAAACAATAAAAAGTGATATACAAAATTCGTGTTATCCTTGATACAAAGGAGGATGTTTTTAGGGATATTGAGATCAAAGAAAAACAAACATTATTCACACTCTACAAAGGAATAATAAGTGCATTTAGTTTACAAGGAGATGAATTGGCTTCCTTTTACGAGTCTAATGAAGATTGGGAACAAAAAAAAGAAATTCCTTTAGAAGACATGTCAGATGACGGGACCGATGAAACAATGGCAGATTTCTATATCAAAGAAGTTTTCCAGAAAATAGGTGACCGTATGATTTTCGTATATGACTATCTGGATTTATGGACTTTCTTCGTAGAACTAATTTCGGTAGAAGATAAACCAGCGGTACTCAATTACCCACTAACGGTTTATCGTTTTGGTTCGATGCCGCTCAAAGCTCCGAAAAAAGATATGGAAATCATCGATTTGGATGATGACGAAGACCTAATCTCTGACGAAGAAGATTATGATGAACTAGAAATAGATAGCGAAATCGATATCGAAGATTTATAATCTATAAATTATTCAATATATAAAAGCCTCTCTTGTTGAGGCTTTTTTAATATTTAAAAAAATAATAACTAAAATACTCTAATTTCATGAACAAAATTTTTATCTATTTAGGATTACTCCTATCCTTATTTAGCCAAAATGTTGTCGCTCAACATGAATCGGATACAATAAAAAAAACAAAAAAAATCATATCGGATGAAAATTACGATACATCGATGTTACCTTTCTATAGTTACGGTAAAGGTTTGGGAATGACTTCTCCTGATAGTTTGTACCAAGTTAACATTCGTTTCAGAATGCAAAACCGTGCAACTTTCTATGCGAATGATGGAGAAAAGAAAACCTTAGATGGACAAATTCGACGGTTACGATTGCGTTTAGACGGCTATGTAGGCTCACCAAAATTTCAATATAGTTTACAATTATCTTTTGCACCTGAAGATGTGGGAGAAGTACAACATGGGAAAAACATCAATATCATTCGCGATGCAATGATCAATTATACGCCAAATTCTAATTGGAGTATAGGTTTCGGTCAGACGAAATTACCCGGTAATCGTCAACGGTTTAACTCTTCTGGCGCGTTACAGTTAACCGACCGATCAATCAATAACTCAGAGTTTAATATCGATCGTGATTTTGGCGCACAAGTACAGTACAATAAACGTTCGGGTGATGAGTTTTCGTACACACTGCGTGGAGCAGTTTCTACGGGGGAAGGTAGGAATTGGACCAATTTCGAAGGAAGCGGCTTGGCCTATACAGGTAAAGCAGAGATATTTCCGCTCGGGGCATTTAAAAATGATGGATCATATTTCGAGGGAGATATCAAACGAGAATCCAAACCAAAAGTAATGCTTTCTGCAGCCTATAGTTACAACGCAGATGCAAAAAGAACTCAAGGTCAACGTGGAGATTTATTGTTTGCTTCACGCGATATTCAGTCACTTTTCTTTGACTTTATGTTCAAATACAACGGCTGGGCTTTCCAGTCTGCTTATATGAATCGTTCTGCAAAAGATCTTATCACGGTGAATCCAGAGAATGAAAATGAGGTGAAATATGTTCGTGCTGGGCAAGGTTTAGATTTTCAGGGTAGTTATATCTTCCCGAATAATTACGAGTTGATTGGGCGTTTTTCTACCTTGAAAATGGATAAAGAAATCGAACAATACATGCCAAAAATAAATCAATTTACTCTTGGGCTTACAAAGTATATATGGGAGCATGCATTTAAACTTCAGGCAGAGGTGTCGTATGAAAACAAAAAATATTTCGATAATCGCAACAAAGACAATTGGTATGCACGTTTGCAAATAGAAATCGGAATATAAAATAAGAAATTTAAAAATAAATTTGATTGTTTTTTCTTCAATTCGTCGTATTATTGCAATCAAATTGCAATAAGTGATCAAGAGAAGGAATACGCCTCAAAAAAAAATAATCCTCAGTCTGTTTCGGCAAGAGACAGACTGTTTGTGTTTAGAAGAAATTGAGCAGCGTTTGGTTTCTAAACTAGATCGTGTTACAATTTACCGAATCGTCAATCGATTTTGCGAAGACGGATTAATGCATAAAATTTCGGGTAAAAATGGAATCTCTCATTTTGCTTTATCCAAAAAAAATCAAACAGAACATTATCATTTTCAATGTGATAAATGTCAGAAAATGATTTGTTTAGAAGAGAGTATTCCGGCCTGTTTGCCTCAAAATTTTATCCAAACCAAAACCAATTGTGTAATCATAGGAATTTGTCCAAAATGCCAAACGTAGATAAAGAGTGGTTCGCCACATGGTTCAATACACCGTACTATCACCTGTTATACAACAACAGAAACACCGAAGAAGCAGAAGATTTTATTCGTCATCTCGCCAACTATTTACAATTACCTCTATCGACCAAAGTAATGGATTTGGCGTGTGGTAAAGGTCGTCATTCTGTTTTTCTAAATAAATTGGGATATGAAGTCACTGGTCTAGATTTATCAGAAAATAGTATAGAATATGCCAAGCAATTTAGCAATAATCGTTTACATTTTGATGTACACGATATGCGAGAGGTTTATAAAAAGAATGCTTTTGGTCTGATTGTTAATCTGTTTACAAGTTTTGGATATTTCTTGAATAATGAAGACCATCTTCGTGTCTTTCAGTCGGTGTATGATCAATTAGAAAAAAACGGTATTTTTGTGTTGGATTATCTCAACGTAGAAAAAGCAATTCACGAACTCATACCCTATGAAAAAAAGGAGATCCAGGGTATTTCGTTTGATATTCACAAACAAATAAAAGAAAACTTTATACAGAAAGATATCAACTTCAGAATAGATAACGAACCCTATCATTATCAAGAATTTGTGAAAATAATCCGATTAGAAGATTTCGTAAGTATTGCCAAAAAAGTTGGCTTTCAACTTAAAGCATATTTTGGTGATTATCAACTAAATGCATTTGAACCCAAAACATCATCACGCTTAATTTTAATTTTTGAAAAATAATGCAAATACTTGTCCTTGTTGCAAGTGTCATAATTGGTGTTGGCATTTCTTCTTTCTTTTCTATCCCTAACAAAAATATTAAACTTTTACTTGCGTTTAGTGGGGCTTTCTTTTTGGGTATCACTTTATTAGAGATATTGCCTCATGTCTATGTGCATTCTATCGAAACGCACCATACGCACCAAATTGGTTTATGGATTTTGTTTGGTGTAATGATACAGTATATTCTAGAAACTGTAAGTAAGGGCGTAGAACATGGGCATATACATTTGGAGGAAAGTGGATTCCCGGCCGGAGTTTTTTTAGGACTCTTCTTGCATTCTTTAATAGAAGGAATTCCGGTCGCCAACGAAGAATCTCAGCATTTTTTGTGGGCAATTTTTGCACATAACATTCCTGTCTCTATTATTTTATACCAAGCCCTAAAAACTAAAATCGAAAAGAAAAGTCATATTTGGTTATTAATTATATTATTTGCTCTTGCCGCACCAATAGGTTTTTTTCTCGGGAAATATACAGTTATTAGCCAATATGCCAACAGTATAAGTGCAATAGTTTGCGGGATATTCTTACATATTTCAACCGTTATACTTTTCGAAGCCAATGCAGGACATAAATTTAATGGCATGAAGTTTATAATGATGGTTGGTGGCTTTCTATTGGCTTATTTTTCTGTAAATATGATTGGTCATCACGGATAAATAGGCAATTCTGGCAAGAAAAAATAGTGTTGATTTTCATAATCGATCTGACAATAATAATGCTGTAAACCATTCGAAACCATCAAATATTTTGCTTTTGTAAGAAGATTATATCGAGCAATTTGATCAAAAGTTTCTTGGGTAATTTTGATTGAAGGCGCTTTGCATTCGACCATCAAAAAAGGATTTTCTTGCTGGTAACATACAATATCTGATCGTTTTTGCATACCCGTGATCGGGATTATCTTTTCCAAGGCAATATTAGACGAGGAGTATTTTTTTTCTTCGATCAAGAAATGTAAAATATGCTGTCTTACCCATTCTTCTGGGGTGTATACGAACCATTTTTTTCGAATCAAACAAAAGATAAACCATTTTCCTTCGGTTTGTTTCAATCTAATTTGGTAATTTTCGGGAAAATTTAATTGTATAAGTTCCAACGATGAGTGCGACTGATTCATTGCTCAAAGATATTAAAAACAAAAATTTCTTGCCGATCTATTTTTTAGCCGGCGAAGAACCATATTATATCGATGAGTTGACCGAAGCTTTAGAGAAGAATGTGCTAACAGAAGATGAGAAAGCATTTAATCAGACCATAGTGTATGGACAAGATGTGGATATGGAACAATTGATAAGTCTGGCAAAACAGTATCCAATGGGTGCAGAAAAGCAATTGATAATTGTAAAAGAAGCACAACATTTGGCAAGAGAAATAGATAAACTTTTACCATACGCAGAAAACCCACAATCATCGACAGTATTGGTGTTTAATTTTAAAGGGAAAACGATCGATAAACGTTTAAAGATTGCTAAAACACTCCAAAAACTAAATGCTTATCATGAATTTAAAAAAATCTATGAATCGAAAATTCCAGATTGGATAGATCAACGCGTTTTGAAAAGTGGAGTGAAAATCGACATGAAAGCCAAGATGCTTTTGGCAGAATTTGTAGGTGCAAATTTATCTAGATTAGATAATGAAATCGAGAAATTAGCATTGATTATCGGAAAAGGAAACACCATTACACCAGACCAAATAGAGCGAAATATAGGCATAAGCAAAGATTATAACAATTTTGAGTTGCGTACGGCAATCATTAACAAAGACATGCCAAAGATTGCTTCTATTATTCATTATTTCGATAAAAACCCAAAAGAAAATCCTATTATAGTTACTATTTCGGCTATTTTTAATTTGTTTCAGAGTCTAGTAATTTTGCATACATTAGAAGATAAATCACCCTCCAATGCAGCTAAAAATTTAGGAGTTCATCCGTATTTTGTGAATGAGTATTTTACGGGAGCAAAAAATTATCCACTAAAATCTACTATGCAAATTATTTCCTTAATACGTGAATATGATATGAAAAGCAAAGGAGTAGGAGCTACCGGAAATGTTTCTCATGCCGATTTACTAAAAGAATTGGCAATAAAAATAATACACTCATAAAAATTTCGATAACCAAAAAACAGTATTAATTTTACCACATTAAAAAAAATAAAAAAATGATCGAAGAAATTATGCAATACGACACCGTAATTATTGGTTCTGGGCCTGCAGGTTATACGGCAGCCATATATGCTGCACGAGCAAATCTTAATCCTGTTGTTTTTACGGGAATGGAGCCTGGAGGACAATTAACTACAACGACAGATGTTGATAATTTCCCTGGATATCCTGATGGAATTACAGGTCCAGATATGATGGCTGATTTGCAAAAACAAGCAGAACGTTTCGGTACGAAAGTTATTTACGAATACATTACAGAAGCTAACTTAGCAACAGAGGTTGGGCAAATACATAAGCTAAAAACAAGTAGTGGAAAAGAAATTCATGCCAAAACAGTCATAATTTCTACCGGTGCAACTGCAAAATATTTAGGCTTAGATGATGAAAAGAAGTATGCCGGAAGCGGTGTATCTGCATGTGCCACATGTGATGGGTTTTTCTACAAAGGCAAAGACGTTGCAGTAATTGGCGGGGGAGATACAGCTGCAGAAGAGGCAACGTATTTATCAAAACTATGTAAAAAAGTCTATTTACTGATCAGAAGAGATGAAATGCGCGCCTCTAAAGCAATGCAAGAAAAAGTTTTTAAAACACAAAATATAGAAGTAATGTTCAACCACGAGTTGATTGGTTTAGAAGGTGATATGGTAGTGCAAAAAGCCAATATCATCAATAACAAAACCAATGAAAAATCTTCTTTAGAGTTGGATGGTGTATTTATTGCGATAGGACACACGCCAAATACAGATCTCTTCAAAACGCAACTAAACATGGACGAGATGGGGTATTTAGTAACAGAAGATAAATCGACCAAAACAAATTTGCCAGGAGTTTTTGCTGCAGGAGATGTACAAGATAGTGTCTATAGGCAAGCGATTACAGCTGCAGGAACGGGGTGTATGGCTGCTTTGGATGCCGAAAAATACATCTTACAAAATTTCTCTTAAAATAGCAGAATTTTTAAACAAATAGTAATAGAAAACATGTCTTCGAGAGAAGATATGTTTTTTGTATAAAATGATTCTTTTTTCCTGCCCGTTTTGGTAGGATAAAATTGTATTTTTACCAAAATTTATAAATCATAAAATGAACTCTCCTTTTAAAACATATTTCGATCAAGTGCTTTCTCTTTGTGAATTTGATGAAGATTTACGCAAAGGTTTGTTGTTTTTTATGGGCTGCTCAATGGTAAATAACAATGCAAATGAGATAATGAGTCTTCATAATAGCGAAAACGAAATTCAGCAAGCACTCAATCAATTAGTTTTTTTATACGAACAACCTAGTTCGACAGATAATCACTTATTCGAGTTGGATTATCAGTCGATAAATAACCTTTTATATTCTGTAAATGTATTGTATCTGGATCATATTCAGCCGCAAAACAAAGATTGGAAAGAACAACTACAAGCTTTGCAAACTTATTCGGTTGTAGAAGATTTTGTGAACATATTTATCGATAAGAAATTTACGATTGCAACGAATCATCGTGTGATAACTGATTTTTTCGAGAAAATTGGTGCTTATTTATCGCTTTTGCAATACGATGATTCTATGTCGTACAAAGCAGGTATTGCATACAATAAGGTTTATCAGGAAAAAGATTTCGAAGGTTTCAATTTTTTGCAAGCTACAATTTTACGGATTTCCCCGCCGATGTATCGCGCCCTGTACAAGTTTCCTCTTTTCTTTATTTACGACCCCAATAGGCTAAATGCAAATCATTTATTTTCAACCATTTTACAGTTTTTCTACTTAGACACCAATCGTACAATTGCCAAACATATACATGCTTTCCATAATTATTTGTTCCTAAAACCAAATTCTATGAGCTTGCGAAAAGAATGGAATTTCGAAACCGAAAATCGTGGACAAATGATTTCTCAATTAATGTTCAATACGTTGTCGATTAGAAATTCACCTTTATTTCAATTTCGAAATGAATTTTTAGGATCAAATGATTTTATATATTCAGACCTGAAAAATCAAACCATTTCTCAAGAAGATTTCATATTGCGTTTGCAAAATTTATTCGAGAATTATTATGAAATCAATATCGACGACATGGTACATGAAGAATACAATCATGCCGAATATTTACAGTTTTTGGCGATTCTGTTTTATGAAGTTTCTGCGCACGCCATGTTGCCAGAAAAAATAATTAATTAATTTTTAATAGAAGTATAGAAAACAAAAAAAAGCCTTTTTATTATAGTTTAAAGGCTTTTTTTTAATGATTATCGCTTTGTCAATTTTACGTTATTCAAGCGAGTCGAGTTAAGAATTACCGAAACAGAACTTAGACTCATTGCTGCTGCAGCAATCATTGGCGACATCAGAATGCCTAAAAAAGGATACAAGATGCCAGCCGCAATCGGAATTCCTAATAAATTATAAATAAACGCAAAAGCTAAGTTTTCTTTGATGTTTTTCATCATTGCTCTACTAAGGTTGATACTCTTCGTTACACCTAGCAAATCTCCTTTTAGCAAAGTAATATCGGCACTTTCTATTGCCACTTCGGTTCCAGAATCCATTGCAATGGCCACGTTGGCCTGTGCCAAAGCAGGTGCATCATTAATCCCGTCTCCTGCCATGCCTACAATTTTACCTTTTTGCTGCAAATCTTTTATAATCGATAATTTATCTGCTGGCAATACCTCTGCTTGATAATGAGAAATCCCAACTTCCTCTGCAACTTTTGCTGCAGTATTTTTATTGTCACCCGTAAGCATAATCAAATCAATATTTTCTTCTTTCAATTGTTTGATTGCTTCTTTGGTCGTAGGCTTCAGAGAATCAGAAAGCTCAAAAACGGCAACAACTTTATCCTCTATAATAAGGTAAGAAGTCGTGTTAGAAGGTATTTCGGTAGGATGAAAAGCGGGCGATAATTCTTGGGCCAAACGTAGATTTCCTAAAGCAACTTTTTGATTATCTATTGAACCTGAAACTCCTTTTCCAGAAAGATTCGAAAAATCATTTACTTTAAGATTCTCAATATTTTCTTTATTGGCTAGTTCGGTAAATGCTAAAGCTAGCGGATGCGTACTATTTTGGTTGAGACTTGCCGCAAATTGAATCGCATTTTCTCGATTTGTTTGATCCAAAAGATCAACTTTCACGATGCTTGGTCGCCCTTCTGTTAGGGTTCCTGTCTTGTCTATGGTCAAAGTATCTATCTGATTGAGGCGTTCTAAGGCTTCTGCATTTTTCACTAAAATTCCGTTTTTTGCACCTTTTCCTACCGCAACCATTACCGACATTGGCGTAGCCAAACCAAGTGCACAAGGACAGGCAACGATCAATACAGCAATAGCATTGGCAATGGCGTAAGCTACTCTATTTTCTCCACCGAATATCCACCAAGCAAAAAATGTAAGAATGGAAACTGCAATTACAGTTGGGACAAAAATTTTAGAAATTTTATCTACAGATCGTTGTATGGGCGCTTGCGTTCTACTTGCCGAATTCACCATCTGAATGATGTGCGACAACATGGTGTCTTGACCAATTTTCTCAGCGGTCATAATAAAACTTCCCGAACCATTTATACTTCCACCAATTACTTTATCATTTACGATTTTTGATACCGGAATTGCTTCTCCGGTAATCATAGATTCATCTATATCACTATTCCCTTCGATGATTTTACCGTCTATTGGAATTTTATCGCCAGGACGAACACGCAGTTGATCGCCAATTTTTATGCTGTCTACCAATATTTTTTTATCTCCATTTTTGGTGATTAAAATCGCTTCATTAGGGGTAAGTTTAATCAGTTCTTTTAGAGCTTTATTGGTTTTAGAATGTGCTTTGGCTTCCATCAATTGACCCAAAATAACCAGTGTAATGATTACAGCAACAGACTCGAAATATAAACCGATTTGCCCGTGATGTGTTCTGAATTCTACGGGGAATATCTGTGGAAAAAACAAGGCAACAAGACTGTACAGAAATGCAGCTGTGGTACCTAATCCAATCAAACTAAACATGTTGAGATGCCATGTCTTGAATGAGTTGTAAGCCCGAATAAAATACGTCCAACCACAATAAAAAACAACAGGTAAACACAAGAAAAATTGTAGATATGCAGAAGCTTTGTACGAGATAATTCTCCCGATAGGATTACCCGGAATCATTTCTCCCATAGCTAACAAAAATATAGGCATGGTGAAAACAACCGATATTATGAACTTTTTGCGGATACCAAGATAAACTTCATCTACTTCTTCTTTGGGTTCGATTGGTACTAAATCTGCTCCACATATCGGACAGTTACCTGGTTCATCGGTTGTTATCTCATTATGGATCGGACATGTGAATTGTGTTTTTGGTTTTAGTGGTGTTATTTTTTCCAGATTCATTCCGCACACCCTACAACTTCCCATTTCATCATACACTTTATCGCCTTCGCACATCATCGGGCAATAATATTTCCCTATTTGATCTTCGGTAAAACTTGGTGGTGGATAAACGCCGGCATGACCCGTACAACAACTTGCATCAGCTGTTTGTTCGGTTTTGTTCTGCAATAGACTCTTGTTAACTTGCTCAACCGGCATTAAAAACATATTACAAACCGGGCATCGACCTGGTTCGTCGTATTCTTTGTCGCCTTCGCAAAACATCGGACAAATATATTTTCCGCTTTCTGATTGGTTAGCTAATATATGATCCGGCAACGAATCGCCAGGAATGACCAAATGATAATCACCCGCTTGCGTAAGGTATTTCTGAAGTTCTTCTGACGAAAGTTCTTTTTCGCTTTCGATGAAAAATTGATCAGGTAAAAACACTTTAGCTTTTACCCCAGGTATTGTATTGAGTATTGCTTCTACTTCTTTTTTACTTTGATAGTTTTGCAATCCATGAACGGTATATTGTTTTGTTGTAGGCATTTTATAATAATTTTTATCTAGTCCAAATATCCGAAATATTATAGTCTGAGGTTTTATATAAAATACATAAAAAATTATAAGTTTAGTAGGATAGAAGAGACTTTCTTCAGGAAATGGATAAGATAAAATATTTTGTCGAAAAACCCAAACTAGTAGGATGAAAAAAATTAGAAACAAAAAACAAAATTACGTAAATCTTTTTAGATATTTGGTATCATTTCGGTTAAGAAATGCCATAAAAGCGTAGTATTTTTGCATCCAAACAAAAACAAACAAAAACAACAATGAACGCTAATAATTACAATCCAATCGAAGAAGTTTTAGAAAAAGTACAAGCCAGAGGAGGTTGGGTGAACGCACATTCTCATTTGGATAGAGCGTATTCTTTGACTCGAGATACTTTTGCATTATCGAACTCTTATCTAAAAGAGAAATGGCATTTGGTCGATGACATGAAAAGAAATTCTTCTGTTGATGATATTTATTTCCGAATGGAAAAAGCCATTACTTATATGCTCGAGCAGGGTGTACAAGCGATTGGCTCTTTTATAGATTGTGATGAAGTAATTGAAGATCGGTCTATTTTAGCGGCACAGCGTTTACGAGAAAATTACGGGAACGATTTAGAAATTCGTTTTGCCAATCAAGTTCTCAAAGGTGTTATTGACCCAAAAGCAAGAGAATGGTTTGATCTTTCTGCTCAGTTTGTAGACATTATTGGGGGGTTGCCAGCCAAAGATTTTGGTAAAGAAGACGAACACCTAGATATTCTACTCTCTACAGCCAAAGAAAAAAATCTATTGGTACATGTACATGTCGATCAGTTCAATACCGACGAAGAAAAAGAAACCGAACAATTGGCACGTAAAGTTATCGAACATGGAATGCAAGGTAAAGTTTCTGCGGTACATTCGATATCGGTTGCCGCTCATCCGAAAAAATATCGTTTCGAGTTGTATGATTTGATAAAAGAAGCAGATTTGCATGTAATTTCTTGTCCGACTGCATGGATCGATCATAACCGTACAGAACGTTTAGCACCTTCACATAATTCGGTAACTCCGGTTGATGAAATGGTGCCAAGAGGGATAAATGTAGCCTTTGGTACGGACAATATAAATGATATATACAAACCTTTTTCAGATGGTCATTTACTTACCGAATTGAGAGTGATGTTAGAAGCTTGCCACTATTATGATGTGGAGAGCCTTTCTGATATTGCTACAGTAAACGGACTTAAGGTTTTAGGGTTATCCAAGTAAACTAAAACTTATAACAAAAATTGCCACAAAAAAAATGAAATAAACTATGCAACTACACGTAAATAACGAGAGTGATCGCTTGAAAACAGTTGTATTAGGTATTGCCAATGATATGGGAAAAGAACCTACTTTACAAGAAGTTTTTGATGCAAAATCGTATGAAAGTGTTTTGGAAAAAACCTATCCAAAAGAAAAAAATTTGGTAAATGAAATAGCCGAATTCGAAGCTGTATTAAAAAAGCATGATGTAGAAGTTCTTCGTCCGAAGGATTTAGTAGGAGTTAATCAAGTATTTGCTAGAGATATTGCTTTTGTAATAGAAAATAAATTTTTTGTATCCAATATTATTCCTGATCGTTTACCCGAATTAGAAGCAATTGACTTTATCGAAAAAAATATTTCAGCCGATCAATACATCAAAATACCAGAAGATGTATATGTAGAAGGAGGCGATGTTTTACTTTGGAACGATTATATCTTTGTTGGCACCTATTTAGGTGATGATTTTAAACAATATAAAACTGCCCGCACAAACATGCAAGCAGTAGAGTTTCTTAGAAATCATTTTCCTAACAAAAAAGTAGTTGCTTTTGATTTGCACAAAAGTGATGAAGATCCTTACAAAGGAATATTACATTTGGATTGTACCTTTCAGCCAGTAGGGAAAGACAAAGCAATAATATACAAAGACGGTTTTAGGAAAGAAGATGAGTATCAATATCTTGTAGAACTATTTGGTGAAGAAAATCTATTCCACGTAACCGAAGAAGAAATGTACTGGATGACACCCAATGTATTTTCTATTTCACCAACTGTAGTAGTTTCTGAAAAGAATTTCACAAGACTCAATACACATTTACAAGAAAAATGGGGAATAGAAGTAGAAGAAATTAATTACCGAGAGGTATCTAAAATGGGAGGATTACTCCGTTGTTCAACATTACCATTATACCGTATAGATGAAAAATAAACAATATACCCAAACCATTTTAATGGTTGAGCCAGTTGCGTTTCATTACAATGCGCAAACGGCTGTAAATAATTATTTTCAGCAAAAACCAGAAAATTCTGCTGATGAAATTCAGGCTCTAGCACTTCAAGAATTTCGACAAATGGTGAGCACTTTACGCGAAAAAGGTGTAAATGTTATTACGATAAAAGACACACCCGTACCACACACTCCCGATTCGATTTTCCCGAACAATTGGATCAGTTTTCATGAGAATGGAGATTGTGTGCTATATCCAATGTTTGCCGAAAATAGACGACAAGAAGTACGAGAAGAAGATATTTTCGAGTTGTTAGAAAGCAAAGGTTTTCTAGTTAATGATATTATAGACTATACCGAAGCCGCTGAGGATAATATATTTTTAGAAGGAACTGGAAGTATCATTCTCGATCGCGAAAATAAATTAGCCTATGCAGCGATTTCACCAAGAACAGACGAAGATTTGTTTATAGAATTTTGTGAAGACCTAGAATATACACCGGTTTACTTCACTGCATATCAGACAGTTGATAATGAGCGTTTACCTATCTATCACACAAATGTAATGATGTGTGTTGCAGATCGTTACGCAATTATTTGTTTAGACAGTTTAGATGATTCACAAGAGAAAAAACATGTATGTGATATGTTAACAGAATCGGGTAAAGAAATCATTTCTATTACCGAAGAACAAATGCATCGATTTGCTGGAAACATGCTCCAGGTTGGTGGTTTGGGACAAGCTTATTTGGTAATGTCGCAATCAGCTTTTGACTCACTTACACATGAGCAGATAGAAACTATCGAAAAATACAACCCAATAATTTCTGTAAACATCGAAACGATAGAAACTCTAGGAGGTGGAAGTGCACGTTGCATGATGGCAGAAGTTTTCTTGCCAAAAAAATAGACAAAAAGTTAATAAACAGAATTTTTCATATGGTTGGATATTATTTTTTTATCTAACCATATGATATTCAGACTTTTTTTATATATTTGGGTATGCATGACCTGAATATCATAGAGCTGAATAAAGATTTTAGAGATTTCTCTAAAATAAGTCATGTACATGATTTTACCCGTCGATTCACATTATACAAAAAAGATAAGCGATACTCATTGCAAATTACCGAATATGATTTTAAAGGTTTTGCTTATCTTTTTTCTTCTTATACAATAGAAGATCTCTTTCTAGAAACAAAAAAAGGAGATAAACTATTTGTTTACCAACATCGAACATTAAAATTTGCAGAACTGTTTCGGGATCAGGAGTTTGTTCAGCAGCAAAGTATTCAGAATTTACGAGGCTATTTCATAGAACTCGATTTTTACTTTCATAATGAAGGCAGTAAACTAATTTTGGATTACATAGATCGAAACCAATTACAAGATGTTTTTGACCTGCTTTTATTCGAAACTGACTGTCAATTTCGTGGACGTTTGATGACTGAGTTATTAATAAACCTTCGCTTTTCCGAAGAGTTAGAAGACCCTTCTTTAACGTAAATTTACATTTTTGGATTATTCTTATATTGCACCGTATTATCAATTTTTGAGTAGGTTGGTGTTTGGTAATCATTTGATTCGTGCACAATACTTTGCACTGACACTTGCAAAAACTACAGATAAAATCTTAATATTAGGAGTAGGCGACGGGAAGTTTCTAGAAAATTTGACTATTGAACAAGAATTTCCTCGTATCGTACTGATTGACCAATCTCGAGAAATGCTAGAAATTTGCAAGAAAAGAAAATTACCACAAAACACAGAGATCTATTGTTTAGACATTCTTCGTGATGATTTACCAAAGGGTTTTGATGTAATTATATTACCGTTTATATTAGACAATTTTAATGATAATGAAGTAGCATTACTCATTCGGAAATTAGTAGACAATCATAATAACCCAAACATCATTGTAGTTGATTATACCGAAAACCCAAAAACTTGGCAAAAAATTTTGTTGCGAAGTATGTATTTCTTTTTTAGAATAGTAGCAAAACTAAAGGTGACGAAATTACCCAATATTGATACTATTTTGCGAAAAAAAGGATTGTGCAAAGTGCAACAATCCTTCTTCTGCCACAATTTTATACATTGCAGCGTGTATCGAAAAAGAAAAGTTACTCGAAAACTGTAATAAATTTCTCTTTCGGTTGACGAACTTTTTTTAATCCTTGTAGCCAATCACCTTCAGTAGCACGATGTCCCAAAGTGAGAATAGTTTGCGATTTTAACCCTTTTTTATCCAACCCTAAAAACGTATCGAGCGCAGCATTATCAAAACCTTCCATAGGTGTAGCATCTACGCGTAATTGGGCAGCAGCAGCAATTGCTACACCAAAAGATAGGTAAGCTTGCTTAGCCGTATGACAAGCCTGTTGTTCTTTTGTAAGGGCAAAAAGCGATTTTTTTAGGCTGTTTTTATAATCGTTAGAACTGTTCTCTGGTAAGTTTCTCTCACGATCCATATGATCAAAAATAAAATCTATGCGCTCATCTGTATATTGATCCCACGAAGCAAAAATTAACAGATGAGAACCGTCTACAATTTGGGTTTGATTGTTAGCAATAGGTTGAATTTGTTTTTTCAGTTCATCATTAGAGACAACAATAATTTCAAAAGGTTGAATGCCTGATGAAGAAGGAGCTAAATGTGCCGCTTCAATAATTTGTTCAACCAAGGATTGTTCCACCTTTTTACCATTCATTTTTTTAGTAGCATAGCGCCACTTTAAGCTATCTATTAGACTCATTTTTTAAAACAGTTATTTAGGATACAAATGTATAGCATAAAATAAAAATATATTTTGACTTGTGGTAATTTATTTCATTAGATGGTCGAGTAGCATTTCTGCAGTTGCTGGATTCGTTGCCAATGGAACATTATGTACATCACAAAGACGTAACAACATATTGACATCAGGTTCGTGCGGATGTTTCCCCATCGGGTCGCGGAAAAAGAAAACCATATTGGTAATCCCTTCCGCAACCCGTGCAGCAATTTGTGCATCGCCTCCCAAGGGTCCAGAAAGCATAGGCATAACGTCTAAACCTATTTGTTCTACATACTTTCCTGTTGTTCCTGTAGCAATAAGACGAATATTATTTGCGGCTAGAATCTTTTGATGTTTCATGATAAAATTAACCATTTCTGCTTTTTTGCCATCATGGGCTATAAGTGCTATCTCCATATATTTTATGTTTTCTTTTATACACAAGATACCTTAAATTTGTAAACAATTATAAGCAAAAATGTAAAGTATAGAATAGAAATGATTTTTAATTTACTCACCATAAAAGATAAAAAACAGTTAACCGATGACTCTGTTCAATTATTTTTCGATGTTCCTGCCCATTTACAAGAAGCTTATTCTTACCAAGCAGGACAATATTTAACCCTCGAAGTTATGGGCGAACGCCGAGACTATTCGCTTTGCAGTTCTCCAAAAAACCACGAATGGACAATAGCAGTAAAAGCAACCAAAAACGGAAAAATATCTAATTATTTGGTGAAAGAAACCAAAATAGGAGATCAGCTAAAAGTTTCGACGCCAAATGGTCGTTTTGTAATACCATCAAAACCCAATGAAAAAAGAACACTTTTAGCATTTGCAGCAGGAAGCGGTATAACACCAATTATGAGTATTCTAGAATATACACTGCAAACCGAAGAATGGGTAAATTTCTACTTATTCTATGGTAATCGCTCGACAAAATCAGCAATGTTCTGTGAACGACTCAATGAATTGAAACTACAATATCCATCTCAACTCCATGTTTTCCACTTCTATACCAACGATCCGCAAGAAGATTGGTTGTTTAATGGTCGGATTGATGCAGCAAAGTTTGATTTGATTTTGAATCAGTTAGTTGATATAAACGAAGTAGACGAAGCCATGGTTTGTGGGCCAGAAGAAATGATTTTCGAATTGGCGAAATCAATTAAAAATGCAGGAATTATCGAGCGTCACATACATTTTGAACTTTTTAATCCTCTGACCAATCCTAAAATGATTTTTGGAGATAATGACTCGAATGTAAACACAGTAGAAGTTACCGTAATCCTTGACAATGAGCAACATACCGTAACATGGCACAAAGAAAAAAATCTTATCGATACGTTATTGGATGAAGATATAGATGCGCCTTATTCTTGCAAAGGAGGGATTTGCAGTAGTTGTTTATGTAAAGTAGTAGAAGGCGAAGTAAGTATCGGAGAAAATTTTGTATTGACAGACTCGGACTATAAAGATGGTCTAACATTGGCATGTATCTCTCGACCAAAATCTACCAAATTAACCATTGATTTTGATGCTGTATAAAACATAAATTTTGATATTAAAAGAAAAATCTTACCGATAATTATGGTAGGATTTTTTTTATTATTCATCCAATAAATCTGGTCTTCGGGCTCTTGTTCTTTCAATGGCCTGCTCATGTAGCCATTTTTCTATTTTCGGGAAATTACCGGACAATAAAATCTCAGGAACTTTATGCCCTTTGTACTCTGCAGGACGCGTATAAACAGGTGGAGCTAATAGATTGTCCTGAAAAGAGTCGGAGAGAGCAGAAGTTTCATCACCCAATACACCTGGAATCAGTCGAATTATACTATCGGCCAAAATAATTGCCCCGAATTCACCTCCACTCAATACATAATCACCTATAGAGATTTCTTTGGTCACCCACATATCACGAATTCTCTGGTCGATTCCTTTGTAATGACCGCAAATCATCATTAAGTTTTTCTTCAACGAAAAGCTATTCGCTATGGATTGATTTAGGGTTTTGCCATCGGGCGTAAGGTAAATAATCTCATCGTACGTTCTTTGAGCTACTAATTTTTCTATACATTGATCTAGTGGCTCACACATTAGCACCATACCCGAACTACCTCCATACGGATAATCGTCCACATGTCTATATTTACCTTTCCCAAATTCTCGTAAATCATGAACATGAATTTCGACCAATCCTTTATCCTGAGCACGTTTCATGATCGAAGCACTAAAAGGACTTGTTAATAATTCTGGTAAAACGGTGATGATATCTATTCGCATGATGCAAAATTAAACTTTTCTTGGCGATATAAAAACCTCTTGTTAAAGCTTTTGAATATATCCAAAAATCCATCAAAATAGCGTATATTTGGATCATTAAAAAAATAATAACAACATGGATATTCCTATTCGTCATAGAAGATTAAGAATCAACGAATCGGTTCGATCGCTAATCCGAGAAAATCATTTAAGCACCAAGGATTTCATCTCACCTATTTTTATCAATGAAGGCGTAAACAATAAAGAGGCAATCCCTTCTATGCCAGGTATTTATCGTCTATCTTTGGATTTATTGAAAGAAGAGATTAAGCTGATTTGGCAGTTGGGAATTCGTGCAGTTAATATTTATGTAAAAGTAGATCAATCTCTAAAAGACAATACAGGAAAGGAAGCATGGAATCCCGACGGTTTGATGCAAAGAGCTATCAAAACGGTAAAAGAAATTGCTCCCGAAATGGTGGTAATGCCTGATGTGGCATTGGACCCTTATTCGATGTTTGGACATGATGGAATTGTAAAAAACGGAACTGTCTTGAATGATGAAACGGTAGAAGCTTTAGTGAAAATGTCTATTTCGCATGCAGAAAGTGGGGCAGATTTCGTGGCTCCGTCGGACATGATGGATGGACGAGTAGCGGCTATACGACAAGGGTTGGATCAAAACGGATTTACCAAAGTTGGGATTATGTCGTATGCGGCAAAATATGCAAGTAATTTCTACGGACCTTTCCGCGATGCTTTGGATAGCGCTCCAGTAGACAACCAAGAAATACCGAGAGATAAAAAAACCTATCAAATGGACTACCATAATAGTATAGAAGCTTTGAGAGAGGCAGAAGCAGATGTAATAGAAGGTGCAGATATTTTGATGGTAAAACCAGGAATGGCTTATTTGGATATAGTGCGATTAGTGAAAGATCATTTGCAAGTACCTGTCTCTGTTTATCAGGTTTCGGGTGAATATGCAATGATCAAAGCAGCATCAGAAAAAGGATGGCTCGATCATGACCAAGTCATGTTAGAATCCTTAACGGCTTTTAAAAGAGCAGGTGCAGATCTCATCTCTACCTATTTTGCAAAAGAAGCAGCGGTATTATTAAATAACGAATGATAGAATTTTTTTTTATTCATATTTTAATAGATTAAGTTGTTAGCACATACATTATATACACATCCTACGTCGACCGAATGGGTAACGTTTATTCACGGTGCAGGAGGAAGTTCGACAATTTGGTTTAAGCAAATCAGGGCTTTCAAAAAACATTTCAATGTTTTGTTGCTCGATTTACGTGGTCATGGAAGATCAAAAGCCAATTTACGTTCCTTATTCGAAAAGCATTACTCATTCGAGTCGATTGCCAAAGATATTATAGAAGTTTTGGATTATCGAAAAATCCAGAAATCTCATTTTGTTGGCATGTCACTAGGGACCATAATTATTAGGCAATTGGCAGAATTGCAACCCAATAGGTTGACTTCTATGGTGATGGGAGGTGCAGTAATGAAAGTAAATTTACGTGGAAAAGTACTGATAACTGTAGGAAATCTCTTCAAGAATATCTTACCATATTTGTTCTTGTATAAGATATTAGCCTTTGTCATTATGCCTAAGAACACTCATAAAGAATCACGTTCTCTTTTTATCCGAGAAGCTAAAAAACTGTATCAAAAAGAATTCTTGAAATGGTTTAAGTTAACGGCAGATGTTTTTCCTTTACTAAGAGTTTTTAGAGAAGTAGAGTGTGGTATTCCGACTTTTTATATTATGGGTGAAGAAGATTATATGTTTTTACCAAGCATTAAAAAAATTGCAAAAAAACATCAGCGCACGGCCGAAATTTTTATTGTTCCTAATTCTGGACATGTAGTCAATGTCGATCAGCCTGCAGTTTTTAATGAAAAAGTTCTTGATTATCTTAGTAAAATCACCTCTTAAGAATACATTTATTTTATCGGATAATATTGTTCGAAATACGTTTTAGCGTCTTGATCAAAAGTTGGTGTTTTTAATAGATCTAAAATTTTATCACTCAATAGATTAAATTCTTGTTGAGTAAAGTTATCATGAAAATTTTCATGACAAAAATTGCCTACAGATCCCATAACCATTTGCATTTCCTCTTCGGTAATCTGTCCTTGCTGTATATGTCGTTGGCGAATAACAAAAGCACTTACCCAAGCTGCAATTTCTAGCACTTTCGATAATGTAATTTGATGATCCTGATTGATTGCTTTCCCTAAAAAATGATCCATCTGTTGATAAATCATCTCCTTTACAGTTATATTTTCCATTGTAGAATAAAATTAGAAATTTGGGTCTTTGATAAATGTAAGTTTTTTATTTGATATTGGATGAAAAAACTCTAAGCATTCGGCATGTAAAAATAACCGAGAAGCTTTTTGTCCATATAGATCGTCTCCTAAAATTGGCGAATCAAGTCCCAAAGAATGAGCAGCATGTACACGCAATTGGTGAGTTCTTCCTGTTATAGGATAAAAAAATATTCTTGTAATACCATTTGAAATTGATTCTACTTGGTAAAGAGTTTTAGCATTTTTACCATATTGATAACAAACTAATTGACGAGGACGATCTTCTAAATCTACTCTCAAAGGCAAGTTAATTTCACCCGAATATTTATTTACTTCACCCCCTAATAAAGCAACGTATCGTTTTTTTACTTTCTTTTTCAGAAATTGTTTCTGTAATTTCTCATGGGCTATTTTAGATTTTGCAATAACCATTAAGCCAGAAGTTTGCATATCTAATCGATGTACAATCATCGGTGATGAAATATGAGGATATTGCTGTTGTAATCTAGTTTGTACAGAATCTTTTACTTGAATCCCTGGTACAGAAAGAAAATTCTCGGGTTTATTGATGACAATAATCGCATCATCTTCATACAAAAACTCAATTTCTTTATCTTTATTTGTATCTATCAACAATGGGTTATCATCAACAAGTGTTGCGCTTAGCATGTGTCCTAAAATTGGTTGACATTTTTGCGTACATGCAGGGTAATATTGCGCATGTTTTCTTACGGCCGATTTTGGCGAAGCTCCCCACCAAAATTCCGCCATGCATATAGGTAGTAAATCATGTAAAAATGCATATTGCAATAGTTTTGGCGCTGCACATTCTCCGGCTGCAGCAGGCGGATTTTTACCGAATATTGCCAATAAATTTTTCGATTTTTTGTCTTGATTCAAAAATTGATATTGCTGAAATAAATACGTTTGTAAATGATTGGATATTCTTTTTCGTTTACATTTTAAGTCTTCTATCTTCTTTTTATATTCTGATAGTTGGTTTTCTATTTTTTTTAAAGTAAGATTTTGCTTTTCCTTCAAATCTCGTAAAGTTCTTTTTTCCGCCAAACTTTCGTTTATTAGGATAGCATTTTCATTCTCAAACTCCTCAGGAGAAAGCTTCTCTTTTAACTTTCTGCGAAGCATATCTCGTTGAGATTTCTGTCGCTTCATTTTTTGCTTCTGATCAGTAATTTTCTTTTGATAATCTAGTTGATATTTGGTTAGATAGTTTTGTAAATCAATAAAATAACTTTGGTTTTCTAAAGTGTTAATTGAATTATTCAAATCATTGAGAATTTCTTCTTTCTGATGAAAGTAACTGTCTTTTTTCAACATATCAAAAATGGGAGGAACGAAATAATCCCAATGATTTTTATTGGCTAATTTCCCAGAAAAAGCGGCTAAAAAGCCTAGTGTGTTCTCTTTTGTTTTCACAACCAAAACACCAAACATTTTACCAATTTCTATATCTTTTCGATTATTATCTAACCCAAAATTATGATCAAAATCTGTGGTTGTTTTTAGATAGTTTTGTAGAATCTCCGAAGCTTCAATCGCCAAAGGGTGTGGATCGTAGTAGAACGGAAATGTAAATTTTTCGGGTAAGGCTATTTTTTTTTTATTGGGTAATGGGTGTATTTTATACATTATTTTTATTGCATTAATGCTTTGGCCTGTTCCAATGCAGAATCTGTAACCGATGATCCAGAGATCATTTGGGCAATTTCATTTAGACGCTCTTGGTGATCAAGTTTTTTTATCTTTGTAGAGGCAGAATTTTTGTCTATTGTCTTATAAACCTTATATTGATTATTTCCTTTAGAGGCTACTTGTGGCAAATGCGTAATTACGAAAAGCTGCATATTTTTGGCCATTTCTTTCATAACCAATCCTGTATCATTGGCTATTTTACCAGAAATACCTGTATCAATTTCGTCCAAAACCAGTGTAGGTAGTTGAAGGTGTTCTGCTAACAGCTTTTTGATTGCCAGCATCAAACGAGATCTTTCTCCACCAGAAACTGCTTTTTCAATATTTTTTGGTTCTGAACCTTTGTTGGCACTAAAAAGGAATTCTACTTTACTTTTACCAGTCGATGTAAAACGCGGTAAAGTTTGTAAACGAATCGATAAAACAGCATTCGGCATTCCTAACTGTCGTAATGTTTGCATTATATATTTCTCCACTTTCGGTATCGATTGTTCTCTTGTTTTATGAAGTTTTAGCGACTTTTGCTCTAATAAATTTTCAAGCTTTACAAGGTCTTTCTCTTTTCTAGCAATCGTTTCTTCTATATTTTCTAATCCAAAATTTTGTTCTGCTAATTTTTCTTCGATCTCCAAAAGCTCCTCGATTGTTTGTGCTTGATGTTTTCGTAATAAATTATGCAATAAATCCAATCGTTCATTAATTTCGATCAATCGCTCAGGATTTGCTTCAAAACTACTCAGCTCACCTTCCAAATCTTGTTGCACATCTTCCAACTCTATCCTTGCTGTAAGCAGTCGGTTGTATAGCGTAGATAAGTTTTCAGAAAAACTACTTATTTTATTTAGTCTTTGTTCAACTTCTCGTAAAACAGTCAATAGCCCAAATTCTTCATCTTGAAAAAGGTGTGAAGTTTCTGCTAAATTGGCGAGAATATCTTCTGCATGGCTCAATGTTTTAGCTTCTTCTTCTAAGCATTCTAGCTCATGTTTTTTCAGTTCTGCTTTCGTAAGCTCTTCTAGCAAATACGCATTATAATCGTGGTTGTTTGCCATCTCTTGCCGCTGAGTTTTCAATAGCTCAACCTCATTTTGCAATAAGCTATAGGATGTAAACTCTTTTTGGTAGGATTGGATATCTAGCTGATCTTGTGCATACGCATCCAAGACATGAAGTTGATAATTATTCTCGATAATTTTTGCTGTGTTGAACTGAGAATGAATGTCAATTAATTGTTCAGATAACTTTTGTAATAGATTGATATTGACTGGAGTGTCATTTATAAAAGCACGAGATTTACCAGAGGGCAATAACTCTCTACGGATGATGGTTTCTTGATCGTAATCCAGTTCATGTTCAGAAAAAAATGTTTGGAGACCCAAGTCTTTTATCTGAAAAATTGCTTCAATAATTCCTTTATTTTCTTGATTTTTGAGTAATTTCATATCGGCTCTTTCTCCTAAAACCAATTTAAGAGCACCTATTAAAATCGATTTACCAGCACCCGTTTCACCGGTAATGGTCGTTAAACCTTTTTCAAACTCAACCTCGAGTTCGTCTATGATTGCAAAATTTGTGACACGTAAACTTTGTAACATCTTATTTTTTCAGATTGTTCCAGGTTTCTCTATTTTTCGGAGAAAGCGTGTTTAATATTTCTTTCAATTGAGGAAGATTCACCGTAGAAACAGGGCCTCCACCAAAAATTTTTGTGATTTCATCTTTTTTTGCCGAAATAAATAAATCTACAGGATAAAACTGTTGATAATTACCTTTTGCATAAAAATCCAATTGTAACAGTGCGTTTCCTAAGTTGTTTTTTGCTCGCATATCGCTTTCTGCCATTAAATCTAAGCCACTTCTGTGGTACTGATAAATAGTTGTCCGCAAGTTATTGGCATCACTTTTCAGGAAATTACTCGCCAATAGGCTTCTCGCCTGTAAGCCATCCAAATCGCTCCAACCACTGAACTTGGTACCTTGCCCTAATTGTGCTATTTTTTGTGCGGTTTTGTAATATTCTGTTCCGCCATTTCTGGCAAAAGAATCTGCATCATAACCTAAAATCATGTAGATGTAAAATGCCACTACATCGGTAAGATTTTTATTGCTAAACTTCCGATCGTTGAAAATCAATTGTTCATTTTCAGAATATTCAAAAGTAAAGTTATTATCAGCTAGGTTCAGCATCGGTGTATAATAGGTGGAGTTGAAAACCGGTCTTCTCGATTGAACGAGGAGTGAAGCTTTGTACTCGTTGCCGGTTTTGTTGATGATGATGATATTGAAATTTGCTTCGATTCTTTCGTGCGGTTTCAATCGGGTAGTGGTCCAATTCGTATTATTAATAAAATCTTTTAAAGATCTTTGTAAAGTTTGATACACCTGTGTGTTCGAGCCCTGCACTTGCGAATAATCTATATTGACATCTGCTACGAAGGTTTGCGCCCAACTAAAAGTAGACACAAAAACAAAACAAATTATTGAAAGCAACTTATTCATCATGATAATTTTTGGGTGATAAGATAGGATAAAATATCGAAGGCAACTTCTTTTTTCGATTTTGTTTCGAAGCTTTTTTGTTCACCATTTCGATCTAAGATAGTAATCTTATTGGTGTCTTTCTGGAAACCAGCTTCTTTGTCTCTCATCGAATTGAGTACAATGAAATCTAGGTTTTTCTTTTTCAATTTTTTTTCTGCAAAAGCAATTTCATTATTGGTTTCCAATGCAAATCCTACCAATATTTGATCTGGAGTTTTGATTTCGCCTAGTGATTTCAGAATATCAGGATTTTTCACCAACTCGATAATCATTGTATCGTCGTCTTTTTTTATTTTTTGTTCGGCTATTTCTTTAGGACGATAATCTGCTACAGCAGCTGCCATTATGGTAATATCTGCCTCTAGAAAATTGTTGTGCATCGCAGTATACATATCTTGCGCAGAAGTAATTTTTTGGACAGTAATTTCCTTATGAGAAACTTTTTCGGCACTTGGACCTGAGACCAAGGTTACTTTAGCACCAAGTAAATAAGAAGCTTCAGCCAGCGAATAACCCATTTTGCCCGAAGAATAATTTCCGATGAATCGAACCGGATCAATATTTTCATATGTCGGACCTGCAGAAATCAAAACATGTTTACCAAAAAGGGGTAAATCTTTTTCGATAAGTTTATCCAAAAAATCGACTATATGTTCAGGTTCTGCCATACGGCCTTCGCCAACTAAACCACTTGCCAACTCACCGCTTTCTGATGGAATTATGTGAACATTATTTTTCTCAAGAATTTCTAAATTCGACTTAGTAGTTGGATGTTGATACATATCCAAATCCATAGCTGGCGCAATAATCACAGGACATTTTGCCGACAAATATGTTGCAAGCACAAGGTTGTTACATGTGCCATTTGCCATCGCAGAAAGCGTATTCGCGGTACATGGCGCAATGATCATATAATCGGCCCAAAGAGCAAATTCTACATGGTTATTCCAATCACCATTATCGCTAAAAAACTTCCATTCTACTGAATTTTTAGAAAGGGTAGAAAGGGTGAGAGGTGTAACAAAACTTCGTGCATCAGGCGTCATTATCACTTTTACCTGAGCTTCCTGCTTGACGAGCAATCTAACTAAAATAGCGACCTTGTAGGCCGCTATTCCGGCAGTTACTGCCACAAGTATATTTTTATTCTTCAGTCTAGACATTAATCCTCGTTTGGATTTCTGAAATAAATATCATTATCTATCCATTCTTTGATTGCGATAGAAGTAGGCTTTGGTAAGCGCTCATAGAATTTTGATACTTCTATTTGTTCCCTATTTTCGAAAACTTCCTCCAAAGAATCAGTGTGAGAGGCAAAATCATCTAATTTCTGGATAAGTTCTTGCTTCATCTCTTGATTGATTTGCTCTGAACGTTTTCCCATGATTACGATAGCTTCGTAGATGTTGCCAGTTTTGGCCTCTATTTTGTTTCGGTTGTAGGTTACAGTTGTTGTTGCAGCATCTATATCTTTAAAGTTCATAATAATTTCGTTTAATTTACAGTTTGATTATCTAAGTTATATTGTACGTTTCTATCTTTAGCTTCTTGTGCTTCTTTATGCATATCGATTTGTGCTTTCACTTTATCAAAATCGTTGATAGCTTTGGCTAGGCTTGTATTGATTTTTTCAGCTTCGCTTTTGAAGCTAGATTCTGGATATAAACGCGAAAATAATTTATATTGGGTGAGTGCTTCTTGTAGACGAAGTTCTTTATGCTCTAATCGGCTAAAATTCATCGCTAATTCGGCTTTCGAACGAAGAGAATAGAGCATGGCTTCTTCTCTGTATTTGGAATCCGGAAAATCGTCTACCATATTATCAAAAGCAACTCCCGCTGCTTTGTATTTCATTGTTTTATAATACACACGGGCTATTTCGAATGCTTTTTTCTCTAATTTACCTCGAAGTTCGTCAATATATTCATTGGCTTGGGCTACGTGCTCAGACTCTGGATAGGTATTGATGAAGTTTTGCATTTCATCAATCGCATTATATGTACTGGTCTGATCGAGATTGTAACGCGGAGAATCTTTGTAATAAGAAAAAGCCGATAAGTATAGTGCATCTTCTGCACGGTGATCCAAGGGGTAGGTGCCAGCAAAATTCTTAAACAAATGCCCTGATAAACGATAGTTTTCATCGTTGTAATTGGCTTGCGCAATATTATAGGCAATATCTGCAGCCTTTTCTGTTCCGACAAAAGAGGTGGAAATTCGATTGTATAGCTCAAGTGCTAAATCGTATTTACCTTGCTCGAACAATGTGTTAGCAATAGAAAAAATCTCGTCTTTATCAGAGCTTTTCATTGCTTTGTTGTATTGCGTATTACACGAAGTAAGCATCGTGGCCACAAGAAAGGTTAAACTAACTTTTTTAAACATTCTGCAAACTTACTAAAAATAAACTATTTGTTGAAAAAAATATCCAACCATTCTCTTTTTTTTATCAAGTGCTATTCAGCTGTTTTTCCTTGATCCATATTGGCTACATCTCGATCAAATAGATAGAGACCTCCTTTGTCTTCACCAATCATTTCTAGTTTATCGAGAATAGTGCGTGCAAGTCGTTCTTCTTCAATCTGTTCAGAAACATACCATTGCAAGAAGTTGTGGGTAGTATAATCACGTTCATCAAGGGTAAGTCCGACAATTTCGTTGATGCTTTCTGAGACAAAAATCTCGTGTTTCAAGATTGCCTTGAAAACATCTTTAAGGCTTGAAAAGCTTTGGTCTGGCTCTTCTATTTGTGGCACATGTGCTTTACCTCCGCGCTCGTTGATAAATTTGATTAATTTCAGCATATGCATTCTTTCCTCATCAGCGTGGGCATATAAAAAATTGGCAGAACCTTCTAATCCTTTGACTTCTGCCCAAGAAGCCATTGCCAAATAGAGTTGAGAAGAATCTCCTTCTAATTTTATTTGCTTGTTTAATGCATCGAGAATTACTTGTGAAATCATATTTTTCTTATTTTTAATTTATATTATTTAATATTTTTTTTATGGTTTGGGATAGATTTTCTGTAGCCGGCATCAGTGGTAATCGTGTATATGGAGAACAAATTCCTTGATGATGCAAAACTGATTTTATACCGGCAGGATTACCTTCTGCAAAAATTGCTCGGGTAATTTCTACCATCTTATAATGTGCTTCGTAGGCTTGATCTACTTTTCTTTCTAAACCTAAACGTATCATAGAAGAAAATTGTTGTGGAATTCCTTGTGCTATGACAGAAATCACTCCTTTTCCTCCCGCCAATGTCATCGGTAAAGCAAATTCGTCATCACCAGACAAAACAAAAAAATCCCTCCTTGTATTTTGTCGTAGGACATCGGTTGATTGTAGAAAATTTGGCGAAGCTTCTTTTATTGCTATGATATTGTCAAACTCGTTGGCCAAACGTACAGTTGTTTCTGCTTCGATATTAGAACCAGTTCTGCTTGGTACATTATACAAAATTATTTTAGAATCGGTTTGCGATGCAATCATTTTATAATGCTGATAAATACCTTCTTGGCTTGGTCGATTGTAATAAGGAGAGACGGTCAACACTGCTTCAAAAGCTCCTAAATCACTTGTTTTATACGCCTCTACAACAGCCGTAGTGTTATTACCTCCAATCCCTAAAACTAAGGCAACTCGTTGTTTGTTTGCTCGAATGACAGTCTCTATTACTGCTTTTTGTTCTTCTGCAGTCAACGTAGCTGTTTCTGCAGTTGTTCCTAAAACAACCAAAAATTCTACTCCACCTTCGATAGTATAATCTACTAACTTCTCCAAGGCAGGAAAATCAATACTTTTATCTTCTTTGAACGGAGTAATTAGAGCAACTCCAGTTCCCATTAAATTTTTCATGATTGGTATTAAATTATGTAAATTTCCTAATAATCTTTCGTAAACACAAATCTAAACTTAACTTTAGAATTTGTTTAAAAAAAATAATGATTTTTAGTCGTATTTCCCAAATAAAATAAAGAATTTTGTAAGCATGATAGTAACTATTAAAAAACTGAAATTTCTTGGTTTGTTTGGTTTGATGACCCTCACTGTTTCTTGCACCACTCAAACATTGCATCAAGAAAAGTTTGATTTTCTAGCTAATACACCAATAGACTCAGCGCTAGAAGAGGATTCTGAAATGGTCTCTTTTATTCTACCGTATAAACAAAAACTCGACACAGAGATGAATCGTGTGATTACCTACACGCCAGTTGATCTTACCAAAGATGGGTTTTATTGTACCTTGTGTAACCTTACGGCCGATATGACGTTGGAGTATATCAACCTGCACTTTATTAACGAGCCAAAACTGCAAGCTGATGCGGTAGTCCTTAATTATGGTGGGTTGAGAAGGAGCTTCAACAAAGGTCCTTTGACCGTAGGAAATGTGTACGAATTGATGCCATTTGAGAACGAATTGATGTTGTTAACACTTACCGGACAGTCGGTCAGAGAAATGATGGATTACCTGAGAACTTTTAGCGTTGGGCATCCAGTCGCAAACATTTCCATAAAATCTGCAAATGATTATACAATAGACGGTAAACCAATATCCGACCAAAAAACATACCGCATTGCAACGACCGATTATTTATACAATGGTGGTGATCGAATGTTCTTTTTTGCCAAAGCAATCGACGCCAAAGTACTCAACATAAAACTACGCGATTTACTGATGGTAGAGTTTCAAAAGACAGACACACTACAAGTAGACACCAAACAAAGAATATTTGCCAAATGAAAAGAAGAGATTTTATCCTACAAACTGCCGCTGCTACTGCTTTTACTTTAGTGCCTTCAGTAGATTTATTTGCTAATGAGCCAAATGTAAAGAAAATTACAATTTTACATACGAATGACCAACACTCGAGAATAGAGCCTTTCGAGGAATCGAAAGATCCGAAATACTCGAATAAAGGTGGTTTTGCACGTCGGGCAACTTTGCTGCACCAAATCAGAAAACAAGAGAAAAATGTTCTTTTATTAGATGCAGGTGATGTTTTTCAGGGCACACCATATTTTAATATGTTTGGTGGTGAATTAGAGTTCAGACTAATGTCGAAAATGGGCTATGATGCAGGGACAATTGGTAATCATGAGTTTGATAATCACTTAGAAGGTTTAAAAAAGCAACTTCCCTATGCTAATTTTGATATTCTCAATGCCAACTACGATTTTACCAATACGATTTTAGAAGGGCTTATAAAACCCTACAAAATTATTATAAAAGATGGTGTGAAAATAGGAATTTTCGGGCTAGGAGTTGGACTCAAAGGGCTTGTCGATCCTCGCGCTTATGCAGAGACCGTCTATCTAGACCCAATAGAAATTACGCAAGACATGACCCGGATTTTACGCGAGGAACAAAAATGTGATTTGGTAATTTGTCTTTCTCATTTAGGGTACGAATATCAAAGCAATCAGGTAAGTGATGTAGTCTTGGCAAAAGCGACCAAAGATATAGATCTGATAATCGGAGGGCATACACATACATTCTTACCAGAGCCTCAGGTTTTTATAAATTCTGCAGGAAAAAATGTTTTGGTTAATCAAGTTGGGTGGTCTGGATTGTTTTTAGGTAGGATAGATTTTTTCATTCAAAAAGGAAAAGTAAAACAAATCGCAACTTATCCGATTGGTCATTACGAAATCAATCAATACGTATAAGATTTCCATCCTAATAAAAAAATAATAAAAGCAGTCATTAAATAGTATAACTGCTTTTATTTTTTTATATATAGAATATCAAAACCTTACGCAAAAGCACTGAATCCAGTAATTGAACGTCCGACAATCAACGAGTTAATCTCTTTGGTCCCTTCGTACGAGTAAATTGCCTCTGCATCGGCCACAAAACGAGCCACATTGTGATCGAGTAAAATTCCGTTTCCGCCCATCACTTCGCGAGCATGAGCTACGATATCTCGAGTTCTAAGTGTACAAAAAACTTTTGCTAGAGACGCATGTTCGTCTTTTAATTTTCCTTCATCTTGAATTTTAGATAAGCGATAAACCATCGTTTGCATTGCCGTAAGATTCGATAACATCTCGACCAAATGCCCTTGAATCAACTGAAAAGAAGCAATTGGTTTACCAAACTGTTCTCTTTTTCGAGTATAATCCAACGCGTTTTCATAAGCGCCTCGAGCACATCCTGTAGCCATCCAAGCAACGCCAGCACGCGTCATTCGCAACACATTTGCAGTATCTTTAAAAGTATTGGCTTTTTCTAACTTATCGGTGTCTGGAACTAAACAGTTATTCAAGGTAATCTGTCCGTTTTGTACTATCCGAAGTGCCATTTTACCTTTAATTTTTTCTACCGAAATACCTGGATTATCTTTTTCTACCAAAAATCCTTTTACTTGATCGTCGGCAATATCACGCGCCCATATAATGAAGACGTCTGCAAAAGGAGCATTCCCAATCCATTTTTTTTCACCGTTGAGAAGCCAGCCATTTTCAGTTTTTTCACAAGTGGTAGTTAAGCCACCTGCTGCTCCTGAGTCAACTTCGGGTTCAGTAAGACCAAACGCTCCAATTTTTTTGAGTTGTTGTAGTTCTGGTAACCATTTATTTTTTTGTTCATCCGATCCACAAAGATAAATAGATCCCATAACCAAACCAGATTGTACACCGAAAAAGGTAGCAATAGAAGCGTCTATTCTTGCCATTTCATGAGCGATTACACCCTCCATGAGAAACGGAAGGTTAGGACAACCATAGCCTTCGTAGGTAACTCCACAAATATTAAGTTCTTGAAAAATAGGAATAATTTCGAAAGGGAATTCGTCTCGCAACCAATAATCATTGACCAAAGGCTGAATTTTTGTTTCCATTACTTCTCGAACTTTTTGTTGTATTACACGCAATTCTGGAGGTAATTCGTGGTACACATCATAAAAATCGCCATCAATCGGAGGAAGTTCTTTTTTCTTGCGAGTAGGATCGATCATTTTTTCCAAAGCTTTCATTTTATTTTTGTCGAGATTCGACAAAGCTTTTAGCATTTTAGGAAGATCGACTTGTTGAGAGATTATATTAACTTGTTCAATATCAATTGTAGAAGCTAACTGATAAAGACCTTTTAACTTTGAAATGAAATTTGCCATATTTTTTGTGTTTTGATATACAGAAAACTGCAAAGAACATTCCGAAAGTTAAAAGGATGAAATTCATCTATTATCGAATATTTAATTTTATTCTTAGATGTTGCAACATCGTTTCGGTCATTCGATCAAGATCATATTTGGGTTGATATTGCCAATCTTTTCTAGCAACTTCATCATCAATACTCGAAGGCCACGAATCGGCAATCGCTTGTCGAAAATCAGGTTCGTAATCGATCGTGAAATCGGGCAAATGTTTTCTAATTTCTGCGGCAAGTTCTTCAGGCTCAAAACTCAATCCACCTAAATTATAAGAAGTGCGAATACTTAGATGCTCTGCAGGCGCATTCATCAATTGGATGATTGCTTCTATGGCGTCATCCATGTATAGCATAGGCAAATAAGTTCCTTTATTCAAGAAAGATGTATAATGATTATTTTCTAGTGCTTTATAGAAAATATCCACTGCATAATCGGTTGTACCACCACCTGCCAAGGTTTTCCAGCTGATAAGGCCCGGGAAACGAACACTTCTTACATCAACACCAAATTTATCGTGGTAATAATTACACCAATACTCTCCCGATAATTTAGAAATGCCATACACGGTAGAAGGCGTATGAACAGTATTTTGTGGCGTATTATCTTTTGGAGTATCCGGACCAAAGACCCCAATAGATGAAGGCCAAAATAGCTGCTTAATCTTTTTCTCTTTTGCCAATTCTAGAAAAGTTAACAAAGAATCCATATTCAGTTTCCATGCAAAAAGAGGATTTTTTTCGGCAGTTCCGGATAACAAGGCGGCCAGATGGTAAACAATTTTCACCTCGTACTTTTCTACGATTTGGTAGATGCGTTCGGAATCTAGAACATCCAACTCTTCATATATAAAATCTTGCTCAATCGAAGGTTTGGGTTGAATGTCGGTAACAATTACCTTTTCTTTACCATAGATAGAAATTAATTTTTCTGCTAATTCAGAACCAATTTGCCCTAAAGCTCCGGTAATGAGAACTGTGTCATTTTGCATGATGAATAAAATAATTTGTTTGCGCACCAAATATAGTACTTTATATAAATATTTTTCTAGTCAAAATCACTAAGTTTGTAACATATAAGCTAGTAAACACAACTTATATTAGCGAAAATTTTTATTATGAAGAAACAACTAATGGCGGCAAGTTTTGCTTGCGCCTCTATAATTGGCATGGCGCAAGAAGCGCATCAAGCAATTCGTTTAGATTATATGGATAAATCGGTTCGTCCGCAAGATGATTTCTATAATTATGTGAATGGAAATTGGATGAAAACAACACAAATCCCTGCCGACAAGAGTCGTTGGGGTAGTTTTGATGAGTTGCGTGAAAATACAGACAAAGTGAGTCTGAATCTATTACACGAACTTTTAAAATCTAAACATGCCAAAGGCAGTAGTGAACAAAAAATTGCTGATTTATACAATGCATATACCAATTTTAATGTACGTAATAAAGTTGGCTTAGCTCCATTGCAATCTTATTTTAAAAAAATAGACGATATAAAAAATCTAGATGATTTACAGAATTATTTATTAGAAGTCACTCCGATAGGAGAAAATCCATTTTATGGAGTTTATGTGTACGCAGATCTAAAAAACAGCCATCAAAATACAGTTTATATGGGTGATGTAAACTTGGGTTTAGGTAAGACCTATTACCAAAAAGAAGATGCTAAAAATACCGAAACACTCGAAAAATATGCACAATTTATAGATCAATTAATGCCATTTACTGGTAAAAAAATCATTAATCATACAGGGTCAAAAATTGTAACTTTCGAGAAAATGATTTCTCAATATATAAAAACTGTAGAAGAAGATCGTGACCCCAACAAATCATACAATCCAGTGAAATTGAGTGAGATAAAAAAACTCACAAAAAATATCGATTTCGAAAAATACGTAACATCACTAGGGATTAATCCTGAAATAGTTGTGATTGGGGAATTGGATTATTATAAAAATTTAGACAAAATCCTTAACAAAGAAAATCTTCCGATTATCAAAGATTATCTAAAATTTCATTTGATGAATTCCTTTGCGGGGTATACCACAACCGAATTGGATGAAATTAATTTCAATTTCTATGGTAAAACTCTTTCTGGTCAAAAAGAACAACGCGCCATAGAGAAAAGAGGCTTATCGTATGTAAATGGTACCACTGGAGAATTACTAGGTCAAATTTATGTAAAAGATAATTTCCCGCCAGAAGCAAAAGAGAAAGCAGAAGAGATGATTTCTTATCTTTTCAAATCATTCGACATGCACATCAAAAATTTAGACTGGATGTCGCCTACAACGAAAGAAAAAGCTTTAGAAAAATTAAATAAATTCACGGTAAAAATTGGCTATCCAGACAAATGGAGAGATTACTCAGAACTCAATATTACCTCTTTAGAAGATGGAGGAAGTTTAATCCAAGCCAATATGGCTGTTAGCGAATGGGCATTTAAGCAAAATTTAAAAGACTTCGGTAAACCTGTAGATAAATCTCGCTGGGGAATGTCACCCCAAACTGTGAATGCTTATTTCAATCCGGTAAACAATGAGATTGTTTTTCCTGCTGCAATTTTACAACCACCTTTCTATGATTATAAAGCAGACCCTGCCGTAAATTTTGGAGGAATTGGAGCCGTTATCGGTCACGAAATTTCACATGGTTTTGATGATTCAGGAGCTAAATTTGATGGTGATGGAAACTTAGTAAATTGGTGGACCGAAGAAGATGAGGCAAAATTTGCAAAAGCAACCGAAAAATTGGCTAAGCAATATGATAAATACGAGCCCGTAAAAGGAGTTTTTGTAAACGGAGTATTTACATCTGGTGAAAATATAGGAGACTTAGGAGGTGCTTCGGTAGCGTATGATGCACTCATGCTGTATCTAAAAGATAAAGGAACATTGCCAAAAATAGACGGATATACCCAACAACAACGCTTTTTCTTATCTTGGGCAACAATATGGCGTACCAAAACTACCGAAGAAGCCTTAATCAATCAGGTAAAAACCGATCCACACTCACCGGCATACTTCCGTGCGTTTGGTCCACTGGTAAATATAGATGCTTTTTATGAAGCATTCAATGTAAAAAAAGGAGATAAATTATACCTTCCTAAAGAAGATCGTGTTTATATTTGGTAAATTATGTTTAGAAAAATAATTAATTGGTATAAAGAACGAAAGAAAATTATAAAAATGACAACAACAGAAGCAATTAAAAATCCAAATGCCACGCTTATCGATGTCCGAGAACCATATGAGTTAGAGACAGACGGAGTAATTGATGGAGCAATCAATATTCCGTTAGGAGAAGTTCCACAGAAACTAGAGGAGATAAAAGAAATGCCAAAACCACTAGTTTTCTTTTGCCGTAGTGGAAATCGTTCTGCGACAGCTGCACAATTTATGCAAGAAAATGGAGTGGAAGATGTTTACAATGGAGGAGGAGCCGATGAAGTAAATGAAATCCTGAAGGCGTAAGATCGCTTCCAGATAACCGATAAAAAACTCTACCCAAAAGGTAGAGTTTTTTTGTTTATATTAGCAAAAATAGATTCTATTTAGGAGATGAAAAATCAACTAGAATTAGTTTCCATTATTGATAGAAAAGTATAATAATTTCAAAATCATATATCAAAAAAAAGAAAGCTATGAAAAAACAGCTCATGTTAGGAGGTGCCTTATTCACGGCGCTTACAGCAACTGCGCAAGAAATAAACCAATTTATTCGGATGGATTATATGGACACTTCAGTTCGTCCGCAAGATGATTTCTATAATTACGTGAACGGAAATTGGATGAAAAAAGCCGAAATTCCGGCCGACCGTAGTCGTTGGGGAAGTTTTGATGAATTGCGCGAGTCAACCGACAAAGTTACGCTGCAATTGTTGAAAGATTTAGACGGAAAAAAACATCTACAAGGCTCTGACGAACAAAAAATCACCGATCTTTATCATAGTTATATCGACTTAGAGACAAGAAATAAAGTAGGATTACAGCCGATTGCACCCTATCTCGAGCAAATAAATAATCTAAAATCAATCGCAGAACTAGAAGCATATCTCACCAAAGTTACACCACTTGGCCTCAATCCTTTTTATAGTTTTTATGCTTCTGCTGACATGAAAAACTCTACTATCAATGCGGTTTATTTAGGAGGAGGTAGTCTAGGATTGGGAAGAACTTATTATCAAGTAGAAGATGAAAGAAACAAAGAAACCTTAGATCATTACATTAATTACATCAACCAACTTTATCCGTACAGTGGTTCTAAAACAAAAGACCTGAAAGGTCCACGCGTTTTAGCTTTTGAGAAACAAATTGCGAAAAACCTGAAAACGGTTGTTGAAGCTCGTGACCCCGACAAACGCTACAATGTCTATAAAACTAAAGACTTAAAAAAATTAGTAAAAGTCGTTGACTTAGAGAAATTTATGAAAACTTACGGAGTCAATGTTGATGAAGTTATTATTTCTGAGGTTAAATATTTCGAAGGTCTAAATCAATTGTTGACTCAAGAAAACCTAGGCGACATTAAAGCATATCTAACCTTCCAATTATTGGATCGTTTCTCATCACTATCAACCACAGAGTTAGACAAACTTAACTTCTCTTTTTATGGTCAAAAGTTGGCCGGACAAAAAGAACAACGTGCATTAGACAAACGAGGCTTAGCTTATGTAAACAATAATGTCGGTGAATTATTAGGGAAAATTTACGTAAAAGACAATTTTCCGGCTGAAGCCAAAGCCAACGCAGAGGAAATGATTTCGTATCTATTTAAGTCGTTCGACATGCATATCAAAAACTTAGCATGGATGTCTCCTGTAACGAAAGAAAAAGCATTAGAAAAATTAAATAAATTCACGGTAAAAATTGGTTATCCAGACAAATGGAGAGATTATTCTGGATTGAAAATTACAGGAAAAAGCCTGATAGAAAACGCCTTAATTATCCGCCAATGGTCTTTCCAAGAAAATCTTAAAGATGTAGGCCAACCGGTAGATAAATCTCGCTGGGGAATGTCTCCACAAACAGTAAATGCCTATTTCCGTCCATCTGCGAATGAAATCGTCTTCCCGGCTGCCATTTTACAATCTCCTTTTTATAATTACAAAGCAGATCCTGCCGTAAACTTCGGAGGAATTGGAGCAGTTATCGGTCACGAAATTTCTCATGGGTTTGATGATTCGGGTGCCAAATACAATGGCGATGGAAATCTAGAGAACTGGTGGACACCGCAAGATAAAGAAAAATTCAAAGCAGCATCAGCAGCTTTGGCAGCACAGTACGACAAATACGAACCAGTAAAAGGAACCTTTGTGAACGGTCAATTTACATTAGGTGAAAATATTGGCGATTTGGGCGGTGCTGCTGTAGCTTATGATGCACTCATGATGTATCTGAAAGACAAAGGAACATTGCCAAAAATTGATGGTTTTACACAACAACAACGTTTTTTCTTGTCTTGGGCTACAATTTGGCGTACCAAAACAACCGATGAAGCTGTAATAAATCAAGTAAAAACCGATCCACATTCGCCAGGATATTTTCGCGCGTTTGGACCACTAGTAAACATTGATGCGTTTTATGATGCATTCGATATAAAAAAAGGTGATAAACTATATGTACCCAAAAAAGACCGCATTGTAATCTGGTAATATTTGTAGAACACTTCATGTTTGAATTGAATTTTGGTAGGATAAAATACTTTATTCTACCAAAATTTTTGTATATTATAGAAAGTTTTTTGTCGTTTTTTATGAAAAGTATAAGCAAAAATTTTTTATAATCATATTTCGTATATTTGTAGAATCGAGCTAAACAATTATTTGTAGTCATTTGTTTATCAGACAGTTGATAACTTGTTGATAATGTTCGAAACATTTAATACAAAGCATTCGTCTGAATTAAAATACTTGTCCTAACTTTGGAAAAATAGTAGAAAAAAACAGCGAATAATCTTAAAGATTTTAGTACGAGTAGGTTGTTCTTTTTTTGGACACAATGCACACTCAAATACACATGATTTAAACAACAATAAACAATTAAAAATGTCAATATTTGATAAAAGAATAAATTATAAGCCTTTCGAATATCCAGAGATTTTAACTTTTACTGAAGCTATCAATAAAGCTTTTTGGGTTCATAGCGAAGTAGATTTTACTGCCGACACTCAAGATTTTCATTCTCATCTGAACTTAGCAGAAAGAACTGCGATTAAACATAGTTTATTAGCAATTGCTCAAATAGAAGTTGCTGTAAAAACGTTTTGGGGAGATATATATGATCATTTTCCAAAACCAGAGTTCAATGGTTTAGGAGCTACTTTTGCAGAATGTGAGTTCCGTCATTCAGAAGCATATTCACGTTTGTTAGAAGTCTTGGGGTATAACGACGATTTCCAAACCTTGTTAGATATTCCAGTGATAAAAGGGCGCGTTGACTATTTATCGAATGCACTAAAAGATGCTAAATCATCGGATAGAAAATCATATGTGATTTCGTTAATTTTGTTTAGTATCCTTATCGAAAATGTATCCTTATTCAGCCAATTTGCGATTATTTTATCGTTTACTCGTTTCAAGGGATACATGAAAAATGTGTCGAACATTATTGCCTGGACGTCGGTTGATGAGCAAATTCATGCCAATGCAGGAATTTATATCGTTAATAAGATAAAAGAGGAATTCCCTGATTTCTTTTCAGAAGAAACCATACAAGAAATCAAGAATGTCGTTACCCATTCGATCGAAGTAGAATCACAAATTTTAGATTGGATTTTCGAGCAAGGTGAAATCGAAACGATTAAGAAAAAAGACTTGCTAAATTTCATGAAATATCGTGTAGACGAAAGTATGTTGAAAATAGGTTTTGGTAAAATTTACAATATAACTGCAGAGCAATATCAGCCAATGGTTTGGTTCGAAGAAGAAGTTTTTGCCAATAGTTTAGACGATTTCTTTGCAAAAAGACCAGTAGATTACACAAAACACGATAAGAGTATCACGGGAGACGATTTATTTTAGAACAAGTACATATATATTAACTTAAGAACAAAAGATAACGCATAATAACATCGCAAATACAATGGAGAATATATCACTCACCCCATCAGACCATACCGAAGAAACACCAAAGCTTTGGTGGAAGAATTCAGAATCAGAACAGATCCTTAATCGAGGGTATCTTCTAAAAGGAGAAACCGTCGAAGGTGCCATTGACCGTATTACCGCAGCAGCAGCAAGAAGATTGTATAAGCCAGAAATGCAAGAATCTTTTAAGGAAATGATCGAGCGTGGATGGATGAGTTTGAGTTCCCCAATTTGGGCCAATATGGGGACCGAACGTGGTTTGCCGATTTCGTGTTTCAATGTACATATCCCCGATAGCATAGAAGGAATTACCCATAAATTAGGCGAAGTAATTATGCAAACCAAAATCGGTGGCGGAACCTCAGGTTACTTTGGTGAGCTACGCGAGCGAGGATCGGCAGTTACCGATAATGGAAAGAGTAGTGGAGCAGTAAGCTTTATGAAGCTTTTCGATACGGCGATGGACACCATTTCTCAAGGGGGAGTTCGCCGTGGAGCTTTTGCGGCTTATTTGGATATTGATCATTCGGATATTGAAGAGTTCTTGAAAATAAAATCTATCGGAAATCCGATTCAGAATTTATTTTATGGAGTTTGTGTACCCGATTATTGGATGCAAGAAATGATCGATGGCGATGTAGAAAAACGCAACATTTGGGCAAAAGTTTTAGAATCGAGACAAGAAAAAGGTTTACCATACATTTTCTTTTCAGACAACGTAAATAAAAATAAACCACAAGTGTACAAAGACCTCAATATGAGAATAAATGCGAGTAATCTTTGTTCAGAAATTATGTTGCCTTCTTCACGCGATGAATCGTTTATTTGTTGTTTATCTTCGATGAATTTGGAATTGTATGATGAATGGAAAGATACTGAGGCGGTTCGGTTGGCAATTTTCTTTTTAGACGCTGTGCTACAAGAATTTATAGAAAAAACAGAAGGAAACTATTACCTAACTGCTGCAAATCGTTTCGCAAAAAGACATCGCGCATTAGGATTAGGTGTTTTAGGGTGGCACTCTTACCTTCAGAAAAACATGATTCCTTTCGAAGGGATGGAAGCAAAGTTAAGAACAACAGAAATCTTTAAACATATCCAATCTAAAGCAGACAAAGCATCGGAAGAATTAGCACGTATCTATGGAGAACCAGAACTATTAAAAGGTTACGGAAGAAGAAATACAACCACCTTGGCAATTGCTCCAACGACTTCATCTTCGGCAATTCTAGGGCAAACCTCTCCAGGGATCGAGCCATTTTCATCCAACTACTACAAAGCTGGTTTATCGAAAGGCAACTTCATGCGAAAAAATAAATACCTGAAAAAATTACTAGAAGAAAAAGGTATGGATAATGAAGATGTTTGGCGTGGAATCATGTTGAATGGAGGTTCTGTGCAACATATTGCCGAATTGACAGAGAATGAGAAAGCTGTTTTCAAAACCTTTAAAGAAATCTCTCAATTAGAAATTGTTCAACAGGCAGCAATTCGTCAGAAGTTTGTGGATCAATCTCAGTCATTGAATCTAAATATCCCTGCAAATTTACCTGTAAAAGAAGTAAACCGCTTAATGATAGAAGCTTGGCAACTAGGCGTGAAAACTTTATACTACCAACGCTCTCAGTCGGTTGCTAAAGAATTAGTGTCGAATTTGGTAAGCTGTGCTTCTTGTGAAGCCTAATAGATAAAATACTCAAAAAAAAAGCTCTATAAAATTTATTATAGAGCTTTTTTTTTGAGAAATTTTCAGACATGAAAATAATCACCTTTCAAAACCAGCATCAAAAGTATTCAGTCGATCCTTCGGTAATTTTGCTAATCTTAACCGTGAATGGCTTCTTTTTTTCCGTACGATTGAATTAACTCTCCCTCAAACTCCAACCATTCTTTCCAACGTTTGTCTACATCAACATCTATCGTGTATTGTTTGGCGAAATTCAAGAAAGTTGTATAATGATTTGCTTCAGAAACCATCAAATCATAATAGAACTTTTTCAGTTCTTCATCTTTTATATTCTGAGAAAGCACTCGGAAACGCTCGCAACTTCTAGCTTCTATCATTGCTGCAAATAGTAAACGATCTATAAACGCCTGATTACGTGAGCCATCTTTTTTCATGAACTTGAATAGCTGATTCACATAATCATCCGCACGCTCTCTACCGAGCGTATAACCCCGTTTTTTGATGATGTCAACCACCATCTTGAAGTGTTCCATTTCTTCAATCGCTATCGCCGCCAGTTCGTGCACCAAATCTTCGTGCTCAGAATTATTGGTTATCAGCGTAATGGCATTAGAGGCAGCTTTTTGCTCGCACCAAGCATGGTCGGTTAATATTTCTTCCAAATTAGATTCAGCGATATTGGCCCATCGCGGATCGGTCAATAATTTTAATCCTAACATTTTATTCTATTTATTCTTACAAAGTTAAGCATAATCTTTTCATTAATCCATTGACATAGCCCAAACAGAAGCTTTATTATTTGGTAGGATGAAATGTATAGCTTGCTTATAGACAATTCTTGTATTGATCAGCTCAAAAACTATCCGACGAAATTATTCTACAACTTAGAATAATCGTTATCTTTGCCGCTATGAAAAAATGGATTCACGCTGCACGTTTACGAACCTTGCCGCTTTCTCTAAGTGGATTAATTTTAGCTGGTTTTATCGCTAAATTCAAAGGTGTTTATCAAACAAATATATTTTTCTTATCTCTTTTCACCGCTTTTTGCTTTCAGGTTTTATCCAATTATGCCAACGATTACGGCGATGCTGCTCGCGGTACCGACACTCATCGGATAGGAGAAAAAAGAGTTGTAGCCTCTGGAGAAGTGACCCCTAAGCAAATGAAATTGGCGATTCTGATCATGTCGATTGTTTCTCTTTTTTCTGTATTGGCCTTGTTGTACATTGCTTTTGTACCACTGCATTGGAATTATTTTATCCTTTTTCTAGGACTAGGAATTGCCAGCATTTTAGCTGCAATGCTATACACTATGGGGAAAAAACCCTACGGTTATATAGGTTTGGGGGATGTTTTTGTTTTTATATTTTTCGGATTAGTCGCAGTGCTTGGTGGAGAATTTTTGTATTCGAAAACTTTTCAATGGATCAATATTCTACCTGCTGCAGCAATTGGTTTTTGGAGTGTGGCTGTTCTCAACATGAACAATATGCGCGATGTAGAAAACGATGTGCGCAACAATAAAATTACGATTGCTTCTAAACTCGGCATAAGGAAAGCAAAAATTTACCAAATCATATTAATGAATATTCCATTTTTCTTAGCTTTGGCATATGTACTTCAGGTGAAACCTGGGAAATTGAGTGGAATTGTTTTTATGATTGTTTTCTTTATGGCTACCCAAATCAGAAGAAAAATAATGACTGTAGAAGACCCTAAAGATTTTGATAATTTCCTAAAACCAATTGCTATGATGGCACTAATCTTTTCTTTATTATTAGGCTATGGCCTAATTGGATTCGATTTTATAGATGCTCTAACACGCTAAAATCGTTTGAAAATTGTATATTTGGTAGGAACAAATAACAAAATAATGAAAATTACTTTTTTAGGTCACGCATGTTTATTAATCGAAACTAAAGATCAACGTATAGTAGTCGACCCGTTTATTACACCAAATGAATTGGCTAAAAAAATTGATCTACAAACCTTGAAGCCAAATTTCATTGTACTCACACACGCCCATGGAGATCACGTGTATGATGCCGAACAATTGGCAAAAGAAAACGATTCTACTATTGTATCAAATGCAGAAATTGCAAGTTATTACGGAGCAAAAGGTTTGCGTTCACATGGATTAAATACAGGAGGTTGTTATGAATTTCCATTTGGAAAATTGCACGCAACCATTGCATTCCATTCGAGTTCTTTTGATGATGGATCGAACGGAGGAAATCCTAATGGTTATGTAGTAGAAAGCGAAGGAAAAAGACTTTATATTGCAGGCGACACAGCACTGACCTATGAAATGAAATTGATCCCAGAAACACTAGGTAAAGTAGATTTAGCTATTCTACCAATAGGCGGTAATTTCACAATGGATTATCATCAGGCCACAAAAGCTGCAGAATTTGTACAAGTAGATCGAGTACTTGGGTATCATTACGATACGTTTCCTCCAATCAAAATTAATCATGAAGATGCAAAAAAAGCATTCGTTGACTGTAACAAAGAATTAATTCTTCTAGAAATTGGCGAATCTATCACGATTTGATTTTTATCACATAGAATGAAAATGCTCGGCAATCGAGCATTTTTTCTTTTATAGAACATCCGTATATTTGAGATATGAAAGTATCTTATACACCATATGTCTTACAGTTTAAACGTCCGGGTGGGACTTCTCGAGGCGTTTTAACTGAAAAATTAACCTATATCCTCAAGGCAGAAGAAAACAACCAGGTATTTTTGGGAGAATGCGGACTTTTTAAAGGTTTAAGTGCGGATGATGTTCCAGAGTATGAAACAAAACTACAATGGGCTTGTAATCATTTCGACAAAGGTTTGACTTTTCTTTGGAAAGAATTGCGGGCTTTTCCTTCTATACAATTTGGTTTAGAACAGCTATTTCAATCCATTAGAATGAACCTAGACAACCCTGATTATACCGACCCGTATAACCCAGACTTGTACGAATCGGCTTTTAAAAATGGTGAAAAAGGAATCCCGATCAATGGACTTATTTGGATGGGCGATATCGATTTTATGAAAAAACAAATCGAAGAAAAATTAGCACAAGGTTTTCATTGTTTGAAATTGAAAATTGGCGTAAACTGGAAGGAGGAATATAAAATACTGAAAGAATTACGTGAAAAATATCCTGCCAATAAATTAGAACTTCGGGTAGATGCCAATGGAGGTTTTAGTTTTGAAGAAGCCAAAACAGTTTTGCGTCAACTGAAAGAATTATCCATTCATTCGATAGAACAACCAATCAAAAAAGGGCAAATCCAAGAAATGAAGACCCTTTGTGTTGAATCTCCAACCCCAATAGCCCTGGACGAAGAATTGATTGGCGTTTTTCATCTAGATGATAAATATGCACTTTTACAAGAAATTCGGCCACAATATATTATCCTAAAACCAAGTTTGGTTGGTGGTGTTCGAGGATCGTTAGAGTGGATAGATTGTTGCGATGCTTTGGGCATTGGTTTTTGGATCACTTCTGCACTAGAAAGCAATATTGGCCTCAATGCAATTGCTCAATGGACTGCAATATTGTATCCAGAAATGCCTCAGGGTTTGGGCACAGGAGGCTTATTTAGCAATAATTTCAGTTCTAGATTGCAAGTAGAAAAAGATCAGTTGTATCGAAAAAAAATACAAAATGAAAATAATTAAACCACTGATAATTATTATATTATCTTTATTTTCTTGTAGTATAAGTTCAACCCAAAAAGCTTCCTATGAAAAGACAATAACTGATTATCAAGCCGAACTCAATGCATATTATTTCAACTCTATAAAACCACTAAAAAGAAGTGAAAATATAAAATTTTCAGGAATCGATTTTTTTCCTATACAGGAAAAGTATCGGGTAAAGGCTAATTTCATTTATACACCCAATGGAGAAATTGTTAAATTTCCCACTTCTGATAAAAAAACACAAACATATAAAAAGTACGGAATAGTAAATTTCCAGATTGATAAGCAAGCATTATCGCTTACCTTATATCAATTCTATCCAGTAAATAATAAAAATAAACACTCGCTTTTTTTGCCCTTTACAGATGAAACTTCGGGTGATACCACGTACGGAGGCGGTCGATATTTAAACATCAATAGTAAAGAAATAAACAAAGAAACCAACACAATTTTTATTGATTTCAATAAAGCTTATAACCCACTTTGTGCATACAGCACAAATTTCAGTTGTCCCATACCACCTGCTGATAATTTCTTACCAATTGAGATTAATGCTGGCGCAAATTACTCGATACTATGATGATTTTAGATTTTAGTTTGTCGAATTTTAATTATAAGAAACTCCAGGCTGCTACAGTTTTCGAACAAGAAATTCTTAATTTTTTAGAGAATTGGTACAACGATGATAAAAAAGTAGAAGTACAGACATCTGGCTCAACAGGAATTCCTAAGAAAATGATGTTGACCAAAAGCAACATGAAAAAAAGTGCAGAACTTACAGGTAAATATCTTTCTCTAGAAAAAGGAAATACCGCACTTTTGGCAATGCCAGTAAATTATATTGCAGGTAAAATGATGCTTGTTCGGGCAATTGTTTTAGGTTTGAAATTGATATGCTCCACGCCACGTTCGGTTTTTCTATGGGAGGATTTTCAACAACTGAATCTGCCGAATGATACGATAGATTTTGTAGCATTAACGCCTATGCAAGTAGAAAAATCAATCGATTTTGTATCCCATTGTCGTTGTTTGATAATAGGCGGAGCACCTCTCAATCAACATACTAAGGATAAATTGTACAAATTTCGAAATAGAATTTTCGAGACCTATGCCATGACCGAAACCATTACACATATTGCCTTTAAACAGCTAAGAAATGAACAATATCCTAATCAGAAAAATAGTTTCGAGGTTTTTGATGAAATAGAAATCAGCCAAGATGCCCGTTCTTGTTTACAAATAAAAACACCTTACTATGATGAAATTCTCACTACAAACGACGTAGTAGAAATACTATCTGGAAAAGAATTTATTTGGATAGGGCGCGCCGATAATATTATCAATTCTGGAGGAATAAAGTTGTATCCAGAAAAAATCGAAGAAAAATTAAAACCTTATCTTCAACGTGCATTTTATGTAAGCAGCAAAAGAGATGATCTTTTGGGTGAAAAATTAATCTTGATGATAGAAGGAGACCCATTTGATTTTCAGTTGGATGATATTGATTTCAATCAATTCGAAAAGCCAAAAGAAATAATATTTCAACCTCAATTTGATCGCACTGAATCGGGTAAAATCAAACGAAGAAAACTCTAAAAAGTTAAAAAGCATGTCATTTTATCAAGAACTAGCCAATTTGCTAGAAAAAAGCCCAAACAAGCATAAGTATCTAAAACTTTTCTTCAATATTTCACCAATGTATCGTCGCTCTTGTGGGCGTTTAATCGAAATTTCGAAGGATATGCATTACATAAAAGGAAAAATCATTTTCTCGTATAAGAACATGAATTATATGGGCACTATGTTTGGCGGGAGTATGTTGTCGGCAACCGACCCAATTTATATGGTTCAATTGACACAGATTTTAGGTAAAAAATATGTAGTATGGGACAAATCGGTAAAAGCCAAATTCAAAAGACCAATCAAAAAAACAGTTTGGGTAGAATATATTTTTACAGAAAATGAAATTAAGAACATCAAAAAAATAATTGAAGAAGAAGATGAAATAACAATCACTAAGCAACTGAAAATTAAAGATATAGAAGGTAATGTGTATGCAGAATTAGAAAAAGAACTTTATGTAAGCACTCTAGCTTTTTACAAAGAAAAGCTCCGATTACGTGAATCAAATAAATAACACTCCTAATATTTTTTTATACAATTATCATAAAGATTATATAAAAATTTTATTCGCTTAACCCTTTCATCACGAAATCTATAGGAATTAATGTATATTAGCCATCATCAAAACAAACAAAATGTCTGAGATTACTACAGAAAATAAAGAAAAACAAGTTTCCCTTCAACAACCATCACAAATCCCGTATAAACCAAAAAACAAAGTACGTATTGTTACTGCTGCTGCTTTGTTTGATGGTCACGATGCAGCCATCAATATCATGCGCCGCATCATTCAATCTACAGGATGCGAGGTAATACATTTGGGGCATGATAAATCGGTAGAAGATGTAGTGAACACAGCGATACAAGAAGATGCCAATGCAATTGCAATGACTTCTTATCAGGGTGGTCACAATGAGTATTTTAAATATATGTACGATTTGCTTCAAGAAAAAGGAGCAGGACACATAAAAATAGTTGGTGGTGGAGGCGGAGTAATTCTTCCGACCGAAATAAAAGAGCTAATGGATTACGGCATTACCCGAATTTATTCGCCCGATGATGGTCGTGAACTTGGCTTGCAAGGTATGATCAACGATATGGTTGAAAAATCAGACTTCCCAACAGGAAATTTAGAGTTACCAGAAGGTAAAGATGTTTACCAGTCACTACTAGACAAAGACGTTACAACCATTTCCCGTCTGATTTCATTGGCAGAAAACAGAGAAGAAGACTTTCTAAAAGTTTTTCATTATGATAAAGTAATCGATAAATCGACACCAGTTCTCGGGATTACTGGAACCGGCGGAGCAGGAAAATCGTCGATGGTCGATGAAATAGTTCGTCGCTTTTTGATTGATTTCCCCAAAAAAACCATTGCTTTGGTTTCTGTAGATCCATCTAAAAAGAAAACAGGCGGTGCATTACTGGGCGACCGTATTCGCATGAACTCGATCAATAATCCGCGTGTATATATGCGCTCGTTAGCCACACGCCAATCCAATTTAGCTTTATCTCGCTATGTAGAAGAAGCTTTGCAGGTTTTGAAAGCAGCTAATTTCGATTTGATTATTTTAGAAACTTCAGGAATCGGACAATCTGACACCGAAATTCTAGATCATTCAGACGCATCACTCTATATCATGACACCAGAATTTGGTGCAGCTACACAATTAGAAAAAATTGATATGTTGGATTTTGCCGACATTGTGGCCATCAATAAATTCGATAAAAGAGGAGCTTTAGACGCTATTCGCGATGTGAAAAAGCAATACCAACGCAACCACAATCTTTGGGATGTTAATCCTGACGAAATGCCTGTTTTTGGTACAATTGCTTCACAATTCAACGATCCAGGAACCAATCAACTCTACAAAGCAATCATAGAGAAAATTGTAGAAAAAACGGGTGCAGACTTGGTTTCTTCATTTGAAATTACAAAAGAAATGTCGGAGAAAATTTTTGTTATTCCTCCAGCAAGAACACGCTATTTATCAGAGATTGCCGAGAATAATCGTGCCTACGATACCAAAACATCTACACAAAAGGAAGTCGCCCAAAAACTATACGGAATCTTCAAAACAATAGAAACTCTTTCGGGAACAACTCCCAATCTCACACAACACGGAATCGAAATTACCGGAACCGAAAACGAAGAACTATCAAAAGTTCTTTTGGCTGAATTCGATAAATTGAAACGAAATTTAGATCCATTCAATTGGGAGGCAATCATTACTTGGGACGAAAAAGTAAACAAATACAAAAATCCAATTTATAGTTTCAAGGTTCGCGACAAAGAAATCAAAATAAAAACCCACTCAGAGTCTTTATCACACCTACAAATTCCTAAAGTAGCATTACCAAAATACGAAGCTTGGGGCGATTTGTTGCGTTGGGTTTTGCAAGAAAATGTACCGGGTGAATTTCCGTTCACATCAGGTTTATATCCATTCAAACGCGAAGGAGAAGATCCTACCCGAATGTTTGCCGGTGAAGGAGGACCAGAGCGCACAAACCGTCGTTTTCACTATGTCTCAAAGGGGATGCCCGCCAAAAGATTGTCAACCGCTTTTGACTCGGTAACGCTTTACGGTAACGATCCAGGACACCGACCAGATATTTACGGAAAAATTGGGAATGCAGGTGTATCGATTTGTTGTTTGGATGATGCTAAAAAACTGTATTCTGGTTTCGATTTGTCGCATCCGATGACGTCGGTATCAATGACTATCAACGGGCCTGCACCGATGTTGTTAGGCTTTTTTATGAATGCAGCTATCGACCAGAATTGTGAAAAATACATAAAAGAAAATGGATTAGAAGCCGAAGTAGAAGCCAAAATAAAAGCAATATATGAAGACAAAGGCTTTGAAAGACCAAAATACAATGGCGACTTACCAGAAGGGAATGATGGTTTAGGACTCATGCTATTGGGTGTAACTGGCGATCAGGTTTTGCCAAAAGATGTATACGAAGAAATTAAAAAACAAACTTTGGCACAAGTACGCGGAACCGTACAGGCAGACATCCTAAAAGAAGATCAGGCACAAAATACGTGCATATTCTCTACCGAATTTGCTTTGCGCTTGATGGGTGACGTACAAGAATATTTTATCGATCATAATGTTCGAAACTTTTATTCCGTATCTATTTCCGGCTATCACATTGCCGAAGCAGGAGCAAATCCAGTAACGCAATTGGCCTTTACCTTGGCAAATGGCTTTACGTATGTAGAGTATTATTTATCTAGAGGAATGGATATCAATGCATTTGGACCCAACTTGTCATTTTTCTTTTCGAACGGAATCGATCCAGAATATTCGGTAATCGGGCGAGTAGCAAGAAGAATCTGGGCAAAAGCCCTGAAGTATAAATACGGCGCAAACGAAAGAGCACAAATGTTAAAATATCATATCCAAACATCTGGTCGATCGTTGCATGCACAAGAAATTGATTTTAATGACATACGCACCACTTTACAAGCATTATATGCAATTTATGACAACTGTAACTCTCTGCATACCAATGCTTACGATGAGGCTATTACAACACCAACAGAAGAATCGGTGCGTAGAGCCATGGCGATTCAGCTCATTATCAATAAAGAATTAGGTTTAGCGAAAAACGAGAATCCGATACAAGGTTCATTCATTATCGAAGAATTGACCGACTTGGTTGAGGAAGCCGTTTTGGCCGAGTTTGATAGAATTACGGAGCGTGGAGGAGTTTTAGGTGCAATGGAAACCATGTATCAACGTTCGAAAATTCAGGAAGAATCTTTGTATTATGAAACACTAAAACACAACGGAGATTATCCTATCATTGGAGTCAATACATTTTTAAGTTCTACGGGATCAAAAACAGTGATTCCTGCGGAAGTTATTCGTGCGACTGAAGAAGAAAAACAATTCCAAATTCTGACCAAAGAAAAACTACACCAAATAAAAGAGGCTGAAGAAAAAGAACAATTAGAAAAAGTTAAAGAAGTTGCCATCCAGAACGGTAATATTTTTGAGGCACTTATGGAAGCTACAAAAGTTTGTTCACTTGGTCAGATAACAGAATCATTATTTGATGTAGGTGGACAGTATCGCAGAAATATGTAAACAATCTGAAAATTATGCATTAACACTAAAGCCTCGAAATTTCGAGGCTTTTATTTTATTTAGAAAACCTTGAAAGTTTGTAATAACTTATTTGTCTATAAAGTATTGTAAAACTGACAAATAGACTTTGGCACGTGCTTTGAATTTTACATAACACATCAAAAACTATTTAGGGAAATGAACAAAAAAAGATTTTTTAGATTAGCTGGAGCTGCAGCTGCTAAAGCACAGCAAGACAAAACATTCACAACAAAAGTAAAAACCACTTTTCGTATGCTAAATGATATAGTTCGTGGAACTTACAAACCGACTTGGAAAAACATTATACTTCCGTTCTTGGCGTTTATTTATATACTTTCTCCATTAGATTTTATACCTTCTTTTATGTTCGGGCCAATCGGTCTAATAGATGATTTCGGGATTTTAATGTTTGGTCTAAAATTTTTAAATAAAGAAATAGAAAAGTATCTTGCGTGGGAAATTTTACAGCCTAAATATTCGTACGTAGAAGATGCAAAAATCATCGATTGATACAAATAAAAAATACTTAATTAGCTTAGTCGGTCCTACTGCAATTGGTAAAACCGACTTAGCAATTTTTTTAGCCAAATATTTACAAGCCGAAATTCTTTCCAATGATTCTCGACAATTTTTCAAAGAACTTTCTATCGGCACTGCTGTTCCTACAAAAGATGAATTAGCCCATGTTCCGCATCATTTTATACAACACATATCTATTGAAGATGACTATTCGGTAGGAGATTTCGAACGTGAAGCATTGGCTTTTCTAGAAAATTATTTTAACACCAACAATATTGCTCTTTTGGTCGGTGGCTCTGGTTTGTACGAAAAAGCACTTACTCAAGGCTTGGACTATTTTCCAGAAGTTGACCCATTGATTAGAGAAACGCTAAATACAATTTTTGCTACAGATGGGATAGAAGTTTTGCAACAAGAATTAGCAGAGAAAGATCCTGAATATTTTGCAGAGGTAGATCAGCAGAATGGAAAAAGAATTATTCGAGCGTTAGAAATAATTCGTGGAACAGGAAATAAATTTTCATCCTACCGCAGCAATTCTATTGTGCAAAGACCTTTCGAGATTATCAAGATAGGATTGGATTTGCCAAGGGAAGAGTTGTATGATCGAATTAATCGTCGAGTAGATTTTATGATGGAAAATAATCTGCTAGACGAAGTGAAAGAAGTTTATCCTAAAAAAAACCTAAATGCCTTGCAAACTGTTGGGTATAGAGAGCTATTTTGTTATTTAGACCAAGAGTTTACACTAGAACAAGCAGTAGAAGAAATTAAGAAAAATACAAGGAGATTTGCAAAAAGACAACTCACATGGTTCAGAAAAGATAAGAGTGTTTGTTGGTTCTCACCCAAAGAAGGAGATAAAATTTTGGCCTATATTAAAGAAAAAATAAAGTAACTATTTATAAATTATACATTCTTTTTACGCAAAAAACACACATAGCTAAATAGTCTAAATTTCGATGTATAATCAATACATTATTAATTAATCAAAACTTTTCACCTTACTGAATACAGGAACATTTATTGGGTGGAATAAAGAAGAAAAACATCCATGAAATAAAAAAACATCAAGATAAAGTCTCTATTTAAGAGGCTTTTATTATTTTAGTAAAAAAATATCATAATGAAGTTTTATAGACCATTACAATTGGCAACCGTTTTATGTGCCTCTATAACTTTAACGGCACAGAACAACACACAACAAGATGCTATTATCAGTGCTATTACTCAAGAAGCACAAAACAATTCTCAACTCGAGCTTTTAGCAACCGAACTTTTGGATGGAATCGGGCCGCGTTTGGTAGGATCACCTGAAATGGAAAAAGCAAGTGATTGGGCCATTGCACAGTTCAAACAATGGGGAATTGATGCCGAAAGACAAAACTATGGCGAATGGAAAGCATGGCAAAGAGGAGCATCAAACATTACGATGACTTCACCGCGTGTAGTATCTCTAAATGCAACACAACTTGCTTGGAGCCCAGCAACCAAAAAAACTATCGAGTCAGAGGTTGTGGCCTTGCCAAAAGACCCTAAAGATTTTGCGAAATGGAGCAATCAGATCAAAAATAAAGTGGTGCTTTTATCTATGTATCAACCAGTAGGTAGACCCGATTATCAGCTAAAGGAATTTGCAACGCCTGATACTTACGAAAAGCTAAAAAAAGAAAACGAAAATAGGCAAAAAGAATATCAATCTTTTTTACAAGCGATAGGATATACCCAAAACCAATTAGCTGAATTTTTAGAGCAAAAAGGAGCAGCAGCAATCGTAATTTCTAATTGGAGTGGAATTATGGGCGCCAATAGAATTTTCGATGCGAAAACGAAAAACATTCCCATGATCGATATCGAACTTGAACAATATGGAATGTTGTATAGATTGGCAGTTAACAATAAAAAACCAAGAATTTCTATCAATGTACAATCAAAAGATTTAGGAAAAGCAAAAGCCTTTAACACCATTGCAAAAATAGAAGGAAAAGAAAAACCGAATGAATATGTCATTTTATCGGCACATTTCGATTCGTGGGATGGTGCACAAGGTGCTACAGATAATGGAACGGGCGTTATAACTATGATGGAAGCTGCACGTATCCTAAAGAAACTTTATCCAAACCCGAAACGAACTATTATTATTGGACTATGGGGGAGCGAAGAACAAGGCCTCAATGGATCTAGAGCTTTTGTAAAAGATCATCCAGACATTGTTGCTAAAACCCAAGTCGTTTTCAACCAAGATAATGGTACAGGAAGAGTAGTAAACATCAATGGACAAGGATTTGTAAATGCCTATGAGTATGTTTCTCGCTGGTTGAATCAAGTCCCAAACGACGTAAGTAAACACATAGAAACGTCTTTCCCTGGTATGCCAAGTGGAGGAGGGTCTGATCATTCTTCCTTTGTAGCTGCGGGTATACCTGCTTTTATGTTGAGTTCTCTAAACTGGGGATATTTTGGTTACACATGGCATACTAATAAAGATACGTACGATAAAATTATTTTTGATGAAGTAAGAAACAACGTCATCTTAACAGCTAGTTTAGCATATTTAGCTTCAGAGGAAGAAGAGTTGGTAGATCGTACGAAAAGAGTTTTACCTACAAAAGATGGTAAAACAGCTCAATGGCCAGTCGCTGTAGACGCCAATCGTGCAGGTAGATTAGAGACCAAGTAATTTTTAACAATAATTTATCAATTCATACTCAAAGCTTTATTGTATTTTAGGTAAATAATTAAACAAAACAAAAAACAATACAATTACTTATGAAAGTAGATAAATTCAGGAAATTACACGAGTAAGAAGATCCGCTATTTCTTGCTAATGTTTGGGATGTTATAAGTGCAAAAGCGGCAGAAGCAGCTGGTTTCGAAGCTATTGGAACCTCGAGTCATGCAATTGCTAATGTATTAGGGTATGAAGACGGAGAAAATATGTCGTTTTATGAAATGTTATACATGATAGAACGCATAGCGAAATCTACGAATTTATTGGTAAGCGCAGACATAGAGTCGGGTTTTACGAAAGACCTCAATCAATTGAATGAGTATGTTGAGAAATTAGTAGATGTTGGAGTAGTGGGCATCAATATAGAAGATGGAAATACAAGCACCGATGAACGTAAGTTAGACGATGTGAAAGTATTAGCCGACAAAATCCATTCTATCAAGACTTACCTCAAAGCAAAAGGAAAAGATTTATTCATTAATGCGAGAATTGATACCTATACCACAGAACATCTAAGAGCATTAGACGAAACAATTGTACGTGCGAAAATATATAAAGATGTAGGAGCAGACGGCATTTTTGTCCCATTAATTACTACAGAAGAAGATATAAAAAAAATGGTACAAACTATAGATTTACCGCTTAATACATTTGTTACAGCAAAATCATTAGATTATCCAGCACAGAAAAATTTAGGAGTAAAAAGAATCAGTAGTGGTAATGCGGTGCACGCAAAAGTTACCGATTTCACTTCATACTTTTTCAAGCACCTCAATGATTCTAAATCATTTTATTTCCTTTTCTAAAATTCATTTTAACAATAACCTCACCGTGGTGGGGTTATTGTTTTTACACTTCTTTTTTATCGTATTCTTACCTAGAATTTCAATATTTAATCCAATTCTAAACTACCTCTTTCATTCATTCTTTATGATATCTTTTTAGATAATATCTCTACTTTTGTTGTATGAAAAGATGGTTAATCTTAACGATTACTTTCATGCAGTTGGCCTCTACAACTCAATTCTCACAGTTGTACAAGATTCCTCTGTTCTTTTCTCACTTCGTTGAACATAGCCAAAACAACTGGACTTTTTCCGAGTTCAAAACATTTATTGTACTTCATTACGATAATCATGAGATGGATGAAGACTGGGAGACCGACCAGAAACTACCTTTTATGACCGTTGATCGCGTTTATCAAGACCCTTGTTTTGTACCAAAATTTCAACTTCAAATCACTAATAAAATTATTGATATCGATTCACAAACTATGCATATATGGGTCGATCAATTCACACAGTCTTCATATCTCGCATCTATTTGGCAACCGCCAAAACAACAACACATTTTCGCATAATTTCGAATTCTATTTTCGGTAGAATTCAAGTTTCACTTAGTGGTTAATTCATCTAGAAATTTCATTATTCGGTTTGATTTATCTTACTGATAATGAATCTATTTCTGGATTAATAAAGAAAATGATGTTAAATAAAATCATTGATTTTTCAATCAAAAATAAATTCATCATAGGTCTTTTTACACTTGCTTTACTCGTTTTCGGAATTTACGAAGTAAAGAAGTTACCTATTGATGCTCAACCTGATATCACATCCAATCAGGTTCAAATTCTTACCGTTGCACCTTCTTTTGGAGCAGAAGATATCGAACGTTTGGTTACTTTCCCAATCGAACAAGCAACGGCAAACATTGCAGGAATTACCGAATTGAGGAGTTTCTCTCGCTTTGGTTTGTCTTTGGTAACGATTGTTTTCAACAATAAGACCGATGTTTATTGGGCAAGACAGCAAGTGAGCGAACGTTTACTGCAAGTACGAAACGAAATCCCGGACGGAATTGGTGAGCCTGAATTAGGCCCGATTTCTACCGGCTTGGGAGAAATTTATCAATACGTTGTTCGTCCGAAAAAAGGTTACGAAGATCGTTTTGATGCCACAGAATTGCGCACCATTCAAGACTGGATTGTTCGTCAACAATTGATAAGCGTTCCCGGTGTGGCCGATGTAAGTAGTTTTGGTGGGAAGTTAAAACAATACGAAATTGCCTTACAACCGAACCGTTTGCAGGCGCATCATCTCACTATAAACGATGTTTTTGATGCCTTAGAAAAGAACAATCAAAATACCGGTGGCGCGTATATCGAAAAAGGTCCGACTTCTCTTTTTATTCGCTCCGAAGGATTGATTGGTTCCATTCAAGACATAGAAAATATTGCAGTAAAACGGATTTCGGGCGGTTTGCCTTTATTGCTGAAAGACATAGCCGAAGTTAAAATCGGCCATGCAACGCGTTATGGCGCCATGACTTATAATGATCAGGGCGAAGTTTCGGGCGCGGTGGTCATGATGCTCAAAGGAGAAAATAGTAATGAAGTGGTGCAACGGGTCAAAGATCGAATCGAAAGTATCCAAAACACATTGCCCGAAGGCGTAGTGATCGAAGCTTTTCTCGATCGTAAAAAAATGGTCGACAATACTATTCATACCGTTCAGGTGAATCTTTTAGAAGGCGCACTGATTGTTGTTTTTGTATTGGTTTTATTTTTAGGAAATCTTCGGGCAGGTTTCATCGTTGCCTCAGTCATTCCGCTGTCGTTGCTTTTCGCCATTATAATGATGAATATTTTAGGAATCGGTGGAAACTTAATGAGTTTAGGAGCGCTTGATTTTGGTTTGATCGTGGATGGCGCTGTGATTATTGTAGAAGCCGCGATGCATCAATTGGTGTTGAGTAAACAATTTGGGAAGAATCAACGACTTTCTTCCCGAAACATGAATGCTACGGTAGGATCGGCAGCTAAAAAAATGGTGAACTCTGCCGTTTTTGGGCAAATCATTATCCTCATCGTGTATCTCCCGATTTTTTCTTTGCAAGGAATCGAAGGTAAAATGTTCAAACCCATGGCACAAACCGTTTCTTTGGCTTTGGTCGGAGCCTTTATTTTGTCTTTGACCTACGTGCCAATGATGACTTCTTTGGTGTTGAGTAAAAAGAAAAAAATCAAACCAAATTTTTCCGATCGAGTGATGAGTAGGATAGAAAACATTCATCATCATTGGTTGCTGAAAGCCATCAAACAAAGAAAAATCGTATTGTCTGCTGTGGTGTTGATGTTTGCTTTTGCTTTGTTTCTCTTAAGCCGATTAGGAGGCGAATTTATCCCATCTTTAGAAGAAGGCGACTTTGCCGTAGAAGCGCGCGTTTTGCCCGGTAGTAATTTATCTACCACGATAGAATACACCAACAAAGCCGCTAAAATACTGAAAGATCGTTTTCCTGAAGTCGAAATGGTCGTGACCAAAATCGGAAGTGGTGAAATTCCGACCGATCCTATGCCAATGGATACCGGCGATATGATTGTGGTGCTGAAACCTAAAAAAGAATGGACATCTGCCAAAACTTTTCCCGAATTATCCGAAAAAATGAGCGCTGCTGTTGCAGAAGTTCCTGGTTTAAGTACAAGTTTTCAATATCCAGTACAAATGCGTTTCAATGAGTTGATGACGGGCGCGCGCCAAGATGTAGTGGTAAAAATCTTTGGAGAAAATTTGGATAGTTTGGCTCATTATGCGCAAAAATTGGGCAATGTTATCCAGCAAGTAGATGGCGCACACGAATTGTACATCGAACCCGTTAGCGGAACGCCACAAGTGGTGATAGAATTCAACCGTGCGTTATTGGCTCAACATGGTCTGAGTATTGGCGATGCGAATAAAATCATCAATATGTCGTTTGCAGGTCAAACAACCGGAAATGTTTTCGAAGGACAAAGACGTTTTGATTTAACGGTTCGCTTGGATGAAAAAAGTAGAGCATCGATAACCGATATTCAAAATCTGCTGCTTCCTACCGATTCCGGGTTGCAAATTCCGCTTTCTCAAGTGGCCGAAGTGGCTTATAAAAACACGCCAAACCAAATTCAGCGAGAAGATGCCAAGAGAAGAATTATTGTAGGATTCAATGTGAAAGATAAAGATGTGCAAACCGTTGTAGAAGATTTACAAGCACAAGTGGCCGCAAAAATTCAATTTCCTTCAGGATATTATGCAACGTATGGCGGCGCTTTCGAAAACCTCAATCAAGCCAAAGAACGTTTAGGAATTGCAGTTCCGATTGCTTTGGTGATGATTTTTCTGATGTTGTATTTTGCCTTCAAATCAATCAAATACAGTTTATTGATTTATACCGCTATTCCTTTGTCTTCGATTGGCGGCATTTACTTTTTAGTTCTTCGAGGCATGCCTTTCAGTATCAGTGCAGGCGTTGGTTTTATTGCACTTTTCGGAGTGGCGGTACTCAACGGCATCGTGTTGGTGTCCGAATATAATCGCCTCAAAGCACAAGGCATTCACAATATTCCGCGCGTTGTTCTGATGGGAACTCGTACCCGTTTACGTCCTGTTCTGATGACAGCTTCGGTTGCATCGCTTGGCTTTTTACCTATGGCGCTCAGTCACGGTTCGGGTGCAGAAGTACAACGTCCTTTGGCCACTGTGGTCATCGGAGGTTTATTGATTGCCACCTTTCTCACTCTTTTTGTTTTACCCATTTTATACATTTTATTCGAAAAAACACATATGAAATCCAAAGTATCCACACCGCTAAAAACGGTCAGTATTTTCTTGTTTCTTTTGATAGGAAATTCGCTTAGTGCGCAACAAATTATGACGTATGACGAAATGATTTCGGTCGGAAAAAATCAGAATTTACATTTGAAGCAAGCTCGTTTTGAAACCGCGTACCATCAAAAGAACAATCGTTCCAATTTAGGTTTGGCACCTACGGATTTTTCAGTCGAATTCGGAAAAATCAATAGTGATTTGTTTGATGAAAAAATTAGTGTTGTTCAGAAAATCCCATTTCCTACTTATTTTCAGAAACAACGAAATGTGAATCAGCAACGGATCAAAAAGGCGAAAATGCAAGAAAAATTAGGCGAGCAGGTTTTCGAAAAAAAAATTGCAGACCAATATGTTGCTTGGCAATATTGGCAATTGAAACAAGCTATTCTCAAAAAAAATCTAAAGATATATGAAGATTTTTTAGCGAAGGCTTCTTTGCGTTTCCAAAAAGGAGAGAGCAATCGAGCAGAGGTTTCGATGGCTAAAATTCGTTTTCAGAACTTGAAAAATGAAGCTGTTTTTATCCAATCTCAATTGCAGTCTATTTGTTGGAACCTTCAGAATTTGTTGCAAATCGAAGAACCCATCGAACCCAAAACCGAGCAAGATTTTTTCCTACCCCAAAAGCAAATCGGAACAACATCGGCACAAATAGAAGTAGAAAAAGAGAAACTTCTTATCAATCAAATGCAAATAGATGTGGAGAAAACAAAGCGGTTGCCAGAGTTTTCGGTAGGATATTTTAATCAGAGTTTTAAGGAACTTAATGACAAACGCTACCAAGGTTTGATGGTGGGTGTTGCGGTTCCGCTTTTTTCTGGAAGCATTCGATCGAACATCGAATCGGCAGAAGTTTTGGTGCAAATGCAAGAAAATCAATTGCAAATCGAACAAAAAAACTGGTCGAATCAAGTGCAACAAATCAACAACGAAATTGACGCGTTAGACAAAGTGCTTACTTCGTATCAATCGGTTCAGTGGCCAGAAACGCAACTTTTACAACAAACCATTTCGCAACAATTGTTGAGCGGTGAAATCAATTATCTCGATTGGGTGGTGCAAAATGATCAGGTGATTCAGATTCAGAATCAATTTGCAGATCAACTTTTGCAACGAAATCAATCGGTTATAACTTTTAATTTTTTAACAAACGAATAATGAAAAACTATATTTGGGCATTGATTATCGGAATGAATTTCAGTGCTTGTACCTCTCAAAAAGAAGAAAACAAAACGCTTCGAGAAACCGAAAACACACAGGAAATAACATTAACCCAAGCGCAGCAAAAACAACTCACGATCGAAACCGTGAAAGTAGAAACGATAGACCTGAATGCTACGATGCAATTGAGCGCAAGAACTCAAGTGTTGCCGCAAGACCGAATTTCGGTAACGCATATGCTAGGTGGTTTTGTGAAGTCGATTCAGGTAATTCCGGGAACGTATGTGAAAAAAGGGCAAGTTTTGGCAGTGTTAGAAGACCCAATGTTTGTGCAAATACAAGAGGAATATCTCACGACAAAAGCTTTGTTGGAGAAGGCGGAATCTAACTTTAAACGACAAAAAGAACTGAATGAAGCGCAGGCGGCAAGCACCAAAATTTTGGAAGAAGCACAAGCCGATCGAAAATTATTGCTGATCAAGAAAAGGGCTTTGGAAGAAAAATTACACTTGATGCATTTGTCACCAAATTCGGTCACCGTAAATGCTATCAAAAGAAATTTAACGGTTGTTTCGCCGGTTTCGGGCGCCATAAATAAGGTTTCTGTAAATCGAGGTCAATATGTTTCGGCTTCAGAACCTTTGTTGGAAATTATCCAATCTTCAACACCATTATTGGAAATAAAAGCCTTTGAAAATCAATTAGCTGCATTGAAAATTGGTCAAAAAATTTTAGCGTCAACCAATCAAAACCCAGAGCAAAAATACGAAGCTAAGGTGATTTCTATTGGTCAAGAAGTCAATTCTGATGGATCTGTAAATGTCTTGGCTCAGTTGTCTAATCCTTTGCCACAACCCTTGATTTCGCAAATGTATTTTACGGTAGAATTAACGGTTGCCAATCAGTCTGCGCAAGTTTTACCTGAAGGATCTGTAGTACATTTTGAAGGTAAAGATTATGTGTATGAAGTGCTTAGCAATAACACGTATAAGATGAAAAAAGTGAAAATAGGGAAGGCAGAAAAAAATAAAATAGCGATTATTACGCCATTAAATCCTACCCAAAACTATGTTTCAAAAGGAGCATATGCTTTACTTATGGCGATGAAAAATACAGAAGAAGAAGAATGAGTTGATTAAATTACATTTATAAGCTATCAAATAAAAATGATAGCTTTTCTTAAACTCAATCTTTCTATTTAACATAATATATATTATAGGAAAAGTTATTAAACAAAAAAATCCCGTATGCATATACGGGATTTTACTGGACTCATAAACTGAATTAAAAATTATTTAGTTACGATTTTCATTTCTTTTATTAAGTGGTCAGCTTTTCCATATTTTTCGATAACCCATAAAATATATCGTGCATCAACCATAATGTTTCTACAAATTTCTGGATCATAATTCAAATCAGACATTGTTCCTTCCCAAACACGGTCAAAATTCAATCCTACCAAATTTCCATTTCCATCAATTGCCGGGCTTCCAGAATTACCGCCCGTTGTGTGATTGGTTGCAATAAAATTAACGGGTAATTTTCCATTTTTATCTGCGTATTTCCCAAAATCTTTTTTGTTATACAAATCAATCAATGGTTGTGGCAAATCGAACTCATAATCTCCCGGAATATGTTTTTCTACCACACCATCTAAATATGTAACTGGCTCATAATAAACTGCATCACGCGGCTGATATCCATCAACTTTACCATAGGTTACGCGCAAAGTAGAATTGGCATCTGGGAATAGTTTTTGATCAGAAAACACTTCCAATTGTGCTTTCATATAGGTACGCATCAGCTGATTCATTTTGTTTTGGTTCGCTAAATATTGTGTACTAACTTTTTCTTGATAAGTATCCAAATAACGCTTAACCAATAATACCAAAGGATCTTGCTGTATTGCTTTAATAAATTCATCGTCATTCTTCGATAATTCTTCTAAGGAAGTTAGCAGAGTTTTGCCATTAATTGTTGCTGTTCCGTTAATCAACGTATTATCCAAAACAGTTTGTATCTCTTCTGCCGAAGCAACTTTATTTGGCAATAAGTCTTTGGGCATTGTGGTATTGTAATATTCGATTAATTCTGCAGAAATAGTCTGATCCAAGGCTGCATCATAATCTTTATACATCCCATTTAATTGGTTGATTACACGAGATTTAATATTCTGATAACTTTCTTTTTTATATGAATTGGCTAAATTATTCAATGCCAAAGTCATACGAAAAGTTTCTGAGTTTGTAGAGAAAATTTCGCCAAACAAGGTGGTTGCAACCGCAAACTTTTCATTTTCTTTGTTCAACGCATTCAATTGTTGAATGATATTCCCGTATGTTTTCTTTTGTTGTTTATTTTTGGCTATTCTTTTTGCAAAATCATTTTCTTTAGTCAAACGCAATTCTACAGCTTTACTCCTTTCTAATCCTAATTTTTCTCCTATCCATTTTTTGTGTGCATTAGAAATTCTCGCTTGCTTAGAGGCATATTTGATACGCGTTGCATCATCTTCACGCATTTTTTTATCTATATGCTGCAGTGCAATCGTTCTTGCTCCTATCCTAGCAGGATTTATCACATCTTGGATTTGAAGCAATGATGAAGCTGGTAGATATTCATCCGTTGTTCCTGGAAATCCGTAAACAAATGTAAAATCACCTTCTTTTATCCCACCAATATTTACCGGTAAAAAATGTTTTGGTTTGTAAGGTACATTGTTTGGTGAGTAATCTGCAGGTTGATTGTTTTTATCAGCGTAAATTCTAAACAATGCAAAATCTCCTGTGTGTCTTGGCCAAACCCAGTTATCGGTATCACTACCGTATTTACCTATTGCCGAAGGTGGAGCTCCTACTAGACGTACATCGCGGAAGGTTTCGGTGATAAATTGGTAGTATTTATTCCCTTTGTAAAATGGTCGAACATAATTTTCTTGGTACGATTTTGTTTCGGTTTGTGCAGAAAGTGTTTGTATGTTTTGTTTCACCAACTCCATCCGTTGCTCCTCTGGCATATTATCAGTTACTCCTTGTAAAATTTTATCTGTAACATCGATAATATCTACAATAAAAGTAGCTGTGAGTCCTTTATTTGGTAATTCTGCTTTCATATCTTTGGCCCAAAATCCATCTTTCAAATAATCGTTCTCTAATGACGAATGACTTTGGATTTGACCATATCCACAGTGATGATTGGTTAGCAACAATCCATTTGGGGATATTACTTCTGATGTACATCCACCGCCAAAATGGGCAATGGCATTGTTTATGCTCTTTTTCCCGTTACTAAAAATATCGGTTGCAGAAATTTTTAGTCCCATTTCTTTCATTTCTTTTTCGTTCAGTTCTGTCGGTATCCACATTCCTCCGCCTTGTGCAAAAAGAGTGTTACCGAGAGCCAAAAAACTCAAAAGCAACGACGTTTTCATCAATGTCTTTCTCATTTTATCCTTTTATATTTTTTAACATTATCAAAGATACTTGTTCTCATCGTACAAAGCAAAAAAGTGTATCTCTACTTTTATTAAAATCCAATTTCCTTATAGAGAAAAAACTCTATTCTTGGTTTATTTGTCTTCCTATTTAGTTTGTTTACTTGTTCAATCAATAAAGAGATTTTTATGAAAAATTCCGACGAAACGAGTATCGAATGTATTTTGACTTTATCAATTCTTAGAAATAATTCTTGCAGAAAAAATGATAGGCTAAAACAAATTTCAGAATTTACCACTAATCATTCAAAATATCTGTTTGGATGATTTGATGCTATAAATGGTGAAATTCGCTCTTTTAATTTGGAAGTTACAACAATCTCCGTCGATAAAAAATCATCTACCTACTCGGCAAGCTTACAAGATACTACAGAAAAAAGCAACCTAGATTTTGAAATAGAATTCGAACAACACCTATCCAGATTGAATAAAAAAACCAGCTACCGCTGGTTTTTTTATGTAAAAATATTTTAGATTTCTTTACGTAATCTCGCTACCGGAATACTCAATTGTTCACGGTATTTTGCAATAGTTCTGCGCGCAATTGGGTAGCCTTTTTCTTTTAGTATTTCCGTTAGTTTTTCATCTGTCAACGGTGTACGTTTATTTTCTTCGTTAATGACATCTTGTAATATGCGTTTGATTTCTCTGGTCGAGACTTCTTCACCTTCGTCATTTGTTAAACTCTCTGAGAATAAATCTTTGATTAAAAAAGTGCCGTAGGGTGTTTGTACATATTTACTGTTAGCTACTCGAGAAACTGTTGAGATATCCATACCGATAAGATCAGATATATCTTTCAGAATCATTGGTTTGATTTTGGTTTCGTCTCCTGTAAGAAAATATTCTTTCTGAAACTTCATGATTGCCTGCATGGTAATCATGAGCGTGTTTCGTCTTTGCTGTACTGCATCAATAAACCATTTGGCCGAGTCTAATTTTTGTTTAACAAACAATACTGCCTCTTTTTGCTCATTGGATTTATTCTCTGTTTTTTTATATGTTTCGAGCATTTCTGCATAAGCAGAGGAGATACGCAATTCTGGTACATTCCTACCGTTAAGAGAAAGATTTAGCTCACTATTCTCTATTGTAATCGTAAAATCGGGTGTAATTTGTTCGATAATTTTACTACTACTCGAGAATGATTTTCCTGGCTTTGGATTCAATCGTTCGATTTCGCTAATTGCGTCTCTCAATTCATCTTCGTTCACACCATACTTGGTCATTAATTTTGTATAATGTTTTTTCGTAAATGCATCAAACGATTCAGTAATTAATTTTTCGGCCAATTCGATAGACTCGTTTTGGGTTTTATTCTCGAGTTGTATCAACAAGCATTCTTGCAAATCTCTTGCTCCTACACCAACAGGATCCATTCGTTGAATATATTTTACAAGTAAATTTTCTACTACTTCTAATTCGGTATAGATATTCTGCGAAAATGCTAAATCATCGACCAGAGCTTTTAGATCGCGGCGAATGTAGCCATCTTCATCAATATTTCCGATAATAAATTCTGCGATTTCATATTCTTCTTCTGTCAAACGATTAGTATACAATTGTTTTTCTAGATACTCGATAAACGAAACTCCTTGTGCATAAGGAACAGATTTTTCGTCATCGTCATCGCTATAATTATTGGTATAGGTTTTATAATTCGGGATATCATCATCACTCAAATACTCATCGATATTGATGTCGCTTGTATCGATAACATTTTCTTCTCGGTATTCATCTTGCGAATCCCAGTCGTTATCATTCGACATCTCGAATTCATCTTCGTAATTAGGTGAATCTTCGTCCAAAGCAGGATTCTCTTCTAACTCCTCTTTCACTCTTTGTTCAAAGGCAACAGTAGGTAATTGCACCAACTTCATTAATTGAATTTGTTGTGGTGATAACTTTTGTTGTAATTTTAGATTTAATTCCTGCTTTAACATATGATTTTTCTTCTACTCGATTAACTTCTTATACTAAAATTCTGCATTGTTCGGGGTTCTAGGGAACGGAATAACATCGCGTATATTTCCCATTCCGGTCACAAAAAGAACCAAGCGTTCTAGTCCTAATCCAAAACCCGAATGTGGTACGGTACCAAAGCGGCGTGTGTCTCTATACCACCATATTTCTTCTTGATCGATACCAAACTGTTTTATTCTTTCGTCCAACACATCTAAACGTTCTTCTCTTTGTGATCCGCCTATAATTTCACCAATTCCAGGGAAGAGAACATCCATTGCACGAACTGTTTTTCCGTCTTCGTTTAGGCGCATATAGAAGGCTTTAATTTCTTGTGGGTAATCGAACAATATTACTGGTGTCTTGAAATGCTTTTCTACCAAATATCGCTCATGTTCAGATTGTAAATCTACACCCCATCCATCTACTGGGTATTTGAATTTCCCTTTTTTGTTTGGTTTAGAATTTTTCAGAATATCAATAGCTTCGGTGTAAGATAAGCGAATAAAACGATTATTCAGAACATAATCTAAACGATCCATCAAACCTAACTCTGATCGCTCATCGGCTGGTTTCTGACTTTGTTCTTTGGCATAACGTTCGGCCAAGAAAGCTAAATCATCCGGACATTTATCTTTGGCATATTGGATAACATATTTCAGGAAATCTTCTGCCAAATCCATATTTTGATCCAAATTATAAAAAGCCATCTCGGGTTCGATCATCCAAAACTCAGCTAAATGACGTGAAGTATTCGAATTTTCTGCACGGAAAGTCGGTCCGAATGTATAGATTTTACCCAACCCCATAGCGGCAGCTTCCCCTTCTAATTGTCCAGAAACTGTAAGGTTTGTCGCTTTCCCAAAGAAATCTTGGCTATAGTCTACTTTGCCGTCTTCGGTACGTGGTAAATTATCTAAATCGAAATTTGTCACATGAAACATCTCTCCTGCTCCTTCTGCATCAGAGCCTGTGATTATAGGTGTGTTAATATAGACAAAATCGAGCTCATTGAAGTATTGATGAATTGCAAACATCAACGCATTTCTCACTCGCATTACAGCACCAAACAGATTGGTACGAAAACGCAGATGTGCTTGTTCGCGCAACTTTTCTAATGAGTGTGCTTTGGGCTGTAGAATTGTCCCCTGAACCTCTTCAGAAGCTGCAACGCCTAGCACTTTGATATCTTTGGCTACGATCTCTATTTCTTGCCCTTTACCCTGGCTTTCTACTACTTCTCCTACAACTTGTAAGGATGCTGCTGTAGTAATTTGTTGAATAAGTTCTTCATCAAACTTATCAAAATCTACAACGACTTGAATTGTTTTTAAACAAGATCCATCATTGAGTGCGATAAATCGATTACTACGAAAAGATCTCACCCATCCATGAATACTTACTTCTTGCAAGGCTACTTCTTTGCCTTTCTCCAACAAGGTTTTTATACTGTATGATTGCATTTCTAAAATTCTATAGTTTCACAAATTTAATACTTTTATTTACCTTTAGAAAATAGGAGGCATAATTTTTGCTGAGCTCTAAAATTTTCTACAAGTTTTCTGGTAGTGTCCGATAGGTTGAATTCTATGATTTCGATTCTTAAAAAATCAATATAAATTGAGTCGAAACGTTAACTTTAAGAAGAAATTATCTTTGAATTTCGGGTATTGATATGCGCCAAATCGATAATAAGTCCCAAGACCGAACGTATTAAAAATTAAATGATTAAACTCTACACCTGCTTCTTGGTAATAATGGTTTAATTGCTTATATTCAAAAACAGTGTGTAGGTTTGCATTTTTCATTTCGCCCAATGCTCCGCGGTATATAAACAATGGAAAGACAGCTCGACCGAACCAATCAAAACCACCAAATGTATGTTTCACTTGAAAAGATAAGAATTGAGAAGAATAAAACTCTCCGGCACGGATCGTTTCAAAGTTATTCAATCCTGCAAGCTGAAAATTTTTAGGGAATCCTCCGAGTTTTGCATTACCAGACGATTCGAAATGATTCATAATCGGTGCATTGCCAATCAACATTCCAGCATTGATATTGAGATGAGTATCACCAAAATAACTCTCCAAAATATCATAATACGAAAAATTCATTCGTACCGGAGAAAAATCAGCATCGAATAAATCCCAATATTTTTGTAGTGTAAAATAGAAAATTGTATGGCCTCTTTCTACCGTAACTTTCCCGTATGGTGTACGGATATATTGGTCTTTTGGTGCCCAGCGCAAAGCCAATTTGCTGTATAAAGTATGGTAGGATTTATTTATATTTTGGTATAAATAATCAAAATTCGCACTTTGTTTTTCGTAACTTGTAGAGGCATTGAACGTGAAATTATTGAAGATATCTTGTTCATACCCCAACGTATAACGGTGGTAATGATAAAACTGATCGTTGTATAAATTACCCAAAGTATGGTTCATAAAACGATTGTAGCCGTTTTGTAGCAAGTTACTCGTTTTGCCAGACGGACTTATGTCTTGTGCATAATTGAGTTGTATTCTACCCGAATATGGCTTATTGACAAAAACATCCAGACCACTTCCCCATTTCCAGGCGTTATCTTTCGTGCCGTACGCGGCATATGCGTTGAGGGAATAGTTCTGACTTGCTTTTTCGTTCGTGCTTAGTGCTGCTCCCAAGCGAGTTCCTTCGTAATTGTTGAACGACAAGAATTTCGTGACGTCGGCATCGATTTTTCCAAAACTTATTCTTCCGCCCGTTGCTAGAAAACGCATTATTTTTTGTTTTTTAGCGTATATATCACCGCTTAGACTATCGATAATTGGATAGGTGTTTTGTTCGATTGTCGTAAGGTTTTGGTTTCGATAATTTTGCATCACATCTTCCCATCTACCTGGTTTCATATTCTGAAAGGCAATTTCATTTTCGTAGCCTGCAAACTCTTTTCTTTTATAAGAATGTGGTGATTGTAAGTTGGATATGGCTATTTCTATATGTATCCATATTTTTTCTGCTTGTTCTTTTTCTTCTTCATTTTCTTTATTAGCATTTGCATTGTATCCAAAATTCCCTGCATCTAAGAGAAACTTTTGTTTATACGGGAACCACAATCCGTTAACGAGCTTCCAATCGGCATCAATTTCGGCAATTTCATCACTAAAAAAGTTCTCTGCTTTGAATTTTGTTAAACCCAGAGTTTCGTCGTCGATATATAATATTCCCTTGAATTGTTGTTCGCTTGTTCGCTTGGACGGAGTAAAAGATATTATAGTAGTTGGACGGTTATTGTAGATGATTTTTTCTTTGATAATAAAGCGGTAATACGCTAAACCTTCTGTGGAAATTGGATTGATGATATCACGAAAAAAGAAATTAATTGTTGGCCTATTGAATTGTAATGCAACCGGTTGTATGGCTAAATACTCATGAATTGGCGAATTGATTCCTGCAATTTTAGAAGATTGGACAATGTTCTTGCGTCCAAATTTTTTGGCGTATTTATGATCCATTGCTCGTTCACCTAGAAATAAATGACTCTTTTCTAAAATAGTTCGCCAATGATTGCTAATAACATCTCGTTCACTTTTGGGTTGTAGGATAAATGGAATAGAATCTTTGTTTACAGAGCTCCAATATTTGGTATAACTCCTGAAAAAATAAGAATCTGCCGTATTCAGATCATTTTCTTTGATCCGATTTACAACTTGTTGCATAAAGTTTTTGCCCAATTTATTCTGATTTTCTTGCCCAACACTCACTTGCTCTAGCTCTATATACGAAGGTTCTAGGTAAACATCGATTGGGTTTTGGGTTGGTGAAAGATGTATAAGTTGTGTATCGTATCCATCTTGATAAACTATAATTTTTGCATAGAATTTAGCAAGTAATAGTTCTCCTTTTTCATCGGTCAATCCAATTAATTGATTATCGGTGTTTAGAATTTTTGCTTTAGAAACACGAAATTCATCCGTTGCATCATAAACGCGAATAAGTTGTTGTGCTTGTACAAAGGAAGCGAGAAAGAAAGATAAACAAAGTATATATTTACCCATTTTTGCAATTTTTGCAAAGTAAATAAAAAAAGCAGCATTATGCTGCTTTTCATTGATATTTTTTATCAATTTGTGTATAATAAATGCTTGATTGTATTATACTTTCATGATTTCTGACTCTTTTTTAGCAAAAGCTACATCGATATTCTTGATGTAGTTATCTGTTAAATCTTGTATGTCATTTTCATATCCTTTTACAACATCTTCAGAAATATCTTTTATATTTTTTAGATTGTTGTTGGCATCTTTTCGTGCATTACGAATGCTAACTTTTGCATGTTCTGCTTCTGCCTTAGCTAATTTAGATAATTCTTTACGACGTTCTTCTGTCAATGGTGGAATGTTAATAATAATCATATCTCCATTGTTGGATGGTGCAAATCCAAGGTTAGAGTTGATGATTGCTTTTTCTATTTCACCTATTAAGTTACGTTCCCAAGGTTGTACGCTAATGGTCATCGCATCGGGTGTATTGATATTCGCTACCTGACTTAATGGTGTAACACTACCATAATAATCGATTTTTACAGTACTCAACATGGCTGGTGATGCTTTACCGGCTCTTAATTTTCCGAATGCATTATCCAAGTGCTCCATGGTTTTTTGCATTTGTTCTTTTGCTTGTGCAATGATTAAATCTAATTCTTCCATTTCGGGATTTAATTATTTGTTACCAATGTTCCTACTTTTTCTCCTAAAACTAAATTCTTCAGATTACCATTCGTATTCATATCAAATACGATAATCGGTAAATTGTTTTCATCACTTAAAGTAAAGGCTGTCATATCCATGATTTTCAAACCTTTATTGTATACTTCTTCATACGTAATCGTATCGAATTTTTCTGCATTTTTATCCTTTTCAGGGTCTGCAGTATAGATGCCGTCTACCCGAGTTCCCTTCAGAATTACATCTGCGTTAATTTCAATGGCGCGCAATACTGCTGCTGTATCGGTAGTAAAATATGGATTTCCGGTTCCTGCACCAAAAATAACGACACGTCCTTTTTCTAGATGTCTTGTTGCTCTTCTTTTGATAAAAGGTTCTGCAATTTGCTCCATACGAATTGCGGTTTGTAGACGTGTTTTCAGGTCGATATCTTCCAAAGCACCCTGCAAAGCCATACTGTTGATTACAGTTGCAAGCATCCCCATATAATCACCTTGCACGCGATCCATCCCCGAGGCGACACCTTGTACTCCTCTAAAAATATTTCCTCCTCCGATGACTATGGCAACTTCACAACCTAAATCTACGACTTCTTTTATCTGTTCTGCATATTGTTGTAAAATTGCAGGATCTATACCATATTGTAAATCACCCATTAAGGCTTCTCCACTTAACTTGAGGAGTATTCTTTTGTATTTCATTTTTAAAAGGATTTCTTTGCAAATATAATGGATTTGATGAATATTCTATGCTGAATTTTAGCTTCGTTCGAAAATTGATAGAGCGTTCGCAGTTGTTTGTTCGGCAATTTCGGCAGGAGTTTTTCTATAAATATCAACTAATTTTTCTACCACTCGAGTGAGGTAACTACTCTCATTTCGCTTGCCTCTATAGGGTGTCGGGGCTAAATATGGACTATCTGTTTCTAATACTATTTTTTCTAGAGGAATTTCATGGAGAAACTGATCAATTTTTCCATTCTTGAATGTTACCACACCTCCTATACCCAAATGCATGTTATAATCCAGTGCGCGTTTTGCATCTTCTATTGTTCCAGTAAAACAATGAAAGACTCCAAAAAGTGTATCCTCTTTTTCATCTTCCAAAACATCAAAAACTTCTTCGAAAGCTTCTCGACAATGGATCACAATCGGTAAGTGATATTGTTTGGCTAACTGAATTTGTTCTTTAAAAGCTTTTTGCTGTATTACTAAATTTTCTTTTTCCCAATACAAATCTATGCCAATTTCACCAACTGCTTTAAATGTTCTTTTGATTAACCAATGCTTTACATGAGTCAGCTCTTCTTCCACATTTTCAGCACTTACAGAGGTTGGGTGCAACCCTATCATAGCGTGTATGTTTTCTGGATATTGTCTTTCCAATTGAAGCATTGCTTCTGTATACGATGAATCTATTGCTGGCATATAAAACTGCTCTACACCAACCGCTAAGGCTCGCTGAATCATTTCGTCTCGGTCTTCATCAAATTGCTCAGAATAAAGATGCGTATGGGTATCGATTAGCATTTTCTAAGTTTTTGTTCTAGTAATTCTATTTCTTTTTTATAGTTGTTTTCGGTGAGTTTTTCATTCAATCTTTTCATTTCTTTTATAGTATTGTATAAAAAAGATTGATGTTGTATGGATTGTTCATTAAAAGCTCGATGTCCTAAGGCTTGATTTACTTTTTTTATATCGTTTAGTAGATCATGTGTGTGTGGCTGCATCCAAGTTTGTGTAAACTTATCCCAAATGTAATCGATTGCTAATTCATTCGGATGAAGGTAGTCATTTTTATAAAATCGATAATCTCGTAAATCGTCCATCATTAGCTCATATGCTGGAAAATAAAACAACTCATTGTATTGTTTTTCTATTTCGTAAACTGCGTTAATCAATCGACCTTTACTAACATGGTTTTCCATCAATCCATCCTTGATATGACGAACTGGGCTTACTGTGAAAATAATTTTTGCAATCGGTGCCATGTCTAGGATCAATTGCATTATCGTCTGCAATGATTGATAAATTTCTTGGGTTGATAGTATTTTTTTTTCGAATTCTCGTTGGGGTAATTTATGACAGTTTGCTACTATCAAATCCATACTTTTTATCTTATATACCCATGCAGTCCCAAGAGTTACAATAAAATAATCTGCGTTTCTACAGAAGTCGTTGTAAAATTCTATAGATTGATTAATTTGATTGATGCATTCTACTTTCGATGGGTTACTAAAACTCGAATGATGATCCCATGAAAAAAATAAATTATTATACTCGAATATTTCGTTGGTTATGTAATGTATACGAGAATGGATTCTGCCCAATGCGTTTTCTATAGCCAATGGATGAAACAAAATCCCAAAAGGATTGGTCTGAATATTGAATTTTGCATTCGACATTCTAGCTCCTATTTCTTGTGCAAAGCATGATCCTATCGATACAATTTTATGTTTATGATGGATAAAAAAAGGTGGTTTTTTGGGGGTAATTTCTGTCCGAAATTGCATAGTTTACTCTTGGCGATCGATTAACATTTCACTCAACTCTCGTAAATAATATTTTTTTTCTTCGGCGACTGCTACTTCGTCTATTAATTGCTTCGCTTTTTTTGTATAATCTTTTATCAGTTGTGCTATTTGTTTATTAACTTTTAGTTTTCGATATAATTTTTCTACCGCATACACTTTGTCTATGTTTTCTGCTTTTATGTTGTACCAATACAATAACTCGTCTCGCTCTTTTGCATCAGCATTTTGGAGTGCAGTCACAAAAAGTATAGTTTTCTTATTTTCATAAATATCACCGGCATGTTTTTTACCAATCTTCACCGATGTACCAAAGACATCAAGATAATCGTCTTTTAGTTGATAAGCAATACCCAAATTAAGCCCTATTTCGTACAGCCGATCAGCTTCTTCTTTGGGGGCACCAGCAATAAGTGCTCCTAATTTGAGACAAGCCCCCACCAAAACAGCTGTTTTTCCTTTGATCATTTTATAATAATCTTCGAAAGAAATCTCTTTTTGGGTTTCATAATTTACATCGTACTGTTGTCCTTCGCATAATTCGATTGCAGTTTTATTGAATAGTCGGATGGCTTCCTTAAACACATCATTTGGTAAGTCTTCTAATAACTCGTATGCCCGAATCAGCATGGTATCTCCTGATAAAATTGCTGAATTTATACCGTATTTAATATGCACCGCTTCTTTCCCACGACGCAGCGGAGCAGAATCCATAATATCATCGTGCATCAGGGTAAAATTATGAAAATATTCCATCGCTATGGCAGGTTTCACGGCATCTTCTATTAGACCGTTGAACATTTGATTGCCCATCAGTACAATCAACGGACGAATTCTTTTTCCTCCGATTCCTAAAATATATTCAATCGGCTCATAAAGTTCCCTTGGCGATTTAATATCTAAATTTTTTTCGATAGCTTGATCGATTATTTGATGAAGTTCTTCGATTGAGTGCATGTTCTTTTTTAATAAATTCTCACAAATATAGAGTTTATCATTCAAAGTAAGTAACCTATTTTGTATTAAAAACTTCTGCGGTTAATTGATAAGAATGTAATTTTTTCTGAAGGTTATAAATATTGGTTGATACAATAATTTCATCGACCGGATTTGGGCGAAGGAATTGCTCTAAATCAGACTTAACTGTTCCTATATCTCCGACAAAACTGAAAGCTGTCATGTTTTGTACTACTGCAAGTTGTTCTTTGCTTAGATTTTCTAATGAAGTTTCCTCGGGTGAAACAATCGGTTTACGATGATCGGTTACAATATTTGCAAATGATTGATACATGGTTTTGGACAAATAATGTGCTTCTTCTACTGTATCGGCTAGAATAAAATTTGCGCACAAAAGCATGTATGGTTTTGCTAGTCGTTCTGATGGTTGAAAATTCTCATGATAAATTTTATGGGCTGCGAAGAACTGAGCTGGCGCAAAATGACCTGCAAATGCATAGGGTAAACCTAGTTTTGCCGATAGATAGGCAGAATCGGTACTAGAACCTAGCATATACAAAGGTACATTTGCTCCTTCTCCTGGTAAAGCTCTCACTTTTGATTGAGCATTTTCTATAGAAAAATAAAGCTCTAGTTCTTCTATATGCTGTTCAAAAGGATAATTATAGTCTAAAATGCCTCTTCTCAATCGTTGTGCTGTTAGCGCATCTGTTCCTGGAGCTCGCCCTAAACCTAAATCTATTCTATTGGGATACATTGCATCGAGGGTACCAAACTGTTCTGCAACGGATAAGGTGGTATGGTTGGGCAACATTATTCCGCCCGAACCAACACGTATTTTTTTAGTTTTACTTGCCAAGTAACCAATCAAAATGCTTGTTGCCGAACTGATAACGTTTGCCATGTTATGATGCTCCGAAACCCAATATCTGGTATATCCTAAATCTTCTGCAAGTTGGATTGATAATGCTGATTTCTCGAAAGTTTGTGTAAACGTATCTCCTTTCATTACATAGGCCAAGTCGAGAATAGAATAGTTCATATTTTTTTATTTTTCAATATTTGTTGAATATACGTATTTTTTCTACAAAAAATATTGGCTGCATACTTATCTTATGTGATTATTATTTTTGAGTTGTGTGCAAAAAAAACAGCAGAGCTTATTAAAAAAAGCCTGCTGTTTTTCGATAAAAAATTTTGTATTGCTCTTCGCTTAATGTATTTATTTAAACGCTAAAAAATTAGTTAGGGTTTGAATAATCTTCTACACTTAGAATTTCTATATCCATTTCTCCTTCATCAAACGGCCAAGTAAAGCGATCTCCTGTTTTGCGCCCAAGTGTAGCCAATGCCATTGAAGAAAGAATAGAATATTTATTTTTCTTTGGCTTTTCACGGAAGTTACTCGACAAGAAAATATAATCTTGTTCAGTCCCTTTTGTGTGATTTTTTACGCGTACTTTTCGGTTGATATTTACTATATCTGCAGGTAATTCTTTTCGAGAAACCAACTCCATGTTTCTGATTTCTTCGGTTAATAAATTCTCTACTTGTGGGTTTACTAGTTTCCTCCTCAAGTGCTCTCTGATCATATCACTGATCCCCGTCGTAAAAACTACATTGTACTCCATAATTTTTTTTTGTAATAGTGTTCTTCTTTTTTTCCTATAAATGCATGTAGTAAATTAATTAGCTTTATAGAATCGAAAAAGAAGAACGATGATATATGTTAAACGTTAAATTTCGTAAGCTGTTTTTCCCTGCTTTTTAGATCTTAGCAGGGCTTAGTTGATAAACTCTTTCGAGTTTCGTATATAAGAATCATCATGCAAATAAGCCAAAGAAGAAACGAGACTTTTTGCACAACACAAAAATTGAGATATTGATAAAACTATCTTCATGTAGCAGTATACATCTTTTGCTAAGATACAAAGATTTACTTGATAAAACAAATATGCGTTCAATTGTCCTACCACTGTTATTTTATTACTCTAGCAGTTGATATTTATTTTATATTATCTTTTTAGATATTTTTCCTTCGCTTGAGGTGCAAATGTATTTTATGGATTAAGTTTATTTAATTTTACTGGCTCGCACCAAATATACCAAAGTCGGTACGAAGGTGAGGCCAAGAAATAGCGGTAAAAACCACTCTCCCAAACCGTTCGATTTCTCTAAAGCAACTGAAATAGTCTCATAAATTAGCAAGAAAAAAATAAAACTAATAAACAGGTTAAGCACCCGAATAAAACGACTTGCCAATTGATATTGTTGTGCTTTATTATCGTCGGTAATGGTACAGGATAATTATAGAGATGCGGTTTTTTACTCAGAAAATTGAGACCAATAAAAAGAATAATTTGTATCAACACCAAAATATAGAGCGTGTATTTTTCTCCAACACCATCAACTTCACCACGCGCATTGAAATGAATCGGAATTGTTGTTGGTAATTGTTGATAATTAATAAATAAAAAAACAACCGATACTATTATCACAATATACGTTATAATTTCTATCAAAAAATCATAATATGTTTTCTGTAGCTGCTCCATGGCTTTTCTTTAAATGAATCCATAAGTACCCACCAAAATATGGGTGCTTTCGTAAATATATATTTTTTTCTCTCGAGATTTATATTGAATATTTTTATTTGATAAAAACTTTTGGTAGAAAGTGTTTTTTTACCGGAATTTCTAAAGCTGTTAACAAAGGTATATAATCTTTTACATTCCCCCAAGCACCATATTTTTGGGTGTCGAGAAAATATTTTACAGCTTTAACATTTTTTAGTTCATTACAAGAATTTACAAAATAATTAATTTGCTCGAAATTATTTACATTTTGATTGCATTTGATAAATATTTTTATGGAATGTGCATTCTTAGTTAATATGTTCAATTGATGCAAAGTTTCGATAAAATAATCGGTATCGCTTTCTTTTTTAAAAAACTCATAATTTGCAACATACAATAAAATACAAGATTCTTTTTCAATTGCCTCTAGAAATCTTTTTCCTCTTTTGCTCATTTTATTACGATCGGTCGAGGAATCAATTAAATTCTTTTCATGAAAAAACTCTACATAAGGATAATTTTCAGAAATAATATGTTGTCTTTCGTTCTTGGTCAAATTGCATAAAAAATCAGAAAAATTTGTTTCTATCATCTTATTGACATATTCAACTCCCTTTTTCGAATTGCAAAAAAGCCAATCAAAAACAATCGATTGTTTCCTTAAATTCAAAGCGTTTAGAATATACGCAGCATGACAATCACTGCCAATAGGAATAATATTTTTTTGGCAATAAAAACGATTATAAATATGTAAATATCTATTCTTCTCGTTGAGTCGCAACAATTTAATTTTCATTGTCTAAAGTTTTTTATTGGCATTATTTTTTTTACAGTGTTTGCCCATATATTTGTATCCAATCTTTAACCGTAAATTTTTGGGTTAATTTAGCAATTAAATCGTTAGGAATTTTTTTTATTTTTTTTGAATCGGACCCTATTTATTTGCTTTTTTATCAATCACTAAAGACGAATTTCCTTTTTGCATTCCTCGAATTACAGGATAATAATCTCTATTTTGTATCAAATTATTGTTTTAAGTATGAGTATTGGTTTCAGAGAAAACATTGATGATGACTACACCAACGATGATGAAGAGTATACCCAAAACAGCCGGGAAATCTAGTTTTTCTTTGTAGACAAAAAAGCCAATCAAAGAAATGAAAATAATTCCTACGGCAGACCAAATTGCATACGCAATACCTATCGGAATCCCTTTGAGTGCCAATGAAAGCAAATAAAATGAAAGTCCCATAAAAACAACAAATAGAACCGACGGAAATGGCTTGGTAAAATTTTCGGTTTTCTTCAATATAGAAGTGGCAAAGGTTTCGAACAAAATTGCACTGGCAAGATAAAGGAAGCTTTTCATGGTATAAATTTTACTTTTACAGAACTGCAAAATAACAAATTACAACCTTTATTTAATCATTTATTTTTTTTTGATAAGATGTATTCTTATATCCGAAATAGATAAATCATTTAGAACAATCTAGTAGAATACGATTCTAACATAAGACAAAATGCTTGAAATTTTTCCTGAATATAATGGCTTATCGTTGATTATTATATTATTTTTGCAGCCATTAACTTTAATAAAAAATGAAAAAACTTTTTTACTCTCTAGCCTTATTATTAGGTACTTTCGCAATAGGACAAATCCACATCGGAAATGACACCTATTCTACCAACCTGCCAATTTCTATTCCTTACAATTATACTTACTCGCAGTCTATTTATAAAGCAAGCGCAATAGGCGTTTCTGGTAAAATAAATGCGATAGAATACACCATGAAAGCAGGTAGCAACTTGAATAATTCTGATGAAGTAGATGTTTATTTGTCGCACAAAAAAGAAGATGGTTTTGGTTCGACAACCGATTGGTCTCCTAATTCAGAATCGACGAAAGTTTTTTCGGGTACATTGGTTATTGATGCAAATAACAAGGTAAAAATCAATTTCGATCAAGAGTTTACGTACAACGGAATAGACCATCTGGTAGTAACTATTCACGAAAAAAAGAAAGGATATGGTAGTTTTTCTAGTGCATTTATAGGAACTTTGAGTGCTAATAACTCATCATTATACCGTAGAGAATTATCAGATGCTAACGTAATTAATCCGAATAATCCGGGCGAAGGAAAATTATATGACATTCTACCAAACATCACTTTGTATGGATTAGAAGGAGGATCTACTCTACCAAGCTGTACCAAAGCTATACTCCCTGTAGACGGCGCTACAAACCAGATTTTCTTGCCAAAAATTGCTTATGATGCAGCAGCAGGAGCAGAAAAATATTTGGTTTCTGTAGGTGATGAACAAGGCAACTGGAATATCGCCAACAAATATGATAATGGCTCTTATCTTGACTATTTTTTCACCTATGAACTGAAGCCAAATACCAAGCACTATGTGCAAATAACACCGGTAAATGCAGAAGGTGAAGCAGAAAACTGTCAAATTACAACTTTCACAACAGGTACACCTGTGGCCAATGACAATTGTTCTACAGCAGAATCAATCACTACCCTACCCTTCTCTAAAGACATCGACGGAAGTTTTGCATCGAACTCAGAAGGTCCCGTAAATTGTAACGGTCAAGGAGTAGCGAATGATGGACTTTGGTATGTAGTAGAAGGTAACGGCAGTGATATTACCATTACCGTAACGCCAACATCTTTCTGGAATCCGCAAATAGTAGTAAAAGAAGGTAGCTGTGACGAAACCTCTTGTTTGGCAAATGTAGACGATCAAAGCTTTTCTAAACCAGAAACTGTTACTTTACTTAACACTACAGAAGGTAGAAAATACTACATCAATATTGGCTCTTCTTCTATTATCGATTTTACAGAAGGGACATTTAAATTAGAAGTAACAACTAATCTAAATACTAACGAGTTTTACGCTTCATCAGTAAAAGTTTATCCAAACCCAACGAATGATTTCCTAAACTTAGAAAACAGTCAAAACCTTATTGCTTACGAAATCAAAGATGTTGCCGGACGAACAATTCGAAAACAAAAATACAACGGTAAGCAAATAGATGTGCAAACCCTTACAAAAGGTGTGTATATCCTAAAACTTCAAACAAAAGACAACCAATTTATTACACTAAAATTTATGAAAAAATAATTTCATCAAAACCATAATTTTTTTATCATGAAAAGCTCTGTAGGTATATTTTTACAGAGCTTTTTTTATTCGTTCTTAATTTTTAATTCTTAATAATATATTTGATGAAGCTTTGTCTGAATAGCCATATTAAATAATCGCACAGGAAAAGGTTTACAAAAACTTAAACAATTTGCAGAGAAACAATTACCAAAAAAGGGATAAGCCTGAAAACTTTTCCCTTTTTACATTTCAATCTAGACGATTATTCGGTAGTACAAGTTTATGAGGGAACTTTTCTACTTTCTTCTAGCTCCCAGACTCTATGTTTTTTCAACATATCGATAAATCCATCGACCCACTGATCATTTTCATTGGCTAAGAAAACACCTGCATCTTTTTCTACAAAAGATTTATCCAATAACTTTTCAGTGCCTTTCGCAAAAGCCAAAACTTTACAGTGTCTATACGCATCATTGATAAACTCATAATAATCTGCATTGTTTTTTAAGACGTCAACCGAAGCGCCTGCCGGAGTATAAACAGCATCAAAACATACCGAAGGGTCCGTTGTATACGTATGTTCTATATTTACTTTTTCTCCATTATCCAACGTAAGATCACCTACTTTTGTACTGATCAGCACCGCTTCTGCGCCTTGTTTTTCTAAAGCATTTTTCAACGCATCAATACTTTGTTTTTCAACTCCTTCGCTAACCAAAAAGGCTACTTTTCTTGTTGCAATCGTTCCCTCTCCTTTGCCAACTTTCATGCTAAGTGCAGCCGATTTTTCTACTTCAACTTTTTTAGGTTGGATAGGATAATTAGGATGGTTCTGACGAGCAAATTTCAACGTCAACTCATCCAATTCGGTCGGAGGAGTTATTTGTAAATTATCACCAACTTTTTGCGCTAAAGTAGGATCAATTTGATATAAAATCGCAACTTGACGTTCTCTAATTTTCGGATCATTTACTTTACTCAACTCGAAACTTAAAGCATTTATAATATGTTGCTTCTCTTCTTCCGACTGAGATCGATAAAATAAAGTAGCTTGTGAAAAATGATCAGCAAAAGAATCCGATCTTGCACGAACTTTCGCACCATCTACTTTTTGTTTGTGCGAAACAAATCCTTCTTCACCTTTCCACATCGCTTGGTACGGACAACCTGAAGCTTTACTATTCGGAAAATAACTTACATTACCTTTCAGAATATCGATACGTGAACTTCCATCCTTCTGATTGTTATGCTTTTGTACGATAGATCTATTGATCGGAATTTCGTGAAAATTCCCACCAAGACGATAATTTTGTGTATCCATATACGAGAAAACACGTCCTTGTAACAAAGGATCATCCGATAAATCGATGCCAGGAACAATTCTACCTGGATCAAAAGCAATCTGCTCTGTTTCTGCAAAAAAATTATCCGGATTTTTATTTAGAGTCATCGTACCAATAATTTTCACCGGCACTACTTCTTCAGGAACAATTTTGGTTGCGTCTAATAGATCAAAAGAGTAGTTGAATTCATCTTCTTCCGGAATCAATTGTACACCCAAATCCCATTGCGGATAGTTACCACTTTCGATTGCATCCCATAGATCTTGACGATGAAAATCTGAATTGTATCCAGATATTTTTTGTGCTTCATTCCAAGCAACAGAATGTACACCCAATTTTGGTTTCCAATGGAATTTCACAAAAGTTCCTTTCCCATCTTTGTTCACCAACTTAAATGTGTGCACCCCAAAACCTTCCATCATTCTGAGGCTTCGAGGAATGGCTCGATCAGACATCACCCACATAATCATATGAGCAGATTCTGGCATCAACGATACAAAATCCCAAAAAGTATCGTGCGCCGAAGCGGCTTGTGGAATTTCTTTGTCGGGTTCTGGTTTCACAGCGTGTATAAGATCTGGAAAATTCATTGCATCTTGAATGAAAAATACCGGAATATTATTTCCTACCAAATCAAAATTGCCATCTTCGGTATAGAATTTCACAGAAAAACCACGAACATCACGAGCCAAATCGGTAGAACCTTTGAAACCGGCTACGGTAGAAAAACGAGTAAATAATGGTGTTTTCACTCCTTTCTGTAAAAACTTAGCACACGTAAATTCTGAAATATCTTCATGAATTTCTAATACACCATGCGCACCACTTCCTCTTGCATGCACGACTCTTTCTGGGATTCTTTCTCGATCAAAATGTCCTAATTTATCATAAAAAATATGATCCTGTTGTAAAGAAGGTCCTCGATCACCCGCTTTTAGTGTATTGTTATTATCATAAATCGGTACACCATCGTTCGTCGTTAGAACTTGGTCCTGATTATCAATTACACTTTTGGTAAGTTGTTTAATTTTTTTGTTGTTCTCCATTTTTTTAAAGGTTTTTATATTCAAACCATCAATTATCAAACCAACTTACCTTAGAATGTTTTTATATAATTATGATGATAAATTTAGCCTATCGATTTTTAGATGGATTTTTACAAGCCATAGGTTATTGGATAAATTCTTTTACCAATTCTGTTGGCCTTCCTACTACTCCACTCTTTTCATCAAAAACAATGGGCCGTTGAATCAATTTAGGATACGCAATCATCGCATCGATCAACTCTTCATCACTCAACTCTTTTCCCCTGAAATTCGTTTTCCACTCCTCTTCATTGGTTCTGATAATGTCCATTGGCTTCACGTTCAACTTTCCTAATATCGATACAATTTCTTCCTTGTTCAATGGGTTTTTAAGGTATTCTCTAACCGTAAATTCTTTGTTCGACTCTTCCAATATCTTCATTGCTTCTCTGCTTTTTCCGCAACGTGAATTGTGTAAAATGGTGTACATGGTTTAATATTTTTTTATAAAATTACTCAATTATTTCGATACTACTATTTCTGTAAACTCTGTGCGATAATAGACCATCTATTTAGGATATACAACTTGCCAATCATGTTTTTTTGTGTTGTATAAACAAAAAAGCCATCAAAAAATGATAGCTTTTTTATCGGTTATTTTGTTCTATTTGATGAATCCCCGTGTTCTTAGCAGTGGCTCTATGCTTGCTTTCCGGCCAGTAAATTCTTCAAAAGTTCGATTCAAATCTTTCGTATTCCCTATCGAAAGAATGTATTTTCTGAATCGATCTCCATTTTCTCGGGTCATTCCACCATTAGCTTTTATCCATTCCCAAGCATCTGAATCCAAGGTTTCCGACCAAATATAAGCATAATACGCGGCCGAATAACCTCCTCCCCAGACATGTGCAAAATATGGTGAATGATAACGCGGCGGAACTTGTGATAATGCAACACCATTTGACAATAAAGCTTGTTTTTCGAATTCCAAAACAGGTGCAAAATCTTGAGTTTTGCTTACGGTATGATACGTCATATCTAACAAAGCAGCAGCTACCAATTCGGTTGTCGCATAGCCTTGATTGAAATTAGATGCTTTTTTTATTTTATCAACCAATGCTTGTGGCATTACTTTTTTCGTTTGGTAATGAACTGCATAATTTTTCAATACTTCTGCTTCTAACGCAAAATGTTCGTTGATTTGAGAAGGAAACTCAACAAAATCTCGCGGAACATTGGTTCCTGAAAGAGATACGTAATCCTGATTTGCAAACAAACCATGCAACGTATGCCCGAATTCGTGGAACATCGTGGTTACATCATCAAAAGAAATCAACGAGGGTTTTCCGTCTGCCGGTTTCTGATAATTGAATACATTGGTAATGACTGGTTTTTGTCCTAATAAATGAGACTGCTCCACAAAATTATTCATCCAAGCACCACCACTTTTATTGTTACGGGTATAAAAGTCTAGATAATACAATGCCATCGACTTTCCATCGTGATCAAACACTTCGTAAACCACAACATCTGGATGATAAACCGGCAAATCTGTTCGTTGTTTGAAGGTGATTCCGTAGAATTTTTCAGCAGCAAAGAATACTCCTTTTTCCAGAACCGTTTTCAATTCGAAATAAGGCTTTATCTCGTTTTCATCCAAATCATATTTAGCTTTTCGTACTTGTTCTGCATAGAAATTCCAATCCCAAGGCTCGAGTTTGAAGTTCCCTTTTTGTTGATCGATCAACGATTGAATTTCTGCGGCTTCTTTCTTGGCTGTTTCTACTGCAGGTTTGGCCAATTGTTTCATCAAACCAAAAGCCGCTTCGGGCGTTTTGGCCATTTGGTCTTGCAGTTTCCATTCGGCAAAGTTTTTCTTACCAAACAACTGAGCTTTTTCTAAACGCAATTTGGCCAATTGCTCGATGGTTTCTCGGGTATCATTGGCATCCCCCTTTTCTGCACGCGTCCACGATGCTTTGAAAAGTTTTTCGCGAGAAGCTCTATTTTTCATGTTTTGCAGCAAAGGTTGTTGGGTAGTATTTTGCAAGGCTAAGAGATATTTCCCGTCAAAGCCAGCTTTTTTAGCATCATTCGCAGCTGCAGCAATATCATCTGCAGAAAGTCCGTCGAGTTCTTTTACATCATCAAACAAAACAGCACCGTTCTTTCTGGCTTCTAATAATTTGCTCCCAAATTGGGTCGATAAACTTGCCAATTGTTGATTGATTTCTTTCAACTTGGTCTTATTTTCTACAGAAAGATTGGCGCCCGCAATTTCGAAGTTTTGTAAATAATACTCAACCAAACGCTTACTTTCTGAATTTAGATTCTTCGTATCAACACTTTTTATCCGCTTGTACAAATCTTCATTCAAATAAATTTTATCATAATGAGCCGCAAAAATCGGTGCATATTTTTCTTGCAAAGCTTGCAAAGCATCATTCGTATTCGCGCTTGTCATGTTATAAAATATAATCTGTGCGCGCTTCAATACTTTTCCGCTGTTCTCTAAAGCCAAAACTGTATTTTCGAAGGTTGCAGCTTCTGCATTTTTCGTAATTAACTCAATTTCTGCTAATTGTTGTTGCAATCCAAAATCGAAAGCAGGTTGATAATGTTCGTCTTTTATTTTATCAAAATCCGGTGCCTGATACGGTAAAGAGCTTTTGGTAAAGAACGGATTGTCTTTGTATTTTTCGTCAATTTTTTCGTCATTTTGTGTCATGGGTAAACTAACTGTACTTTTCGAGCTAGAGCAAGAATAATTTATTGCTAAAGCCATGATAGACAAAGTAATTAATCTTTTTCTCATGGTAATCTATTTTGATCGATAATTTTCTAATTACGTAAAGTTAATCTTTTCGGTAGAATTTGCCGAATATTCTGCCTTTACTTCTATAAATAAGCGGTAAAAATAGATACAATAATAAGTTTTGGTTCAATATTAGTCTATTCTATTTTTTAAGTTTTGAAAAAACTCTTCGAAAAAAACTTGTTGACTTTTTTGTAATAAATTTTTATTAATTCGAATTGTAGTTTTATCAGTCTTGAATGTAAACTCACCTGCAAAATATGATACATTAATGAGATCCTTAAAAAGAATAGTTTTAACAGGGAAAGTATTTACTGTCAAAGAATTCTCATTCACTTCTATATATTTTTTGTAATAATCTCGTACAAACAAATAAATATACAGACATCCTAAAATGATCGTTAAATAACTCAACCAAGAAAAATTAACATTTGTCATTAAATATATCGCTCCCATTAGCACCCAAAAAAAGCCTAAAAATGCATTGATAAGAAGTCTCTTTTTAGAATAAGCAATTTTCATAAAATAAACAGTATGGTTTGAAAATTTAAATATAGAAAAACTCGTTGATCAAAAACAATTAACATTAATGATTGAAACGTGCAATTTTCAATCGAATCTCATCATAGATCAATCCGAATAGTAAAAAAGCAGCGGCAATTGCCAAAATATTCAATTGTAGCGAAGAATACAAAATTCCACCCAAAAATCCGCCTAAAAAGAAAAAGCTAATAATGGTCAAACGCAATTTGATAGAAGACAAGAGCTTCTTTTTTTGTTCGGGTAATTTATAGAAAAACAGCTGCGATAATTCGATGCCCAAATCGGTAAAAAGTCCGGTAAGATGCGTAGTACGAACGGTAGCTTTAGAGATTTTCGTTACCAATGAGTTCTGTAAACCCATCGTGAAAAGCAATACACAAGCGATGAAATCTGCATGAGTGTAAATTATTTTTTGACCGAAAGTAGCCACCAATAATAAGATAATACTTTCGATGATAATCGGTGTACGATAACTTGGCTTGTCGTTGAGTTTAGATATAATTTCTACAATCATATTCGACACGAAGGAGCCTAACAAAAAGAAAAAAATATAAAGAAAGAAAACTAAACTTCCCCAAAAATTCCAACGGAATACCTCATCAACAAAGAACGCAAAATGTCCCGTTACATTGGTTGTTAACTGTTGTATCGATAAAAAACCAGCAACATTCACAATTCCAGCTACAAAAGATAAAAGAGACGCAATACGCATGTTGTGTCTGAAAGTTCTTTTTTTACCGCTGTGTCTGAACATAAATTTCTATCCTGTTTATTTATAAATTTCTGAACATCAATTTTCTATATCATATGATTTTCTTAGTGGCGAAAAGTCGATAGAAAAACCAACGCAAAAGTAATCTTTTTTAGCATTCATTTGTTTCAGAATTTCAACCAAACAAAACCGTATATGTTATAGGTTATATTATAATACTCGATCTACGAAGTTCAGAATGCTTTTAAGTTTTATTTCAATTGTACCTATAGCCAATACGTTGTAAAAATGCGAATGCTGAAAGCACTTGCTGCAATTCTATTCAGAAATCTCACATTGAAACAAATAGCACACAATAACAACTTTAGCTCATACACAAATATGCATAAGGTATTCTGCTCGTTGAACATACTTCTAAACAACATCCCAAGAATACTTTATTAACCATGTCCCCTGAGTGTTCGATTATCAAAGAAATTGATGTATCTTTAGGATTATATTTTATAAAACAAAAAACAATGAATGCTCTGATTATCGGTGCTACGGGCGCGACAGGAAAAGAATTGGTACAACAACTTCTCGAACATCCAGCGTATTCTTCGATCACTATTTTTGTACGAAAAAATACGTTTAAAGTGCATCCTAAATTGACCGTTCATTGCATCGACTTCTCGAAACCCGAAAAATGGCAACAATGGGTTGTGGGAGATGTTCTGTTTTCTGCATTGGGCACCACGCTGAAAAAAGCAGGTAGTAAAAAAAATCAATGGACGATCGATTTTGACTATCAGTATACCTTTGCTCGGATTGCCAAAGAAAACAAGGTACCGAAATATGTATTGGTGTCGGCCAGTAGAGCCAACGAAAACTCGATTTTCTTTTACTCGAAAATGAAAGGTAAACTAGAAAAAGCTGTAGAGCAATTGAAGTTTGAGCAATGTATTATAGTTCGTCCTCCACTTTTGGTTCGCCCCAACTCTGATCGAAAAGGAGAAAACTTAGCGGTTTATGTGTTGCAATTTATCAATCGCATCGGTTTACTGCAAAAACAAAAACCACTTCCTACCTATCGTTTGGCACAGGCAATGCTTACTGTAGCCCAAAAAAAATGGCCAGCAGTTCATGTGATAGAAGCCCACGAAATAGAAGCGATTCTAAGAGAAGTTTAGAAAAAAGTGTAGGATATAAAATAAGTAAACAAAAAAATACCCTAAACTTATTTAGGGTATCGCTACAACGTTATTAATTTGATCCGAAATCCTTTATGTGCAACATTTCAGTTTCAAATGAAAGTACTTTCGTACCAAATTTCTTTAGACTTTCTGTTTGCAAATATGGCAATATATCTTTTCTAAACTGCATTAATTTCTCTTGGTTTTCACAAAATAATTGCATAGCATACGAGACCGTACCATCTTGTTCGTGCGAGGTAACTTTGGCAAACCTTCCTTCTGAAAAATGTTTTTTTTCTAAGTAATTTGTAATCTGTTCGTTCTGAAACCATTCTAGCCATTCTTCTTCTACAGCAGCATCTACAAAGAATGTGGTATTGTATATAATCATGTTTCAAATCATTTGCACAAAGATAAAAAAAATGGATTAATGAAGACTTTTCGAAGTTTTATTATTACTTTAGGCGAATATTTCATTAAAAATAAAAAATGGACAAGACACAACAATTTATACAAGAAAACAAACAACGTTTTTTGGATGAATTAATTGAACTTTTAAAAATCCCATCAATCAGTGCAGATCCTGCATATACACAAGACGTATACGATACCGCAGAGAAAGTTGCCGATTTTCTTACCAAAGCAGGAGCAGATAATGTTAGTATCGAAGAAACAGAAGGTTTCCCTGTAGTGTATGGTGATAAAATTATCGATCCAGCTTTGCCAACTGTTTTGGTCTACGGGCATTATGATGTACAGCCTGCCGACCCAATAGAGTTATGGGAGTCCGGACCATTTGAGCCAGTAATCAAAGAAACAACAATTCACCCAGAAGGTGCAATTTTTGCTCGCGGATCTGCTGATGATAAAGGACAATTCTTTATGCATGTAAAAGCATTCGAAGCCATGATAGCGGCAAATGAATTGCCTTGCAATATAAAATTCATGATCGAAGGCGAAGAAGAAGTAGGTTCGCCTAGTTTGGTGAATTACGTGAAAAATAACCGAGAAAAACTAAAGAATGACGTAATCCTAATTTCAGACACTTCTATCATTTCAAACGATCAACCTTCTATCAATGTTGGTTTAAGAGGTTTATCGTATATCGAAGTCGAAGTGAAAGGTGCTGATCGAGATATGCATTCGGGGGTGTATGGTGGAGCAGTTCCCAATCCGATCAACATTCTATGTTCGATGATCGACAAATTAATAGACGATAAAGGACACATCACAATTCCAGGGTTTTATGATAATATTATCGAACCTACTGCAGAAGAAAGAGAAGAATTAGCCAAAATTCCTTTTGATGTAGAAGACTATAAAAAATCTATAGGAATAAAAGATATTCAAGGTGAAGAAGGTTTCAGTACAATAGAGCGTGCATCTACCCGACCTACGTTAGACGTAAACGGTATTTGGGGTGGTTATATTGGTAAGGGAGCCAAAACAGTTATTCCATCGCATGCCTATGCCAAAATTTCTATGCGCTTGGTACCAGGACAGGATCCGGATGATATTACCCAAAAATTTGTCGACTATTTCCCAACCTTAGCACCAAACTCGGTAGAAGTAAAAGTTATGCCACACCATGGTGGTAAACCTTATCTATTACCAACCTCGCACAAAGGCTTCAAAGCTGCAAAAAAAGCTTTGAGTGAAACGTTCGAGAAAGAAGCCATTGCCGAACGTGGTGGAGGTTCTATACCGATTGTAGCCTTGTTCGAAGAAGAATTAGGTACAAAATCTGTATTGATGGGATTCGGCTTGGATTCTGACGTAATCCACTCACCAAATGAACACTATGGTTTATTCAATTTCTACAAAGGAATCGAAACCATCCCTTACTTTTATCAATATTTCGTACAAGAATAGTTAGAAAACATAAAAACCATCAAAAAAGTTGATGGTTTTTTTCTTTATAGACTATTTAATTCTGTTGTATGAGATAAAACTTAATCCAATCTTAATTTAAACAAAAAAAATAAACTTTAATTTTACATCCAAAAAATTACATCAAAAATGAAATTTCAGAAATTATTTCTTGGATTTATCTTTGCATTTGCAACTCAATTTACACAAGCGCAAGAAGTTAACCGACCAAAACTTGTTGTCGGAATCGTAGTAGACCAAATGCGTTGGGATTATTTGTACCGTTTTCAGGATCGCTACTCGCCTGGTGGCTTCAAACGCTTACTCAACGAAGGGTTTACCTACGAAAATACCTATATCGATTATATCCCAACCTACACAGCCATTGGCCACTCTTCCATATACACCGGAAGTGTACCTGCTATTCATGGTATTGCAGGAAATGACTTTATCATCCAAGCAACCGGAGAAAGCATGTATTGTACACAAGATGATAGTGTAGAAAGTGTTGGTACAACAAACAAAAACGGTAAAATGTCGCCTAGAAATTTACTAGCTTCTACCGTTACAGATCAATTGAAATTAGCAACGAATTTCCGTTCGAAAGTTTATGGAATTTCTATCAAAGATCGTGGAGGAATTTTACCTGCCGGACATTTTGGTGATGCAGCATATTGGTTAGATGGTGAGACGGGAAAATGGATTTCGAGTACCTTCTACATGAAAACCTTACCAAAATGGATTAACCAACTGAATGACAGTAAGTTTGCAGATAAATATTTAAAAGAATGGAACACGCTTTATCCTAAAAATACCTATGTCAATACCGACCAAGAAGGATATGAATACAAAGGACTTTTTAAAGGAGAAAAGAAAGCTGACTTTCCGAAAAATTTGGCTCAACTAAAGAAGGAGAATGGATACGATTTGATAAAAGTAACGCCCTACGGAAATACAATTACAGCAGAATTAGCTCAAGCCCTTATCGAAAACGAAAAATTGGGACAGAATAAACCAGGTATTACCGATTTTCTTGCAATAAGTTTTTCTGCTACCGATTACATAGGGCATCATTACTCGATAAACACAACCGAAATCGAAGATACTTATTTACGTTTGGATCAAGATTTGGCTAAATTCTTTACATTTTTGGATCAAAAAGTAGGGAAAGGAGAATATTTAGTATTCTTAACCGCTGATCACGGTGCCGCTCACAACCCAAAATATATAACAGACCACAAAGGAAATGGTGGATACTTTCAGTCGAAAGAAACAAGAGATCAACTAAACACGGCATTAGAACAAGAGTTTGGTGTTAGTAACTTGGTAAGATCATTGACCAATTATCAAGCTCATCTAAATTATCCGATTATCGAAAGTAATAAAATTGATGAGATAAAATTGAAAGATGCAATTGTGCGTGAGTTACAAAAACACCCGGTAATTTCCTTTGCAGTAGATGTAGAACGAATCGGGATGTATTCTGTACCAAGCCTACTTAAAGAACGAATTGTCAACGGATACCACAATAAAAGAAGTGGCGCAGTACAATACATTCTAAATCCACAATGGTATAGCGGGAAACAAAACTCTCCTGGTACTACGCATGGATCATGGAATTCGTACGATTCGCATATACCGTTCGTTATGATGGGTTGGGGAGTAAAACATGGTAAAAGTTATAAGACCGTTAACATGACAGACATCGCACCAACTTTGTCTTCTTTACTAAAAATCGAAGCACCTAATGGTAGCATCGGCCAAGCACAGACAGAATCATTTTCTGAACAATAAATAACTTATCTTACGTTATTTTTAATACCTTTATTCTCGTAATAAAGGTATTTTTTTTTATGAATTGTCAACATCCGCTTATCACAACGCAACAATTGCAAGCAATATTCGATAACGAAAATTTGGTTCTTCTAGATGCAACAATTGATAAAATTGATGCTTCTCTTAAAGATGAAAAATTAGAGCTTATCCCGCACTCACTTTTTTTCGATACCGAGAATAGAGCTTCAGAAACCAGCTCTCCTCTCCCACACACATTGACTTCTGTAGAAAATTTTTCTAATTATATAGCAGAATTGGGCATTCATAAAGATTCGATTATTGTCGTATATGATCGTTGGGGCGTCTATTCTTCTCCGCGAGCTTGGTGGACTTTTAAGGTTTTTGGTTTTGAGAATGTTTTTGTTTTAGATGGTGGTTTACCTGCCTGGAAAGGTAATCAATTACCAGTGGTTGATGCGTACATAGAAACTAAAAAAACAACTCCAATAACGGTACAATTAAACAAAGAATGGATAGCAACTGCAGACAATGTTTTACAGGTTTTAGAAGATGAAAACGTACGTATTGTAGATGCACGTTCTCCTGCTCGTTTTAGGGGTAAACAAGCAGAACCACGCCCAGGTATAAGAAGTGGACATATCCCAAATGCGTACAATGTGTTTTTTGAAGATATTCTGGATGAAAATTTTTTACAATCTCCACAAAAAATCAATTTAATTTTCAAGGCTATTGGAGATCCTGAAAATGATTATATTTTTAGTTGTGGTTCGGGAATTACAGCAAGTATTTTGGCTTTGGCAGCCTATTCTATAGGCTATCATTCTGTAAAAGTGTATGATGGATCTTGGTCAGAATGGGGTGCAAATCCTGATTTACCGATAGAATGTTAGGATTATTTTTCTGCTTTTTCCATTTTAAAAAATAAAAATATCACCACACTGATCATAAACGATACCCCCATTGCAAGAGCCGATAGTTTCATTCCGCCAGAATATTCTATCAAAACACCATAAATAACTAATCCGAAGAACAATGCACTTTTCTCGAACACATCATAAAAGCTAAAATAAGTAGTCGTATCATCGGTTTCAGGCAGAAGTTTAGAATAAGTGCTTCGAGACAAAGGTTGTAACCCGCCCATAATTAGGCCAACCAAAGCGGCCATAAGATAGAATTTCAATTTTACATTCGGATCGTCTTTACCCATAAAGTACGCAATGAAACAGGTGACAATCCAAATGAATAGAGCTATCAAGATTGTATTTTTGTTTCCTATTTTCCCTGATAGTAGAGAAAATAACCAAGCACCTAGTATGGCTTCGATCTGGATTAATAAAATAGTCAAAATTAGCTCATCACTTTCTAAGCCAATTTCTGAACTACCGAACAAGGCTGCCATCAAAAAAATCGTTTGCATGGCTAGACTAAAGAAGAAAAATCCTGCTAAATACACCCGCAAATTTCGGTATTGCATCAAATCTCTTAGGGTATTTTTCAATTCACGAAAACTGCTTTCTATAATGTTTTTGGGTACTTTTTTATTGTTCTTTTTGTTTGGTAAAACGCGTAAAGCATATTGCGCAAAACCGAACCACCAAATTCCGGTTATCAAAAACGAAGTTCGTGTAAGTAAAGATTCTTCTTCTTTTGGTCCAAACATGATTATCGCTAGGCAAAACGCCAACAACAATACCGAGCCTATATATCCGAACATATATCCCCAAGCCGAAACCTTATCCATTTTCTCATAGGAAACTATTTCGGGTAAATAAGCATTATAATATACCAAACTTCCCCAAAATCCTATACTTGCTGTAATGTTTAGCAACAATCCTAGCCAAATATAATCGGCACTTGAAAAGAAAAACATCCCCATACACGAGAATGATCCCATATAACAAAAAAAACGGAGAAATCTGATTTTATCACCTAACAAATCGGCAATGGATGATAAAATAGGTGAGAGAATAATCACAATTAAAAAGGAAATTGCCAAAGAGAAATTAAATGCTGTTTCGGGCAATAATCCTAAAAATTTTATGGGTTGATCGGTACCCGATAAAGTAATAGCACTGTAATAAACCGGGAAAATTGCCGATGCTATCACCAAAGAATGTACAGAGTTTGCCCAATCATAAGAAACCCAGGCTTTTATATATTTCGGATTATCTTTAGGTAACATAAATAAATAGCTTGATAAACTTGATAAATATTATCATCTAAAACTAGTAAAAAAAAACTGATCTTGATAAAAAAATATTTGATTTACCATTGGTTGAATATATCAACAACAAAGACTTAAACAGATAGTTTAAGTCTTTGCTATAAATAATTAAAAACTAATTTTTTACACCGTAAAGAATGTTAGTTTTTTATCTCTATTTCTTTATCGAAAACATAGCTAGATTTGAATAAATATTCCCCGTTTTCTTCTTTTGCAATCATCAGAACAGGTGTATATTTACCTTTTGGTATCAAGCGTAATAAGTTTGTTTGAAAGGTAAAGTTAGCAAATTTTGTTTGTGCCGGTACATTGTCTAATGAATATTCTGCTATATTAAAGCCTTTCCCGTCTTCATTTTCCTTCAGGTCTTTCACTAATACTACTCGGACTTTTACCGGATTATCCTCCTTTGCATTATTTACAAGGTGTCCTCCTTCGCTTATTAAAATGACTTTATAGTCTTTCTGATTAATCTCTAATTTGATTTTTCCTTCAAAAAAAACATCTTTTTCTGCTTTATTAGAAGTTACAATTGGCTTAAACTGAAAACCTTTTTGTTCGAAATTAGATGTAGTTTCTGCTTGTTTAGGCTCTACATTTTTGGCAGGTTGAGGTAATGTTTGTTGATCGATTTTTCCATTTTTGATATGTAAATCATTTAAAACCTTTCGACTCATTACCAAATTATCTATAATCAGCACTGGTACATACTGACCATCTGGTAATTTTTCTGCAAAATTAGCCTTGAAATCTATTTTAATATTTCTAACACTCGACCCATTTCCTGCTATTCTTCCTAGTGAAATGTTCTTGATAGATTTATTTGTAGAAAAATCAAAAGTAGTATATTCTGCTTTCGGAACTAAAAAAATATTAAGCTTCAAATTTTTAGTTCGATGAGAGGAGTGATTTGTTATTGCTTCTCCTTTTATGAGATATCGGTCTCCTTGGTCTATAAAACGCCAATCACCCATAAATTCTATTGAGTTATTTAGGATTGATTTCTCAACATTTTTTTCGTTACCAGAAGTATTTTCTTGAGCGATTGCTGGCAAACTGATTACTACTAAGGATAAAGTAATTAAAAATTTTTTCATAAGTAAAGGTTTAGTGTTTTGAGGAAAAGTAAATCAAAAAAATTATTACTTTTTTTTTAATTCTCTACTAATTTACCGTATTAATTCGACATTTCTATAGTCGTTTCTTCTATAATTCGAATACAATCGATTATTTGTTCTTTGGTAATAACCAACGGTGGTGCAAATCTAATTATGTTTCCGTGTGTTGGCTTAGCTAGTAATCCTTTTTCTGCTAATTTTAGACAAAAGTTCCAGGCTGTTTCACTCTCTGGCGTATCATTGATCAGCAATGCGTTTAACAATCCTTTCCCGCGAACAGATTTCAATATAGAAAAATTGTCCACTAATTTAGTAATTTCTGCGCGGAAAAATTCTCCTAATTCGAAAGCATTTTCTTGTAATTTCTCATCTAATACCACTTGCAAAGCTTCTCTTGCAATAGCACAAGCTAATGGATTTCCTCCGTAGGTTGAGCCATGTTGTCCGGGTTGAATGACATTCATAACATCGTCATCAGCCAAAACCGCAGAAACAGGATAGGCTCCTCCCGATAGGGCTTTACCTAAAATCAAAATATCCGCCTTAACATTTTCATAATCAATAGCTAACATTTTCCCTGTACGTGCGATTCCTGTTTGGATTTCATCTGCAATGAATAGCACATTATTATCCTTACATAATTGTTTACATGCTGATAAATATCCGTCTGGCGGCACGTTTACTCCTGCTTCACCTTGAATTGGTTCTACTAAAAAACCGCAAATATTGTCCGCATTATCGTGTAATACTTTGGCCAAAGCATCTGCATCACCATAAGGTATGCTTACAAAACCAGAGGTATAGGGGTTAAAGTTTTTACGTGCTTCTTCGTCGTTAGAAAATGATATTATTGTAGTCGTTCTACCATGAAAATTTCCTTCGCATACAACAATAACTGCCTTGTCATTTTCTATTCCTTTTTTCTCGTATCCCCATTTACGTGCTATTTTTAGTGCCGTTTCTACTGCTTCTGCACCAGAGTTCATCGGTAAAACTTTATCAAAGTCAAATAATTTTGATAAAAACTCTTCGTACTTACCTAATTCTGCATTGTAAAAAGCACGAGAAGTAAGCGTTAACTTCGACAGTTGTTCGGCACCCTTTGCAACTATTCTTGGGTGGCAGTGTCCTTGATTTACTGCTGAATATGCAGAAAGAAAATCATAATATTTTTTACCTTCTACATCCCAAACATACACACCCTCTCCTCGTTCTAAAACAACTGGTAGAGGATGATAATTGTGTGCTCCGTATTTGTTTTCTAAGGCTATTAATTGTTCTGAAGTATAAGTTTCCATAATGTTTTTTGAAAAAGTTTCTCAAAAATACAACTATCAAGCTTCAGAAAAAAGAGAATTGTAATTATTTTATTGTTCTTATCAAAAATTAGTCAAATCTTTTTCTTGTAACTGTATTTTGTTCCCGAAAAAGCGCTTGGAGATTTTGTGAAAATTATCTGTGTAATCTGACAAATAAAACAAGTAATAAGGATTGTTATTATTGGCTAATTGTTGTCTCTGGTGAAGCTGATAGATTAAGCAATTAACAACTATAAGCGGCGAATTAATCACTTGAACTTTACCTTCAAATATTTGTTCTATTTCTTTCTGTATCAAAGGATAATGAGTACAACCTAATATTATAGAATCTATACCTTCTAGCTTTTTATTTGATAAATAAACTTCTAAAACAGCTCGAGATACGTTGGTGTTGTATAATCCTTCTTCGATAATTGGTACAAGTAAAGGAGTTGCTACTTCGACAACTTTAATGTGTTTATTGAATTTTCGAATAGTTTTTTTATAAGCACAGGAATTCACCGTAGCTTTGGTTGCGATTACACCAATTTTGGTGCGTAATTCATAAGCGACTTTTTCGGCCACAGGGTTGATAACATCAACAACCAAAATTTCTTCACCTGCAACTTCTTTTATTATTTCTATTGCATTGGCTGTAGCTGTATTGCAAGCTACTAAAATTGCTTTGCAGTTTTGACTTATTAAAAATTGCGTGATTTCTTTTGAATATTTTTTTATAGCTTCTGCTGATTTTTCACCATAAGGCAAGTGTTTGGTATCACCAAAATATACAATACTTTCTTTGGGTAAAAGTCTTTTTATTTCCTTGGCAAAATTAAGTCCTCCTACTCCAGAATCGAAAACTCCTATTGGTCGATTATCATAGATCATAGCTGCAAAATTAAGGAATTTTTAGACGTAAAATAATCGAGAAGTGATGCCATCGGTATAAAATTTATTTTCGTCTGGGATCCGTAGAAACCCTTCTTCCTCTTTCAACAATCCTTCTGCCAATAAAAGGGAGGTCTCTTTCTGGAAAGAGTGAAATATATCTCTAGCGAATAGATTTTTTATTTCTCTGATTTCTATGCCCCACATGGTACGTAAACCGATCATTAGTTTCTCGTTATATCGATCAATTTCTGATAAATTTTCTGTTTCGCAAGGTAGTTTTCCTTGGGCTATAGTTTTTATATATAGTTGGTTATTAGCAATATTCCACTGTCTACAGCGGCCATTATAAGAATGGGCAGATGGTCCAAATCCATAATAGGGTTTGTATTGCCAATAACTTGTGTTGTGTTTTGCAAAAAAACCTTCTTTTCCGAAATTCGATATTTCGTATTGTATATAGTTTCTTTGTGTTAGAAATTCTTGTAGAATACAAAATTGTCGATACTGTTGCTCCTCGTCAATATCAGATGCCTTGCCACTTTTTATTGCATGGTTTAGTATCGTTTTTTCTTCTACCGTTAATGCATAAGAAGAAATATGGGGTATTTGTAGGTCGACAGCTTTGTTCAGATTTTTGGTCCATTGTTGATCAGTGGTGGTTGGTGTGCCGTAGATCAAATCTATTGTTAAATTATCAAAACCAAAATCTTGAGCCATTTTTATGCTGTTTTCGGCTTCGTCTGCTTTGTGAGCACGATGCATAAAGGTTAAATCATTATCAAAAAAAGATTGTACGCCGATACTCAATCGGTTGATTGGTGTTGAGCGTAGGTATCTTAATTTCTCTCTGGTTAAATCATCCGGATTTGCTTCTAATGTTACTTCTTGGAGAGAAGAAAGATCGATTTTTTTTTCTAGGTATGTAAATAGTTTGCTTAATAAAGCATTGTCCAAAATACTTGGTGTTCCTCCTCCGAAATAAATAGTTTCTATTGGTGATTGTATTGTTTTTTTACGCAATTCTACTTCTTGTATAATTGCATCGATCATTTCATTTACTTTAGACAAATTCGTAGTAAAATGAAAGTCACAATACGTACAACGTTGTTTACAAAAAGGGATATGAAAGTATAATCCTGCCAAAATTTTTATTCTTTGTAGACAAAGTTAAATTATTTACCATAATCTCTGTTGCACAAATAAAGATGAGAGCCTAAACGATACTACTCAACAGCCTCTTTAGCGTTATCCTATACGATTTTTTTATTTATGGTTAAAATATGATTCTAATTGTCTTAATGTCCGAACTTCTTTTTGCAACTGTTCTATTTGTTCTAGTAAATTTTTTACTACATCTAGACCTTCTAAATTAATTCCTAAATCATAATGAAACTTCTTATACCTTTCTAGTAAATCGATTTCATCTTCTGTTAGGGGATGATTTGGCTCTTCAATTTCTATTAGACCAAAATCTTGTAATTGAGTTATAAACTCTGGATCTATTTGATGATATTGACAAAATTGTACGATAGTGATTTGATAACTTTTCATAGGTTTATGATTTTAGGCTTTTCAGTTCGGTGAATAATTCTTTTTCTTTGGCTGATAAATTCGTTGGGATATCAATAGAATATTTTATATACAAATCACCAAATTGATTTTCTTTCTTATACTTCGGTAAACCTTTACCTTTCAATTTCACTTGCTGATTGTTTTTAGTCCCTTCTGCTATCGGGATTTTCACTTTTCCATTCAATGTTTCTATAATAGTTTCTCCGCCCAAAACAGCATCGTATAATGGGATTGTTACTTCTTTTTCTAGATCTGCTCCTTTTATTCTAAAGTCGGTGTTATTTATAATCTCGAACGTAATATACAAATCACCATTGGGTCCTTGATTATGTCCTTTTCCTCCATAACCTTTAATTTTTATAGTTTGTCCGTCTTCTACACCAGCCGGAATATTCAATCGGATATTTTTACCATTCACGGTAAGCGTATGTTTTTCGGTTTGTAAAGTATCGGTGAGATTTAATTTTAGATTAGCATGCAAATCTTGTCCTTTGAAACCTTGGTTTCTATTTTGCCTACCTTCTCGCCCAAACATCGATCCAAAGAAATCAGAAAATCCTTCATAATCATCAAAACCGCTAAATCCTTCACCCGAAGAACTGTATTGTTGGTAGGATTGATGCTTGGATTGCTGACGCTGTTGCTCTTCTATCTGATCTGCGTATTGCCAATTTTCTCCGTATTTATCGTATTTTTTTCTTTTTTCAGGATCGCTTAAAACTTCATTCGCTTCGTTAAGCTCTTTGAATTTTGTTGCAGCATCTTGGTTATTTGGGTTGAGGTCTGGATGGTATTTTCTTGCCAATTTTCGGTATGCTTTTTTAATTTGATCGGCAGATGCAGATTTGTCCAAACCCAATATTTTATAGTAATCTATATAGGCCATAAATTTTTGCTTAAATATCGAGTAGAATCATACAAAATCTATGCCCGAAAATCTTCGTCATCTGGAGATATTTCTAGATTTTAGCATGTATTCTACCAAACAAAATACTACAAAAAAACCAATTGCAGGCAATAGCCATTCTAATTCGTACGCATACAATGGTAAAGATTCTCGGAGAGCTATCAGTGGCTCATTTAATAAATTAAAATGTTGTAAAAACCCTAAAGCCGCTACCATAGCTGTACCAATAACTGCACCGATATAAGGCAGCTTTCCCTTGATTGTTCGGCTAAAAAGTACTACAAACAAAACTAAGGTTAGCACTATAGGATAAACAAAAACAAGAATTGGAACGGCAAACTCAATGATTTCATCAACCGACATAATCGAAAACATATAAGCCACAAAACTGCAGAGCAAAACACCGATTTTATACGGCAGAAAGCCCCTTGTTATCTGCTCGAAAAAAGATGCTACAGCACCTGTAAGTGCAATGGCTGTCGTGAGGCATGCCAATGCAATACAAATTGATAAAAGAATCGTGCTCGAGCTTCCTAAAAGTGTATGGGCGATGCTAATTAATAATTCTGTACGAAAAATAGAGTGATTCGTAACCCCAGAAGATGCACCTAGATATACCAAACCACCATAGATGATAAGCAGAAAAAATATAGCTAACAATCCTGCAAATATAGATACGCGCGTTCGTTCTTTTATAGTGTGATAACCTTTTGTTTGTGTGGCACCAATAATGATTCCTGCAAAAATTACAGAAGCCAATACATCTAATGTCTGGTAGCCTTCTACAAAACCAAAACCAAAGGCTGCTGATTTAGAAACAAGCGACTCGTAATCAGTAGAAACTGGATTGATAATTCCCACATAGAGTAAATAAAACAAAATTAATAGCAGTACCGGAGTTAAGAAATTTCCGATAATATCCACAATTTTCGATTTAGAGAAGGATAAAGCAATTACAACTGCAAAGAAAACAAAACTTCCAACATATGAGTTAATGTACGGAAAAAAAGGCTGAATACCAATCTCATAGGTCAAAGAGGAAGTTCTAGGAATCGCAATTATAGGGCCAATACATAGCATAATTATCGTCCCCATCACGACCGAAAAAAGTGGATGAATTTTCTTGCCTAAATCAAAAAAAGATTCACCCGAAAAAATAACAGCAAGAAGACCCAAAAATGGTCCGATAATCCCTGTTATACCAAAACCAATGATTCCGTACAGCCATTGATCACCGGTTTCTAAACCAATAAACGGAGGAAGAATTAAATTTCCTGCTCCAAAAAACATAGCGAATAAAGCGAAACCTAGGGTAATTATTGTGCGTATATTTATATTTTTCATTCTTTTTGTAATATTTTATCTTACCAAATAGCTATAGTTGATAAACTATCGGTATAATTACAAAAATAGTAGAATAATTGTGCTAAACTATTTTTGTGAATATTTTTTTATTATTTGTGTCCTATATCAATAAAAAATCATTGTATTTGCTTTTCAAACTATTGGATTGTTTCTTTTTTCTCTACCACTCTACCTGTAATGAAACATTCTAAAGCTTTTCTATTTTCATAAAAACAATGAAAAATCATGATGTAAAAATAGTATCTTTGTTTTTTCATTTTCTCCAAAATATGCCTACTCAATTTCGATTTTATTGGTTTTTTATTTACATTTTCACATTTTTCACTTCTACTCTTTTTGCACAATCGTATCAATTAAAATTTAAAACGAATTATGGTAATTTCGATTTTATCTTATATGATTTCACACCGAATCATCGCGATTTAATTCTTCATGAAATAGAAAAAGGGACCTATAGAAAAGCTATTTTTAATAGGATTGTGAAAGATTTTGTAGTCCAAGGTGGTGAACTCGATGACGCAATTTTGGCAAGAGAGGCTGATTATCCCACCGAAAAACCCAAACGTCTAGCCCCTGAATTTCATCATAGAGCTTATCATAAAATAGGTGCTTTGGGTGCTGGGCGAGATGACAACCCCGAAAAAGGCTCTTTTTTTAGTCAGCTCTATTTTGTGGTTGGGCAAAAAGTAAACGCTGCTGAGTTGGATAAATTAGAAATATTAAAAGGGATTCGTTATTCACAAGCACAGCGAACAGAATATCTTGTAAATGGTGGTCAACCAAGGCTAGACAATGATTACACAGTTTTCGGAGAAGTAATAAAAGGTTTAGATGTTTTGATGAAAATAAGTACGCTCTCGACCGAAAAAACGCATTCTACCAAACCCGTAACTTTTACTATAAAAGTAAAGAAAATGTTACCGAAAAGAAAACCCAAGACTCGTTTTTCTGTAGGTGCCACAGTTATCGGATGAAAATGAAATCGTTTATCGGTAAATAAATACGTATTTTTGCCTACTATTTACTGTCGAATATGCATCCAAAAGTACTTCTCACAACACTGAATGCTAAGTATATACATCTTAACCTAGCCATTCGGATACTCTATGACCTAACCCACGAACGCGGTAATATAGACTGGAAAGAATTTACCATAAAGTCTAATTTTCAATCGGTTGCAGAAGAATGTTCGCGCTATGATGTGGTGTGCTTTAGTTGTTATATTTGGAATATTACGCAGACCTTGGAAGTTGCTAAACTAATAAAAGGTCTTTCACCTGATACGAAAATTCTTTTGGGTGGTCCAGAAGTTAGTTACGAATATGATGAGATTATTGCACTCGATTGTGTAGATTTTATCATCGTAGGCGAAGGCGAAATTCCGTTTGAAGAATTTCTCGACCACTATCCTGAAGTAGAAAAGGTGTCAAATTTGGTCTACAAAAAAAACAAGGAAGTATTTTTCAATAAACAAAACATCACATTCGATATCAATCGTTTAGAAGGGAGAAATCCTTATATTTATGATGATCCTAAAGAATTGGCGCAAAAAGTTTGCTATATAGAAACATCGAGAGGTTGCCCGTATAAGTGTGAGTTTTGTTTGGCAAGTTTGGATAACAAAATGAGATATTTACCAACAGAGACCATACACGAGAATCTTTTGTATTTGATGAAACATGGAAAAACCATCAAATTTCTCGATCGAACCTTTAATATCAAACGAGATTTTACGATTTCATTATTTCAGTTTATTTTAGAAAATTACCGAGAGGGGAACGTTTTCCAGTTCGAGATTACTGCTGACATTGTGCATCCAGACATCATAAAATTTGTCAATGAATATGTACCGAAGAATTTATTCCGATTCGAAATTGGCATCCAAACCGTAAATCAAGCCAGTAATCGAGAAGTTTCTCGCAAACAGAATTTTGATAAAACGTCGAATGTAATCCTACAATTAAAGGATAAAATAGAAATGCATCTGGACCTGATTGTTGGTTTACCTTTGGAGTATTTGCAAGATCTGAAATACAGTTTCGAGTCTACCTTCAAGCTTTATCCTCCCGAATTACAGCTTGGTTTTCTCAAGTTTCTGAAGGGTACACCTGTTCGCCAGAAATATGAAAATTATGGGTATAAATTCGACCCTGCTCCACCCTATCAAATCATCGAGAGTAATTTTCTTAGCCAAAAGGATTTAGCCAATATTACGGCACTAGAACATGCACTGGAAATTTATTGGAATAAACCACGTGCTATCGAAACTTTGACTTATATAAGTGAAACAGATTCTATATTCGATTATTTAATGAAATTAGGGAATTATTTTACCGAAAGATTATCTTATAAACACACCCTGAACCAGGTCTATGAAACGCTTTATACGTTCACCAAAAAATATTATAACTCCTCTATTCTACTGCAATTAATTGCGATTGATTATTACACACAGCACAAATCTAATCCGAAAGATTTATTTGAGATTGAGGAAGAATTAGCGATGGATTATTCAGCTATTGCTACTCACCCTAAAAGTAGATTTGTTAATTTCAGTATTGATTTTGATTGGATAATTTGGAAAACCGAAAGAAGAATCGTCAAAGCACAGAACCTATGGATAATCGAATACATTACCAATTCGCACAATATTGTTCATCCACCTGTAGGTACTAGCTTACAACTAGTACTATAGATTTTTCTGATAAATATAATCATCCATCACATAACCATTCCCGATTTCGAAAACAGCTTCTTGCACTCTCACAAAACCATTTCTTTCATAGAAAGAGATTGCTTTTTCGTTGTGCTTATTCACAGTCAGGTATATTGCTCTAGCCGCTTTAGATTCGGCAAATTCTACTACTTGTGCCAACATTATTTTCCCTAAACCTTGTTGCTGACTTGCTGAGTCTAAGTAGATTTTGGACAAAAAAACACGTCCATCATCTTCTAATTTATAATGCAAATACCCTACCGAAATGTTGTCTACCTTAAGAATCTCCCAGCAATCACCTTGATCCACTTCCGATAAAATTTTCTTTTCATCATACATCATCGCAAGCATATAATCTATTTGCTCTTGAGAGAGTATCATTTTATAGGTTGTCGACCAAACTCTTTTGGCTAATGGTAGGATATGATGTACATTGGTAGGATTTACGGTATGAAAAAAATAATGTATATCTCTTCGCTTTACCGCTTCTTTTTTCTGTAGTTTGGCTTGCTCTATTTCCTCGGCCAATTGCTTATCTTTTCTGAAGTTTTTTTCCACAATACGATAAACTCCAAAAGCAACAAATAATCCTGCTAAAACTGGAATCCACATTTGGTAACTCTCATTCATCTCTGTAAGTTTTGGCATCAAATCAAACATCGAGAATAAATGAATATTGAAGGCGATAAATATCAGCGAAATCACATAAAAAATTCCTGATAAAACAACCCACAAAAATATGTTTTTTCTATATCGTTTGGCTAAAAAACCAAAACGTAGGGCTATGTATAAAAGATATATCAATTCTATCATGATCAACAGCTATTTTACAAAAATACGTAAATTATTAGGACTATTTTCTATATTTGTGTATAAACAAACAGACAAATGTATAGCAAAGAATTTCAGAATTATCTTCAAACTCAATTAGACGAATTAGAAGAGCAAGGTCTTTTCAAAAAAGAACGAATCATTGCCTCTTCGCAAAGTGCAGAAATCACTTTAGAGAATGGCAAAAAGTTATTAAATTTTTGTGCTAATAATTATCTAGGACTTTCAGACAACCCGCAAGTAATAAAAGCGGCTCAAGATATTCTGGATAAACGTGGTTACGGAATGTCTTCTGTTCGTTTTATATGCGGAACTCAAGATATACACAAAGAACTAGAACAAAAGATAGCAAATTATTTAGGGACCGAAGATACAATATTGTATGCAGCAGCTTTTGATGCCAATGGAGGAGTTTTCGAACCTTTGTTTACGGATGAAGACGCCATAATTTCTGACGAACTCAACCATGCGTCTATTATCGATGGTGTACGCCTTAGCAAAGCTGCCCGCTATCGTTATAAAAACAATGATATGGGTGACTTAGAAGAAAAACTAAAAGAAGCTTCAGCAAAAAATCACCGTTTCAAAATCATTGTAACAGATGGTGTTTTCTCTATGGACGGTATAGTTGCCAACCTAAAAGGAGTGTGTGATTTGGCAGAGAAATACAATGCGTTGGTTATGGTAGATGATTCGCATGCTACTGGTTTCTTGGGAAAAACTGGTCGCGGTACACATGAATACTGCGAGGTTATAGATCGTGTAGACATTATTACTTCTACACTTGGAAAAGCTTTAGGCGGTGCAATGGGTGGTTTTACTTCTGGAAAAAAAGAAATTATCGAGCTCTTGCGCCAACGTTCTCGTCCGTATCTTTTCTCAAATTCTCTTGCGCCAGGTATTGTAGGTGCAGCACTAGAAGTTCTATCTATGCTAGAAAAAGACAATACTCTGCGCGATAAACTAATGTGGAATGCAGAATATTTCCGCAAAGAAATGGTAGAAGCTGGTTTCGATATCCCTGAGGGTGATGCTGCAATTGTTCCTGTTATGTTGTACGATGCAAAACTTTCTCAAATTATGGCCGACAAACTTTTAGAAGAAGGTGTTTATGTTATCGGATTCTTTTACCCAGTTGTACCTAGAGACAAAGCGAGAATTCGTGTTCAGCTATCGGCAGCTCATACCAAAGATCAACTAGATCATACGATTGCTGCTTTCATTAAAGTAGGAAAAGAATTAGGTGTGATAAAATAATTTTTTATCGTTGATGAGCTATTATAGTAAGTTATAATCAAAAAAAAATCCACTTCACTTGAAGTGGATTTTTTTTAAACGTATTTTTCTGAAAAATCAGTACTATAGTTTTTACCTAAAAATTATAATAGAAAGTATATACTAAAATTATTGTTAATTAATTTACCGGTAATTTTCTATTTTAAATATTAAATCAACCAATAAAAAATAAATATATATCCTGCTCAAAAACTGCTTATTTGTTTTCAAATACAATATTTTGTTTTGCTAATATTTTTTGTCCTAGAATAGAATAAGCTATCAAATATCCAAAACATACTACACCAACGATATACGAGAAATGAATACTTATCGCATCGGCCAATAAACCTTGCAAGTAACTAATGATTCCACCTCCCATAATCATCATGATTAATAAACTACTTCCTTGACTGGTGTTTTTTCCTAAGCCCGCAATCGCAATCGTGAAAATACACGGCCAAAGCGTACTACAAAATAGCCCTACACTAGAAAATGCATAGACACTTACCATGCCGGTAGATAGCATCCCGGTAATGATCGCTAATGCACCAAAACATGAGAAAATAAACAGCATACGAACTGGATTTCCCTTGGTAAGTAAGTCGGCAATAATTAGCACAAGAATAATCAAAGCATAGATATAGAAGGGTTGTAGGTCGTGGTTACCAATATAGTTCACCAATAAGAATACACCAAACGCTAAGTAAGGAGCAATAAGTTTTATATATTTTTCGACCGATTTCTTCAGGCTGAAAGCTTCTACAGCCCCTGACCATCGCCCAATCATCATGCTGGCCCAATAAAGAGAAACGTATGGTGCAACTTCGTGTATTTTAAAACCTAAATCTTTGTGCATATATTCTGGTAAATTACTAACTGTTGATACTTCTACCCCAACATAAAGAAAAATTGCAATCATGCCTAACCAAAGCTGTGGATAAGAAAGAGCAGATTTTCGATCTTGATGGGATTTTTTTGTATCATCTTCTTCAATAATTTGCGGCTTATCTGGTAGTTTAGAAAATTTAAGAAAAATTGCGACAACCAGAAACAAAACTCCAATAATCAGATAAGGATTTTTCACTGTTTCTAACGCAACATGGTGGGTAGAATTTTCGTTTATCGAACCAAAAATAGCAAAAGAAACAATCAGAGGTCCTATCGTTGTACCAAAATTATTAACTCCGCCTGCTAAGGTTAAACGTTGAGATCCTCTTTGAGGGTCACCTAAAGCAATCGCTAAAGGATTGGCAACAGTTTGCTGCAAAGAAAAGCCTAATCCTACAATGAATAAACCACTTAGCATTAGCGAATAAGAATGCAAATTGGCTGCTGGAATAAAAAGCAAGGTTCCTAGAGCAGAGATGAATAAACCGATGGCTAAACTATTTTTGTATCCTAATCGATTAATTAGATCTTTACCCATGAGTGCCGAAATCCCTAAATAGATTAGCGAACCCACTGTATAGGCAATATAAAAAGCTAGAGATACTAATTGACTTTGCCCCTGTGTGAGTTGAAATGCTTCTTTAAAAACGGGTATTAATATATCATTACTTGCTGCAATAAAACCCCAAAAGAAAAATACAGAAACCAATGGTATGAATTGACTCCAAATTGTTTTTTGATTACTCATGTGCTTTTTATTATAAGGATAAAAACCAAACCCTAAATGAAATATTCTGTGCTTAGCTTTCTAAATGTAACTAGAAAATGACAATTTGTAAAATACAATCTTCTTTTCTTTTATTTTAATTCAATATCAAACACCTCAATGAACTGATTTCGAACAACTTCTTTTACCTCTTCCATATCCAGTATTCGGTTGAGTTCTTGTTCTAGTGATGCCACTGCTTTGTCTTTTATTCCGCACGGGATAATGTATTCGAAATAACGCAAATCGGTGTTCACATTCAGAGCAAAACCGTGCATCGTAACCCATCGAGAAGCTTTCACACCCATTGCACAAATTTTTCTTGCATAAGGTTTTCCTACATCCAACCAAACGCCTGTCTCACCTTTCGATCGTTCTCCGTGTAAACCATAATGCGCCAATGTTTGTATGATAACTTGCTCTAAATTACGCATATACAAATGTATATCTGGTTTGAATTGATCCAAATCGAATATTGGATAGCCAACCAATTGCTCTGGGCCATGATAGGTAATATCACCGCCTCGATTGGTCCTTACAAATGTCGCATGTATATGTTGTAATTGATCTTGATTGGCCAACATATTTTCTATATGTCCACTTTTTCCTAACGTGTAAACATGCGGATGTTCGACAAATAACAAGTGATTTTTTGGGGTTTTGAATTCTGTTTTCCCTTCCTTTTCTTGTGCTCGATTGTATTGCTTGACACCAACACTTTCGGCTAATAAGGCTTCTTGAAGATCCCAAACTTCTTGATAATCCCTATCCTTTCCTAAATCTTGAAAATATACCGTTTTTTTCATGCTCAAATTGTATTGTAGAGTCTGCAAATAAAAATAATCTACAACACGCAAAACTACAATAAAATAAAGACTTCTTACTGATGTAATTTTGGTAGAATGAAATCTATTTCGATTTTATACTATCTAACAACTGCATATTGCATAAATATAAGAAGATTTTCACCTTATATATTGTTCGACAGCTACAAATCAATAGCACTAACAAATAACGTTAACGGTGAAAAATCTAGTATTTTGCGCTAAAAAAGTATACAAAATAATTTTGTACATTTGAGAAAAATTTGGTGCGAATAGAAATATTCGGTAACAGGGAATCAGGTGTAAATCCTGAACAGACCCGCTGCTGTAAGCTCCACAAAAACTTTTCTTAGAGCCAATATTCACTGTAGTATACTATGGGAAGAATTACTAAGAAATGGAGTAAGTCAGAAGACCTACCAAATACAATAGTACAATAGTTAATAGCTTTCGGGGACTAAAGCGTGAAGAACATTTTGATTAGGATAGTATATATTATCCCGACTACTTCATATTATTCTCGTGAGCGCATTATGGAGCTAGATGAGAAATTTCTATAGAAAAATACTATATTTAGTGGCTTTCCTACCCTTCTTTTCTTGGCTTTTTGCACAAGAAAACGATACAGTTGTACAGCTAAAACATGTCAACATACAAGCGTACCCATACAAAGAAGTTTCGCCAGCACAAATTCTCAAAGGAGAAGAATTACAACAACTTAATAGTCATAATGTTGCCGATGCACTACGTTATTTTTCTGGGGTACAAATCAAAGATTATGGTGGAATCGGTGGGCTAAAAACCGTCAATATTCGTAGCATGGGGTCACAACATGTTGGTGTTTTTTACGATGGGATACAACTAGGGAATGCACAAAACGGTACCGTAGATTTAGGTCGATTTTCATTGGATGATATGGAAATGATTTCTTTATACAATGGCCAAAAAAGTCAAATCTTTCAATCGGCAAAAGATTTTGGATCTGCAGGCTCTATTTACCTCAACACCAAAAAACCAACGTTTATTGCTAATAAAAAAACCAACCTAAAAGTAGGGTATAAATTAGGAAGCATTCAATTGATAAACCCATCAATTCGGATAGAACATAAAATATCTCCTACACTATCAGCTGCTTTGAGTAGCGAATTGATTAAATCGAACGGAATTTATTCTTTTCGTTATCGTAGAACCGATCAACAAGGAAATCTTTTATGGTCTGAAAAATGGAAACGCCGTGATGCAAGCATCGAAGCAAAACGACTAGAGGCAACTGTTTTCGGGAAAGTAGAAAATGGTTTGTGGGATCTAAAATCCTATAATTATCTTTCTGATCGAGAAATCCCAGGAGCGGTGGTTAAAGGACATGATGAAATTCTTACAGGTCCAACCCTTACCGATCGAAACCATTATATACAAGGGAACTTCCAAAAGAAATGGACAGGATTTGAGACTCATTTTCGTGGAAAGTTCGCTTACGATTACACCCATTATGTAACGCGAGATACTACACGATTGATGCTAGACAACACCTATGTGCAACGAGAAATATATGCATCAACGAGTAATTTATACCGAATAAACCCACAATGGGATATAAGTTTTGCCTACGATTTTCAGTACAACACTTTATCGGCCAATTTGCGTGACTTCTCCTATCCTACCCGATATTCTAATTTATTTGCTTTGGCAACAGCCTATCAAAACAAGCACCTCAAAGCACAAGCAAGTTTATTGGGGACTTTTGTTCAAGAGAGCGTGAAAAAAAATGCTGCCGCACCGGATAAAAACATTTGGACACCTGCTTTATTTCTTAGTTATCAACCATTTCTAGATAAAGACTTTCATTTGAGAGCTTTTTATAAAAAAATATTCAGGATGCCAACCTTCAACGATTTGTATTATACCGAAATCGGCTATACACTTCTCAAACCCGAATATACTACGCAATACAATCTAGGATTGGCTTACAACTTATCAACAAGTTCTGGTTGGATGAAAAACCTATCGACCAAACTAGACGTTTATTACAATGAGGTGAAAGATAAAATAGTAGCAATGCCTGGCAACAACAATTTCCGTTGGATGATGGTTAATTTAGGAGAGGTGAGAATTAAAGGTTTAGACGCTAATGTAAAAACCGACTTCAGGTTCCGTGCTGTAGATGTTTCTACTTTACTTACATACACTTTTCAGAAAGCGCAAGATTATACATATGAGACCGACCTCAATGGCAATTCGTACCCAAGTGCCTTGTACAAGGATCAGATTCCATACACACCCAAACATTCTGGCTCTGCAGTAGTTAGTTCCGCTTACCAAAATTGGCGTTTGAATTATAGTTTTATCTATGTCGGAAAACGATATAACTCGCTACGCAACAATATCAAGATTAATGAAGTAAACCCCTGGTTTACACATGATATATCAGTCCAGAAAGATTTTAAAATAAACAATTATCAACTACGGTTAATGGCCGAGGTACAAAATTTACTCAATCAACAATACGAAGTGGTTATATATTACCCAATGCCAGGCACCAATGTTCGATTTACAATACAACTAGAGTTATGAGAAAAATAAGTATACTTTTTTCTGTTATTATCCTCGGCTTTTCTTCTTGTTCGCAAGACGATTCTATTGATCAGGTAGAAATAGAGACAACAGGAATTCAACCCGAAAACACTAATATTAAAGGGTTTTATCTGCTAAACGAGGGAAACATGGGAACCAATCGAGCCTCAATTGATTTTTTGGATTATGAAAAAGGACAATACCAACGTAATATTTACGCAACTGCCAACCCGACAATCGTAAAAGAATTGGGCGATGTAGGAAATGACATAAAAATTTACGGTAATCGATTGTATGCCGTTATCAATGTATCAAACTACATAGAAGTGATGGATGCAAAAACGGCAAAACATATCGGTTCTATTCCTGTAAACAATGTACGTTACATCACTTTCGACAAAGGGAAAGCTTATGCAAGTTCGTATGCCGGACCAGTGGAAATTAGTGAAAATGCACCCATCGGTAAAGTTGTAGAAATTGACACAGCATCGTTGGCCATTACACGAGAAGTAACAGTTGGCTACCAACCAGACGAATTGGTCGTGGTTGGTAATAAATTGTTTGTAGCCAATTCGGGTGGATACCGTGTGCCAAATTACGACAAAACTGTTTCGGTTGTTGATTTGGCGAGTTTTAAAGAGGAGAAAAAAATCGATGTAGCAATTAATCTGCATCATATCAAAAAAGATCAAGAAAATGATTTGTATGTTTCTTCGCGCGGAGATTATTATAATATTCCATCGAATTTATTTGTGTTGGATTCTAAAACCCATCAGATCAAAAAAAACTTCAATATCCCGGTTACCAATTTTACCATTGTAGATGATTTTCTGTATTACTACGCCAATGAATTTAATTACAATACCTACAAATGGACCAGATCATATGGAGTAATCAATACCAAAACAGAAGAAATTGTCAATCAATACTTAATCAAAGATCCAATAATCGATAAAATAAAAACACCTTATGGGATTGCTGTAAATCCGACAACAAAAGATATTTACCTCACCGACGCAGGTGATTATGTATCGACAGGATATGTTTATGCTTTTGATAAAAACGGAAAATTCAAATGGAAAGTTGCTGCCGGAAATATCCCTGCACACTTTGTCTTTTTATATAAATAACAACTATGAATAAGAAATACCTTTTATATACATTTTTACCAATTATCCTGCTACAACTACAAAGTTGCTCATCGGATGATTCGAATATAGAAAATCTAGAAATATTACAACTCAAAGATTCTTATACCGGTAATCGTTTGACGATTATCGACATAGAACCAATCGGAAAAGCTACCGAAAACACCATTTTCACATGGCGCATGAACGATTCTGTTCTTGCAAACACCAAACAGTTAGCGTTTATCAGCGATAAAGTAGGAAAGTATAAAGTAGATTTAGAAATAAAAACTCCACAAACCTCTAAAGTCCTTTCCACCAATATTATCGTACAACAAGAAAGCAAACCGTATAGCAAATACATTGCAAAAGTATATGACTATGCACCTGCCGTAGGACAATTTACCAATGTATATCCTGCTTATGAAACAGGAGATACGAAAGAAAAAATGATCGAAAAAGCCTCTAAAGCAATTGTTGGCTCACAAACCTCTCTACTTACTTTGGGCGGTTTTGGAGGTTATGTGGTTTTTGGGTTTGATCATACAATAATGAATAAACCCAACGTGCGAGATTTCAAAATCCTAGGAAATGCATTTTGGGGCGATGCTGCAGAGGAAGCTCGTGCAGGCTCTTGTGAACCAGGTATTATCATGGTTGCTTATGATAAAAACAAAAACGGTAAACCAGATGAGGACGAATGGTATGAAATTGCTGGCAGCGAATACCATAATCCATCTACCATAAAAAATTATTCGATAACCTATTATAAACCCGAAGCCTATCACACACCAACTCCGGGACCAAATGGTTGGGATATGGATATTCGATATATAAGATGGGAAGATAATCAAGGAAATACTGGATATAAAACTCAAAATATTTTCAACACACAAGCCTATTATCCCTTATGGATTCCAGCCAAATCAATTACTTTTTCGGGCACTCGATTACCAGATAACTTCTACGATCAGAGCGGTGTAGGAAATTATTGGGTTGGCCGCTCTTATGCATATGGTTACGCAGATAATGCACCTAATAACGACGAAGCTTCTAATATCGACATCTCTTGGGCGGTGGACAAAAACGGAAATTATGTGCATTTACCTGGGATAGATTTCATCAAAGTTTACACAGGCATCAATCAAGAAGCAGGTTGGCTGGGTGAAGTTTCTACCGAAATTATAGGCGCTTATGATTTACATCTCAATTAAAAAAATAATTCATAATTAATTAAATAATTCTCATGAGAAAACTCTATCTCTTAGTAGTCTTGTTTCTTACTATTTCGGTAGGATTACAAGCACAAGTAAAAGTGCAAGGCATCTTGCGCAATGACCTGAAGAAGCCTGAAGTATTACAAAAAGCGGGCGATCCTTCTTTTACCTTTGATGATATCCAATACTGGATAGGCGAAGGAAGTAAAAAAGCCGCCATGGTTGTACAATGGAACGATAACAAAAATCCTGAAGCGATGGTTTGGGGTTACCGTTTTGATGGTGAAAAATTTGGGATAGACATGATTTTAGAAATCGCTAAAGTAGATCCACGTTTCTATGTTCTCGCCTACGAAGGCACGCAATACGGAACAGCAATCGGAGGTTTTGGATACGATTGGGATAATGCAGGAACACGCGCTTTAGTAAAAAACAACAACACCACATATCCTTACTATCCAATCGACGGAAAAGTGTTGACCAATGATTATGATTTCGATGATTGGACTGCTTTCGATCCAAACGATCGCTGGTATTCTGGCTGGTTTTCAAAAGGATTCTGGTCATATTGGGTAAAAGATTCAGCTGATGAAGACTTTGCATTCTCTGGACTTGGAGCAAGTAGCAGAAAATTAGAAGATGGTTCATGGGATGGATGGTCATTCTCTGTTGAATTCCAAAGTTTTCCTATGGCAGATAAATTTACTGCTGCAGAACCAAACGCAGAAGAACCAATAGATTTTACCAAAGGCTACTTCATTGTTAATGAAGAATGGTTTGGACACACCAATGGATCGGTGAATTTTATCGATGAAAATGATCAAGTACATTACCGAGTATATAGCGATAGAAATAATAACGAAGCTTTTGGTGCAACAACACAATTCGGGACAATCTATGGTGACAAATTTTACTTTGTCTCTAAACAAGCTGCTGATGCTGGGGATACCAATTATACACCAGGCGGTAGATTGGTTGTAGCAGATGCCAAAACAATGGAAAAAATTGCAAGTTTTGATGATATTGGCGGTGGTGATGGTCGTTCGTTTTTAGGTGTTAATCCCAAAACAGCTTATATCGCAAGCTCTAATGGCGTTTTCTTATTCGACATCGAAAACATGAAAGTTGGCGAAATTATCGAAGGAACAGGAGGTGGAAGCACATATTCTGGGCAAGTAGGAAATCTTATCCGTACCAAAAAATATGTCTTTGCTGTAAAACAAAATACGGGAATTTTGGTAATCGATCCTATTACTCATACTTTAGTGCAAACGATAGAAGGTAACTTCCATTCGGTTGTTCAGGCCCAAGATGGTAAAGTTTGGGGAGCATTGGACAATAGTTTAGTAGCTATCGACCAATTTAGTTTAGAAACTTCTACAATCGATTTACCAGAAAATATTTCTATCCCGAATTCTTGGGGAGCTTGGAATGCAGGAAGCTTCACAGCAAGTGCAAAAGAAAACAATCTATACTTCTTCCCTGGTAAGGGCTGGTCGGTTAGTCCTAATTTAGTAAAATTTGATGCATCAACACATACTTTTGATCCTGATTTTATTATAATTCCTGGGCAAGATGAAACTTATAAACAAATACCTTACGGAGCTGGAGTACGTGTGCACCCCAAAACAGATGAAATCATCATTACCACTACCGAAAGCGGCTATGGTGCTCATTACCAAAAAAATTGGGTTCATCGATATAGTTCGAATGGTGAATTAGTGAAAACAATCCAAATGAATGATTACTACTGGTTCCCTGCTGTAACCGTTTTCCCAGATACTGAAGCACCTAAAGTAGAAGGCTTGGAAAATAATTACACTGTAGAAGACAATTTAATTATTAATCTTAATGAATTGGTTAGTGACGAGGACAACCTAGATGCGGCAATTGTCATCAATATGGACATCCTACAAGATGATGATCTTGCAACGATTGAGCTTTCTGATGAAGGAATTCTTAGCGTATCGCTTAATGCAGACAAAGAAAAAAGCAATACACAGAAAACCCCAATAGAAGCTACAGGAGAAATAAAAATTCGCTTAGATTTCGAATCGAACGGATTGGTAACAGAGCATTTTATCGATTTTACGATCAATAAACTAGGTCTAAACTCAGTAGAAAAATCACAATTTATCCTGTATCCAAACCCAACATCGGAAGCAATATTTATAGATGCCAAAGAAGTTGCCGAACTGAAAATTTATTCGATTCTTGGACAAGAAGTAATGGCACAAAAATTACAGCTTGGTAAAAATACTGTACGGATGAATACCTTACCGAAAGGAACGTATATTTTCCATTTCGGAAATGAAACTAAAAAAGTGATAAAAAAATAAATCCTTAATCAGATTTATATCCATTTAATAGTTTTATCAACAGCACTTTCAGATCGAAAGTGCTGTTTTTTTTTTAGTATAACTTGTAGAATTGAAAAGAATTGTCTCCCATGAAATTTATAATTCATTCTACCAAACATTGCTAATTCGGTCTACTTATATCGGTTAACCATTTAAGGTCTTCTGTACTCATTTGCAATTCTGCAGCTTCTACAAAACTACTAATGTGCGTACTTTTAGTTGCCGAAGCAATCGGGGCAATAATTGTTTTCTGATTCATCAGCCAATGCAACGCAACAGCCGAAAGCGAAACTTGGTACTTTTGAGCCAAAACATCCAATCCTTCTAGAATAGAAAATCCTCTTGGAGTGAGATATTTCTCGATATCTTTACCACGAACACTTTTGCCTAAATCGTCTATTGATCGGTATTTACCACTCAAGAAACCACTTGCCAAAGAGTAATACGGTATTACTCCCAACTGCAATTTATCACACATTGGTTCTAAAAATTCTTCGAATTTCTGACGATCGAATAAATTATATTCTGGTTGCAAAGTTGCATACTTTGGGAGGTTATATTTTTCTGCTTTATCTAAACTTTCTTTGAGTCGGATTGCAGTTATGTTCGATGCGCCAATGTAGCGAACCTTACCTTCTTTTATCAATTTATCATAAGCAGAAAGTGTCTCCTCGACTGGTGTAGACTCGTCATCGTAATGTGTTTGATACAAATCTATATAATCGGTGTTGAGCCGTTTTAGGGATTCTTCTACTTCTTTTAAAATATGTTCTTTTTGGGTATTGGGATGTTTTTGGATGAAATTTCGTCCACCTACTTTGGTTGCAATAATCACTTGATCGCGATTAGCACGAGTTTTTAGCCATTCGCCAATAATATGTTCGGATTCTGTACCGACATTTCCTTCGACCCAGTACGAATAGTTATTTGCAGTATCAATCATATTAAAACCACGATCGACAAATTCATCTAATATTGTAAAAGATTCTTCTTTGTCGAGTGTCCAACCAAAGACATTTCCACCGAAGATAATTGGTGCAGTTTGTAAATCGGTATTTCCTAGATGTTTTTTTATCATGATAATTTTTTATTTAAAATTAGAAATAAGGTAGCAATTAATGCTCCTGTAATAGCCATTATTGCACCAACAATCAGAGGAGATGAAAAACCATATCCCCAAATGATGGGTAAACCTCCTAAATAAGCACCTAAAGCATTTCCTAAATTAAAACTTGCTTGACCAGCTGAAGCGGCCAAAGTCTCTGATTCTCTAGCATTATCGATAAGCATCATTTGTATTGGTGAGCCTATCGTAAAGGCTATTAAACCGGTGAAAAAAGCTAGAAAATAGTTTAAAAAAGGAATTTTAACAAAGAAAAAATTAATAATGAGAATTATACACATTGCAACAAAGCTCATAATAGTAGCTTTATTTGGAGAGTATTTATCGGCCAAACGACCACCAATTAAATTACCTACAAACATTCCCAATCCTACCAAAACCATAATTATCGGAACTTGAGTAATTGATAAATTCCCTACATTGGTCACCAGCGGAGAAATATAACTTATCCATGCAAATAAACCTGCTGTACCAATAGAAATCATCGCTATCAAAATCCAAGCTTTCCAAGTTCTAAAAAATTGCAATTGTTTGTTTAATGATACTTCTGTATTAGGTTGTATTTTGGGAACCCAAGCTACAATAGCAAGAATGGATAATAAGCCAATTGATGCAATTAGTAGAAATGATACTCTCCATGATAAATTCTGCCCTATGAATGTGCCAATCGGCACGCCAAATAAATTGGCCAACGTCAGACCTGCAAACATATAAGAGATATAAGTTGCTTCTTTCCCTTTAGGAGCAAGAAATGTTGCTACAACTGTTCCTACACCGAAATAGGCTCCATGGGGTAAGCCGGTGAGAAAACGAGCTATTAACAGTGTTGAGTAATTGGGCGCTAGAGCAAAGGCAATGTTGAATAGAGTAAAAAGAATCATAAAAAACACTAAAATATCTTTAGGAGATTTTTTACTTGTCAACATTACTAGAATTGGTGCGCCTACAAATACTCCCAAAGCATAAATAGAAATAAAATGACCTGCTTCGGGAATGCTAATTTGTAAATCTTTTGCCAAATCTTCGAGTACCCCCATCATGGTAAATTCGGTCATCCCAATACCGAGTGCTCCAATTGCTAGGGCCAATATGCTTTTATACATAGATTTATTTTCTTAACCAAAAGTTAAATCATTATATATTAATTGAATGTAGTACAGTATACTAGTATCCAATAAGTTAATATTCAAACCAACAAAAGAATCTATTTTAGTAGTAAGAATCTAACAAAATATCCAACCAAAGAACATAAAATAGATTAGTTACCTGAAAAAAATAATTTTTCTTAGATGATTCTTTTTTCTTTATTTCTGATTTTTCGCACGTAGATATTGTTTAGGCCAATCGACCGTTGCACCCAAAATATCGGCAGCTTGTATCGGGAAATACGGATTACGCAAAAGCTCTCTACCCATCATCACAATATCTGCTTTATTTTCTTGTAATATGTCTTCTGCTTGTTCTGCTTCATCTATCAAACCGACACATGCCGTTAGAATTGAAGTCGATTTTTTTATTGCTTCTGCAAAAGGAACTTGATAATTTTTCTCAACTTTTATTTTTTGTTCGTGAACTGCACCTCCACTAGAGACATCAATAACCTCGACTCCATATTCTGGTAAAATTTTCGCCAACTCTATCGATTGATGCAAGTCCCAACCTCCTTCTGCCCAGTCGGTTGCCGATATACGAACCCATAGAGATTGTGTACTCAATTCTTTTTTAACAGCTTCTAAAATCTCTAACAAAAATCGAATCCTATTTTCGAAACTACCGCCATATTCATCGGAGCGGAAATTAACTAATGGTGACAAGAATTGATGAATCAAATACCCATGTGCTGCATGAATTTCTATAATTTCGTACCCAGCTTCTACAGCACGTCTAGCTGCATCTGTAAAATATTGCACCAACTCTTTTATTTGAGGGGTAGATAATTCGACCGGAGGGTAGTCATTTTTATAAAAAGGAACTGCTGAAGGCGCTACTGTTTGCCAACCATTTTTATCGTTTGGTGTTAGTTGTTTTACATCTTTCCATGGTAATTCTGAACTTGCTTTTCTACCTGCATGTGCTAACTGAATACCAGCAATAGCATCGTGTTTTTTGATAAAAGAAGTAATTCCTTTTAAATTTTCTACTTGTGCATCCGACCACAAGCCTAAGTCGGCATAAGAAATTCTACCTTCGGGTGTAATTGCCGTCGCTTCTTGGATAATTGCAGCTGCTCCACCTACTGCTCTACTCCCCAAATACACTAAATGCCAAGGAGTTGCAAAACCATCAACAGCCGAATATTGACACATAGGTGAAACTACTATACGGTTTTTGAGGGTGAGTTGAGCGTTTATTTTAAGAGACGTAAATAATTTAGACATATTAATTAATTAAATATTGTATTTACCATTAAAAACCAACAAACTTCATGCAAAATTTCAATATATCCATAAATTTTATAAAATTAATTATGATTTTGAAATAGTTTTTATAGAAGGAAATTATTAGTAATTTTGTAATAAAATTTAAGGGTAAAATGGAAAAGAAAAAAATAGTGATTATTGGTGCTGGATTTGCTGGTCTACGTTTAGCAAGGAAACTCAACAATCATCCAAAGTATTCGGTAACACTTATAGATCGGTACAACTTTCATCAATTCCAACCCTTGTTCTATCAAGTAGCAACGGCAAGAATAGAACCCTCGAGCATATCGTTTCCACTTCGAAAAATATTTCAGAAAAGTAAAAATGTTTCGGTACGTTTAACCAAAGTACTCAACATCAACCGTGAAAAAAATGAAGTTGAAACTACAATTGGTAATTTCTCGTACGATTATTTGGTAGTGGCAACAGGTTGTACAACAAATTTCTTTGGTAATGAAAAAATTGCAGAGAACGCTTTCCCAATGAAATCTACTTATGAAGCCATTACCATTCAAAACAGATTATTAACCAACTTCGAAAGTGCATATTCATCTACACCAGATGAATTAGAAGAAATCTTAAACATTGTGGTTGTGGGTGGTGGACCAACGGGAGTTGAATTATCGGGTTCTATCATCGAACTCAAAACCCATATCCTACCAAAAGATTATCCAGATATGGATTTTTCTAAGTTACAAGTTTATTTGTTAGAAGGTAGTCCAACGCTTTTAGGTCCGATGTCGAAAGAATCACAACAAAAATCGCAAGAGTTCTTAGAGAGCATGGGTGTAAATGTTTGGACTAATGCACGCGTTACCGATTATGACGGTCATGTAATTGAGCTTACCGATGGACGAAAAATAAAAACCCGAAATCTAATATGGGCTGCGGGAGTAACAGGAAATGCACCTAGCGGAATCATTGAACAAGAGAAAATGCAACGCGGAAATAGAATTCCGGTCGACCGTTTGAATCGTGTTTTGGGTGAAAAAAACATATTTGCCATTGGAGATATTGCTTACATGGAAACACCAAAATACCCAAATGGACATCCTCAATTAGCTAATGTAGCAATAAATCAAGCTCTTAATTTGGCTAGAAATTTCGATCGATTCGCAAAAGGTGTTACGCCCGATCAAATGGAACTTTTTGAATATAAAGATCCGGGTTCGATGGCTACGGTAGGGAAAAACAAAGCCGTAGTAGATTTGCCAAAACTTTCTTTCCAAGGTAGGATTGCATGGTTTGTTTGGATGTTTTTACACTTGATGTTGATTTTGAGTGTGCGCAATAAATTCTTAATTTTCTGGAACTGGGCTACGGCTTATTTCACGAACGACACTACATTACGCATAATTTATCGTCCGACGAAGAAAGATTACAAAATGAACATTAAAAAGTACCGAAAATTCATTTTAAACAATGAAACGGGTAAAGTAGAAAGAGTAGAAAATTAGACAATACTTTTTTTATTTATGCACTGTTTCGAGTTTGTTTTTGAGCGTAAAAAAATATTAACAAAAAGCGTTCTGATATAATTTCAGAACGCTTTTTATCTTTAAAGTATAGGAATGAAGACGAAATTTGAATAATAATTAATCGTCTAGCTCATCCAAAACCGAGAGCAGAATTCTACAACCTTTTTCTATTTCGTCATTGGTTATATTGAGTGGTGGAGTAATTCGTAGATTTTCTATGCTGTACATGAGCCAAAACAATATTAAACCTCTATTCATACACTCTTCTGCTACCCGCAGTGCATATTCGGGTGAACTAAGTTCGGGTGCCAACATAAGTCCACGTCCATGTATCGTTTTGATTTTTGGGTGCTGAAGCATTTCTCTAAACAAATTTTCTTTTTGATCAATATCTTGCATTATAGAAGTCGTGAGTAACTCATCGAGTAGAGCATTTGCGGCAGCAGCAATTACCGGATTTCCGCCAAAAGTCGTTATGTGTCCTAACTGAGGATTTTCCTTTAACGTACTCATAATCTTGTGAGAACTCATAAATGCACCAATCGGTAAGCCATTTGCCATACCTTTCCCCATTGCAACAATATGTGGCGTCACACCATAATGTTCGAAGGCGAAGAGTTTACCTGTTCTCCCAAATCCAGGTTGAATTTCATCAAAGATCAACAAAGCACCTACTTCATCGCATCTATTTTTCAATTTTATCAAATAATCATTTTCAGGTAAACGAAATCCAGAAGCGCCACGTATTGTTTCGACAATCACACCGGCAGTTTTTGTTGTGATGTACTGCAAATCTTCCTCCCGATTAAACTCTATAAAATACACTTCGGGTAATAAAGGTCTGAATGCAGCTTTTTTACGTTCGTCTCCAGAAACACTCAACGAACCATGTGTATTACCGTGGTATGCATTACGGAAGGATACTATTTGCTGACGTCCAGTAAAACGTTTTGCCAATTTCAGTGAAGCTTCTACCGCTTCGGTACCTGAGTTTACCAAATATACTTGCTCTAAGCCTTCGGGGGTATTATCTACCAAACGTTTGCATAATTCTACAGGTTGCTCTTGTGCATACTCTCCATATACCGCTACATGCATATACCGATCGACTTGTTGTTTGATAGCGTCATTAATTTTCCGATTAGAATGCCCTAGGGTATTGACCGAAACGCCCGCAACAAAGTCTAAATATGCCTTACCGTCTTTGCCGTAGATGTAAGCACCTTTGGCATAATCAACTTCGAAACCAGATGCAAAACGAGTTGTTTGTGCTTGGTATTTATAAAAATTTTCTTTTAGATTTTTCATTATTTTAATAATAAAATAACTGTTGCTAAACCTGCTGCATAGCCAGCGATGGTAAGCATATCAGATTTTCTTTTACTGAAATTTCTTGAGTACATACGATTCTGATCAATATCTTTTTTATGAAGTTTGAAGGTTTGGTTTTCTTTTCCTCTCGGATAGACCGTCAAACTATCACCGTCCCATTTCTGGACAACGACTGTATATTCGGTTTGATTTGCATACAAACGATACGTTCCAGAAGGTTTTAGATACAATTTTATGTCTCCTGCAATTCCTTTCGGTTTTTGTTCATTAATGGGTTCTTCTTTGCGTGCTTCCATTTGAACGATGGATTGCCCCTGGCTATTATCGTCTCTATAAGGATTCATCTTTAGTGCCTTTTTATTCCGATTTTCAATTGCTTTTTGTCGATTTGCAGAAGCACTATTTTCTGTAACTTTTGATGTGTCTTCTACCAAAACTTCTTGTGTAGGATCGATCAGTTGATACGTATAGCAACTTGCAAGTGCAAGAAAAGAGCAAAATAAAAGTCCTTTTTTCATCATGTGTTTTTTTATTTAGTGGTTGTAGGTTTGGATAAGAAAATATCTCGCCAATGCAACATACGTTCACCTCCACGCCAATTGAATCCTTGTAAATAACGCAATTCCTCTGGAAATTCTTTTTCTGGATATAATTTTCCATTGGATTGAATTCTGCAAGCTACTATATGCAATTCACGTCCTACCAAATCGGCTTCTATCATCCCACAGGTAGAATGATTGATACCTATTCGATCTTTTATTTTGGTTTTCGGGTCTTCTTCATCCATATAAGAAAGTCCCATTGCATTGCCTTCTACACTTACATAATCTAATTGGTTGTCGAGATAATAAGCCAATATTTTTCTTCCTTTTACTTGGTTGAATTCATTGTCTTTTAGCGAATCTACCTTTGCTATAGCAAAGGCTGCCCCTACAACATGCAAGGAATCTATTTTTTCGGTTTTCGGATTGGTGTAACCATAGATAACATCACCGGTTATTTGATTTTCACCACTCCAAACAATAGGATCTTTTAGCAATTCGAGCAATCCGTTTTGTTGATTATATACCAAAGAATCTGCCTTACCATTGATATTCGACTTATAGAACCTAGCTTGATGATAAGCTCTAACCAAACTCGTCGAATCTTTTCTTCTTACGGCAACTAACGTATCGGCATGTACATAAAAAGAATCCTTTTCAAACGCCTTCACTGCATAAGCGTTTTTGGTAACAAAAGCAGAGTCGAGTGCTTTGTAGACCTCGGCATAATCTCCTTTGATGAATCTTTTTTCCTGAGGATCATCCATCAAAATATCACCTTTTGCCCAACCAAAACCAGATTTTTCATTGTAAAAAATGGTATCACCAATCAACATTTTTCCTTCGCTAAAAACCTGAGAACGATCATATAAAAATGCTTCACCTGAAGTTTTATTAAAGGTACCATTTCGCGTAATAATATATTGGGTAGGATTTTTTCTGTTAGTAATTTTACTTTGATCTCTAAAAGTCGTTATGCCCGTGGTTTGATTATTCGACATGTTTTTAGAGAAAATCAAATAATCTTTATTGGTTATGTATACATCTGAACCAAAATCAGATGCCTTGGTATTGGTGTTGTACACAATATGACTCGACTCGATTACCGACCCATCGTTTCCGGTAACTTTTGTGAGAGTATTAGAAAAAGCAATACTAGTTTTTCGATTATACTCTATTGCACTTGTTTCTACGCGTTGATTGGGATTTATCATCACCACATCTCCTCTTGCATAGGCTATTTCTGTCGTGCGATTATAATCCATTTCGTTGGCCGTAATGGTATTTTGTGGATCTGTAAAACGTGCATTTCCTTTGGCTTTGGCAATTGTTGTATTGCCATCGTACTCCATATAATCGGCTGAAATAGTTTTTTCTTGTTCTACTACTCGAACGCGAGACCAAGCTACAAAAAAGTTTTCTTTCTGATAAAAAACCGCACTATCAGCTGTTAGTATTGTACCCTTATGATCAAATTGCACATTACCGGTGAGTATTTGATTACCTTTGAAACGATCTGGATCTCGCTCTAGTTTGTCTGCAGCAATCAATTTTAGCTTAGTTTTTCCTTCTTTATTTTTTGGGGTTTGTGCCAGAGCATTTCCGACCGACAAAAAAAGGAAAAACCATAAAAATAGTGAATAGATCCGCATGGATTAATTGTTCTTTTTACCGTAAAAATACAAGGAGTGGTTTTCAATTGTAATGTCGAAAATTTCTTCGATAGTCTTTTTTATAGTTTGTATTCGTGGATCACAAAACTCTAAAACTTCGCCCGTATCGGTAAGAATAATATGGTCGTGATTTTTATCAAAATATGATTTCTCGTAATGGGCTTGCTGGTCACCAAACTGATGTTTGCGTACTAATTTGGCTTCCATCAAAAGCTCGATTGTATTGTATAAAGTTGCTCTACTTACGCGGTATTTTTTATTTTTCATCATGATATATAACATATCAATATCAAAATGATCATCGGTAAAGTAAATTTCCTCTAAAATTGCATAACGCTCGGGAGTTTTACGATGTCCATTCTCTTCTAAAAACTTGGTAAATACCTGTTTTACAATTTCGTAGTTTTTTAATTTTACTGAATCTTCCACAATCGATTAAATTTGCGTAAAGTTAAATAAAATTTCTCTAATAAAGCTAGTTCGCTTTTTTAGAAAAATAACGAAAAGCATACGACAGTTTTCACAAACCTAGCAACATTGCTTATCTTTGCAAAGATGGAAAATTATCTAGAACAACTCAACGAGCCACAACGTTTGGCTGTAGAAGCTACAGAAGGCCCAGTAATGATTATCGCTGGTGCGGGATCCGGAAAAACTCGCGTACTCACCTATCGTATTGCTCATTTGATGAATAAAGGGGTTGATCCGTTTAATATATTGTCGCTCACTTTTACCAATAAAGCGGCTCGTGAAATGAAAGAAAGAATCTCTTCTGTGGTGGGTGCCTCCGAAGCCAAAAATCTATGGATGGGAACATTCCACTCGGTATTTGCCAGAATCCTTCGGACAGAAGCTCCGCTATTGGGTTACCCTTCTAACTTTACGATTTACGATCAACAAGATGCAGTAAGCGTAATGAGCAAAGTTATTAACGAATTGCAACTCGATAAAGATATTTATAAACCTAAACAAGTATTGAATAGAATATCGCAATTCAAAAACAACTTGATTACGGTTCGCGCATATTTCAATAATCCACAACTAATAGAAGCCGATACCGAAGCGATGAAACCTCGTATGGGTGATATTTACAAGGCCTATGTCGATCGCTGTTATAAATCTGGTGCTATGGATTTTGACGACTTGTTGCTACGTACAAATGAGATTTTGACTTGCTTCCCTGAGGTGTTAGCCAAATACCAAGATCGTTTTAGATACATAATGGTGGATGAGTATCAAGACACCAACCACTCTCAATACCTTATCGTGAAAGCATTGGCCTCACGCTACGAAAATGTTTGTGTAGTTGGAGATGATGCACAGAGTATTTATGCTTTTCGCGGGGCAAATATTAGAAATATTTTATCATTTCAGAAAGATTATCCAGACGCAAAAGTATTCCCATTAGAACAAAATTATCGCTCCACAAAGATCATTGTTGGAGCAGCCAATCAGTTGATTGCACACAACCAGGATCAACTAAAGAAAAATGTTTGGACAGACAATGAAGAAGGTGATAAAATAACTGTATATCGTGCTTTGTCTGATGCGGATGAGGCTCGTTATATTGCATCACGAATCTTCGAAACACAAATGTCGGAGCAACTTCCTTTAAGTGATTTTGCTATTCTATATAGAACCAATGCCCAATCGCGTGCATTAGAAGAGGCATTGAGGAAAAAAGGTATTCCCTATCGTGTTTTTGGTGGAATATCTTTCTATCAACGTAAAGAGATAAAAGATATGGTGAGCTATATGCGCTTGCTAATCAATCAAAATGATGAAGAAGCTCTTTTGCGTGTAATCAATTATCCAGCAAGAGGAATTGGTCAAACAACGATTAACAAACTTTTGTTAGCAGCTAACCAATACAATATTCATATTTTCCAATTATTAGAAAACATCCAATTTTACGCACCAAATATAAGTATAAATACAGCAACAGCTAATAAACTGAACGATTTTGCTGTGATGATTAAGCGCTTCCAATTGATGTTGCAAACTCATGATGTCTATGAAGTTACCATGGAATTGGCCAAAAGCACAAAATTCTTGAGTACACTAAAAGAAGACGACACACCCGAAGGTATTTCTCGCTTAGAAAACGTGCAAGAATTACTAAACTCGATTCAGGGGTATGTAGACGAACAAAAACAATTAGAAGATGGCGACCCTTCTCTGGCCGGATTTTTAGAAAATATTGCTTTGGCGACAGACGCCGATACAGATAACGATGACACAGAAAAGGTAAGTTTGATGACGGTTCACTTGGCTAAAGGGCTAGAATTCCCACATGTTTTCATAGCTGGTCTAGAAGAAAACCTCTTTCCATCGATGATGAATCTCAATACCCGACAAGATTTAGAAGAAGAAAGACGCTTATTTTATGTAGCACTTACACGCGCAGAAAAAAATGCCTATCTCACCTATTCAGTTTCACGATTTCGGTGGGGAAAAATTATCGATAGTGAACCCTCACGATTTTTAGAAGAGATAGATGACAATCACCTACAATGGATAAATCTGAATGTAGGTTTACCAATGAATCGCAGTGGACTAGATGCTTCTCTTTTTGGTGATTTACCAAGCAAAGAGAAATCCCCTACCAAAGCCCGCCTTCGCCCTACAACAGAAAAAAATACAATAACAAAACCTGCAAACCTAAAACCAATTGATAGTGTGAAAACACCAACTTCGGGTACGAATGCCCTAAATTTACAAGTGGGCAATGTAGTGATGCACGATCGATTTGGGCGAGGTTTGGTAAAAGAAATACAAGGAGATCCGCAAGATGCAAAAGCTATTATTATATTTGATCATGCTGGAGAGAAAAAATTATTGTTAAACTTTGCTAAACTTAAAATACTGAATTGATTACATTGTTTTGTAGTCAATTCAGTTTTGAAATAAAACGTTCTTTTCGAGAGGTTTTTTCAATAACATGAGAAATATTAGTTTTTTTTTATCATTTTAGCATAACAAAAAATTAACACACTTTCGAATGGACGAACTCATTAATTCCATAAGCAATCTCGTATGGTCGCAAGCACTTATTGCATTGTGCGGACTTGCAGGTTTGTACTTCACAATCCGCTTAAGATTCATACAAATTACACAGATCAAGAATATGTTACGGCTACTCTTTAGTAGCCAAAACTCCAAAGAAGGTATTACACCCTTTCAAGCCTTTTCGTTGGCCATCTCTGGAAGAGTCGGCACAGGGAATATTATTGGCGTTGCTACAGCCATAGCAATGGGCGGACCTGGAGCCATATTTTGGATGTGGATTATTGCTTTTATAGGAAGTACATCTGCTTTTGTAGAAGCTACTTTAGGGCAAGTTTATAAGCAAGAAGTAGACGGCCAATACCGTGGAGGTCCTGCCTACTATATAGAAAAAGGTTTGGGTATAAAATGGTATGCAGTACTTTTTGCTATCATAACCATTATCAGTTGTGGCTTACTGTTGCCCGGTATACAATCCAATAGTATTTACTCTTCCATAAACAATATAATTAAAGTAGATATTTACCACATAGCAGGCATTCCATTCAATATCATTGGCTTAATTATAATTATTTTATTAGGTATAATCATTATCGGGGGAGTAAAACGATTGGGTAAAACATCAGAGTTGATAGTCCCTTTTATGGCCGGAGCTTATATTATCATGGCTATAATAATTGTAGCTTATCATTATGAAAGAATACCAGAGACTCTCTCCCTTATTGTACGATCGGCTTTCAATAGCGAACCATTATACGGAGGTGTATTCGGATATGCAATTGCTTGGGGAGTGAAAAGAGGAATTTACTCGAACGAAGCTGGCCAAGGAACTGCTCCTCATGTTGCAGCAGCAGCAGAAGTTAGACATCCAGCCGAACAAGGCTTGGTACAAGCTTTCTCGGTTTATATAGACACCTTATTTGTCTGCACCATGACGGCTTTTATGATTCTATTTACTGGAAAATACAACGTGAATAACCCCGAAACAACCAACCAATACATCACAGAAAATCTTCCTGGCATTGATTATACAGGCTTTACACAAGCCGCAGTTTCTTCACACTTCCCTAGTTTTGGCAATACCTTTGTTGCCGCAGCTCTTTTCTTTTTTGCATTTACAACAATCATGGCCTATTATTATTATGCAGAAACCAACATTACGTATATTTTCCAAAAAAAGAAAAATAAGAAAATTTATATTTGGATTCTACGCGTAGGATTTCTTTTAGCCACATATTACGGAACCGTAAAAACTGCCGAAACAGCATGGGCTATTGGCGATATCGGTGTCGGCACGATGGCTTGGGTAAACGTGATTGCAATTTTATTACTGAGTAATGTCGGTATAAAAGTATGGAATGATTATTACAAGAAAAGAAAAAAGGGTATCAAAAAGCCTGATTTCGACCCGAAAGCGATCGGAATTAATAATGCTTTATTTTGGGAGAAAAGAATAAACGACCTAAATAAAAAACAAGACTAAAACTATCCTCATAAAACATTATACAAGAAAAACAGGAAAAAACAACCTGTTTTTTTTTTGTATTTTTCACCTAAAACAATCTTGAAGAAATGAGAATTTATACGTTTTCTTGTAATCAATGTTTATAAATTTCTACCGATAAAACAGATAATCCCTCCTCTACTTTAGGTATGATTTTGGCATTATTCCAAAAAAAACGAGTAATTTAGTCAATATGACGATACTAAACGAATAACCGAAAATCAACAAATGAATAGAAAAAGTTTCATCAGAAAAACTTCATTAGGTTTGGGTGGATTATTTTTATATAAGCCTATGTCATTATTTAGTAAAACAAAACCAAAAAAAGAACCGATAGAAAAACCAATTATTATAATAGGATCTGGCTATGGAGGTGCCGTTGCTGCCTTGCGACTTTGCGAAGCTGGGAAAAAAGTCTGCCTATTAGAAATGGGACTCAACTGGGAAAAATCGGGTGAAAAATTCTCACCTATGACACATCCTGGTAAAAGTGCTGCATGGCTACGGAAAAAAACCATTGCACCATTTTTCAATATATTTCCACTGAAACCATTCACAGGTACACTCGATCGATTGGACTATAAAAACATCAAAATTTGGGTAGGACGTGGTGTAGGCGGTGGATCTCTAGTAAATGGCGGAATGGCTGTATTACCGAAAAAAAACTATTTCAAAGAAATATTTCCAACTCTAGACGTTGATCTTTTTTACAACAAGTATTTTCCATTAGCACAACAAGAACTAAAGGTCAATGTGGCAGATGAAGAATTCTTGCAATCCTGCTCATATTATAAATTTAATAAAGTAGGTGAAAAAGAAGCTCAGAAAGCTGGTTACAAAACCATACGTGTACCAAATGTGTACAATTTTAAGTATATGGAGGCAGAGTATGAAAACAAAGTGCCTCGTTCTGCTTTGGCAGGAGAAGTGATTTACGGGAACAATCATGGTAAATATTCATTAGATAAAACTTATCTAAAAAAAGCAGATGCTACCGGAAATCTAGAGATTTTGGATTTACATCAAGTAAAGAGTATTGCTTTGAATTCTGATCATTCGTATACACTTTCGGTAGACCAAATCAACACTTCTGGTGAAATTGTACAGGTGAAAGAAATGCGTTGTCAGAAATTAATCTTAGCAGCAGGCACCATGGGGAGTTTAGAATTGTTACTACGCTCTCAGGCCAAAAATCAACTTCCGTTAGATGAACATATTGGTAAAATGTGGGGCAATAATGGAAATTTCATGACTGGCAGAAATTGGGTAAAAGCATTTTCTGGTGGCAATGGCTATCTGCACTCCACTATTCCTGTGGGCGGAATAGACAACTGGGACGACCCTAAATATCCATTCTTTGCCGAAATTGCACCCTTACCAATGGGGATGAACGTAGCTACAAGCTTATATCTAATTATTAATAAACTAGACAAATATGGCGAAGTAACTTATCATCCTACCGAAGATAAATTAGACTTGAAATGGGATCTTTCACACACAAAGAAAATGAAGGAAAACGCTCGGCATTTCATCAAGAAAATGAATCGTACCAATGGCGGTACACGTGCTCACTTTTTGTTTCATAATGGTTTTGGTCACGATATTTGTTATCATCCATTGGGTGGTATTGTTCTCGAAAAGGCAACCAACCCATACGGAAAACTTAATTTACATAAGAATCTCTTCGTTTTAGATGGTTCTCTGATTCCGGGGAGCATCGGTGTAAATCCTTTTTTAACGATTACTGCTCTTGTCGAATATTGTATAGAACATTTATTACAATCAAAAGAGTTTGAAACGGTATAAAACATTTTTAAAGAATAAATCGCTTTACTTCTTTTTCTGCATTGCAAAAACTAGTAAGCATTCGGTCTTTTACGATACCTATAGTAGATAATAATTTTAGATTTTCAGCAAAAACGAAACTGGTTGCCGAACAAACTATTGCTCAAGAAATGCACTATTTCGTGATGTTGCTTTATGTTCATTAGAAATCTTTTATTCTAGGTCTAAAGTATTTAACAAAAAAACTCTCAACACAATGTTGGTGCTGAGAGTTTAGCTAAAATTTTCGTGAAAGATAGAAATTAAGAAAGTTTATTTCAATCTGCGTTGTTTATAAATTTCTTCGGCACGCTGAACAGCATTGTAAGAGTCAACTACTCCACCTGACACAGAAATATCTTTCAATTGATCGTTTTTATTGACAGTTTCCATCAAAATTGTACGAATATCTTGTGCAGTTAGTTTAGGGTAGTGCGACCAAACCAAGGCAGCAACTCCTGCTACTGCAGGTGACGCCATAGACGTACCGTTCAAGAATCGATATTCTGTAACACCTGGATAAGGAGCATAAATTTCTGCACCTGGTCCAAAAACGTCCACCGATTTAATTCCATAATTAGAGAAACGAGCTTTCAGATTTTCACTTACGCGCGTACTTGCTCCTACAGTAAGAACAGATTTACTCACCGCTCCTTGCTCATTGAAATTAGTAGGATAATGGATATGTGTATCGATATCTTCGTTGCTATTTCCGGCTGCTTTTACGATTAAGACATTTTTATCAGAAGCGTATTTGAAGGCATCCAAAACCAACTTTTTATCAGGTGAATACGATTTCCCGAAAGACATATTCAAGATTTTCGCACCATTATCTACTGCATAACGAATAGCATTGGCTACATCTTTGTCGCGTTCATCACCATTTGGTACCATGCGTACAGACATTATTTTCACATGATTTCCACCCGCAGTACCTTCTGTTCCTTTTCCGTTACCACGAACTGCAGCGATTATACCAGCTACGTGTGTACCATGAGAAGATTCTGGTCCGTTCGAATCATTATTTCCATAAATACGTTGAGTATTATCTTCGTAATTATCAACTTTAAGTTCTGCACGTGGATCTAGATTGATGTTGTAATGTGCATTTACCGAAGATTGATAACGCTCTACTTGGGCTTTTGCTACACCCAAATAACGATCTGCCACTTCTTTCATGGTTTTTCCTTCCCAATCCTTAACAGTCATTTCATTAAAAACCCAAAGCGTTTGCAGAACTTGCATATCATCGGTTTTGTAATTTTTCATGATCGTTTCGGAAAGTTTCGTATCGCCAAAAGTGTTGATCAATTTCGTGAATCCAGGTTCTAAGTTTGTGTATTTAGCTTGAGCGATGGCTAAATTATACTTGTCTTTTCCTAATTTTGCATTGTATTCTTTTTTGATACTTTCGTAGGCTTGAAATTCTTGTGAAAATTTTTTCTGATTAGCCAGGTTTACTTCGGCATTTGGCGTATCAAAAAGTGCTTGATATTTTTTATATAATCGGGTAACTTCTAGAGTATCATCATTATAATTTACCCCAAATTCATTACCCAAAAAAGACCACCCATGGATATCATCGATGTATCCATTTTTGTCGTCATCTTTTCCGTTACCTGCAATTTCTTTAGGATTCACCCACATATTATCTTTTAGGTCTTCGTGGAAGTGCTCTACTCCAGAGTCTAGAACTCCGACAACTAAGGTTTGTGGTTTACGATTTTTTGATTTTAAGAAATCCAATGCTTTTTGGGTATTTACACCATAAACGCCTGTTGCATGATAATCTGCATGGTACCATGTTTCTTTTGGTACTTCTGTTTGGGCTTGTACAAAATGGGCAGAAAATAAAATCCCAACGGCAAGAATTAATTTTTTCATATTTACTTAACTTAAATTTTTTTTTATATTTTTTAAATAGGTAGAAGCAGCAGGTCCTTCATTAAAGAGTAGGTCTAAGATACTTAAATTTGACTGAAATTCGAATTTACCATCAAAAACCTGATAATATTCTGGCAAAGTTATTCGCTCTTCTTTGGCTTTGAATAGGTCTCTATAATCGTTTTCTTCTTCTACGGTTTCGTATTGGTCTGTCAACGAATAGGTCACTTCTAATTTTAGTTTCGATTGAATAAAATCGATTGTTTTCAGATTCAGATCCAACAAATACTTTTCTTGCTTCTCGTAAATTGGTGCCAAATCGTCTTCGTAGAATTCGAAATAAGGCGAACTTTTATAGGCTGCTACCAACGACTTGAAGTGTTCTTTTTGCCAATCGTAATCGTACGATGGTTGAATATCTTTCATTTGTCTTTGACCATTGTGCAAAATTGGGATGGCTAATCGCAACACACCATTTGCTCCAAGAACTAAACATCGATTACGATAGGTTTGTTTTTGGAAATTCTCGTGCTTCTCGATGAGATAATTTTCGGTTTGTACCATTCGGGCAAAATAATCGATGGGCCCGAAGTAAAATGCCGGAAATAGTTTCATTAATCAAATTTTTTATTTTCTTTTCGTCTTTTTCTATCCTTATAAAAATCATATCCTAACCATAAAATTAGGGCAAATAAAACATAAATTCCGTAGGATTTTTTATCAGGATTGTCATTGTTTATCGACGTAAATGCACGTTCCCATAAGAATTTTCTAGGAGCTGGCTCAAACATTCCGTTGGCATTCATCCATATAAGGATAGGACGACCTATGATATGATCTTCTGGTACGTATCCAAAGAAGCGCCCATCCAAAGATTGGTTTCGGTTATCTCCCATCATAAAGAAATAATCTTGCTGAATCTTATATTTATTCGTTTTTTCATCGTTTATCATCACCTCGAATTTTCCGTTGGTAGAATCTACAACTAATTTATTTTGTTCGTACTTGCGAATTAGATTGATGTATTGCGGCAAAGTTTCTTTATTAATTTCTACTACGTCGCCTTTTTTCGGAATGTATAATGGTCCGTACTGATCTTCGTTCCATGGTTTATTAACTGGGAAAATAGTGTACGTACTGTCGATCGTTCCATCTTTTCTGATGTATTCTGCTTTGTCGTTTAGATGTCTAGAGATTTGTTCTACTGATAAAACATTTGTGTTTTTTCGGAACGAGGAAACAATCGGATCTGATAAGCCTTCGAACACATACACAAACTGATTGCTGATGTTTTGCAAACGATAATCGTGTGGCAATAAACCATAATCATCATAAAGTAATTTATCGCTAAACGGTGCTTTTGTGATTACTTGATAACGATGTTGTACTAGAGCATCTCTTTTGGGGATGAATTTTTTTCCATTCACATACAAAACTCCATTCGATATTTTTAGCGTATCTCCTGGCATTCCGACCAAACGTTTTACGTATGCATCTTTTCTGTCGATTGCAGAATAAACCGAATCGGTAGGATAATTGAAAACGACAATATCATTAGACTTCAGATCTCTCCAACCTGGCAAACGCATATAGGGCAAGCGTGCCTTATCGATAAACATATCTCGATTGATAAACTCAGAATAAGGTATACCGAAAGGTGTTAGAGGAACTCGAGCTCCGTAACTTACTTTTTCTACAAACAATGCATCCCCTATTTTGATGGTATTTTCCATCGATCCAGTTGGCACAATCATTGGTTGCACAAACCAGTTATGGATTAGTGTTGCCAAAACAATAGCGAAAATAAGAGCAGACACGATTGTAGATTTTCTTTTTTCTGGTCCTATGTACTTCGGTTTTTCAACGTAATTCAGATAAAAAGTATATAATCCTAGCGTAAGAACCATGATCACTTTATCTTTGATTTCGATTTTACCAAAACTATCGGCTAAATCGACAAGTAAAATCAACCAAAAGATTGGTCCTACAATTGGGATGTAAAATAAGATAATCCACCACTTTGGTCGTTGAATAATGTCTAGTCCACGCCAAATATTAAGAAAAGGTACAAAGGCTTCCCATGATTTTTTACCCGCTAATTTATAAAGATTGAAGGTTGCAGCCCCGAATAGGAGATTAAAGATAATAAATCCGACCAACCAGTAAATAAATATAGTCATAATTTGTTCTATGTAGGTTTTATTGTTTATATTCCTAAAACGTCTTTCATTCCAAAAACGCCTTTTTTTCCACTCAACCATTCGGCTGCAATGACCGCTCCTAAAGCAAAACCTTTTCTGCTGTGCGCTGTATGAGTTAATTGCAGGCTATCGATTGCCGAAGTGTAGGTAACACTGTGTGTTCCTGGGACTTCATCTACTCTCAACGCACGGACAGGAATGGTAGTAGGAGATTTTTCGGTCATAGACCAATTTTCATAATCAGAATAAGCCAAAAGATGTTCTGCCAAGGTAATCGCTGTACCGCTTGGGGCATCTAATTTTTGGGTATGATGAACTTCTTCTATTTCTATCTGATAGTCGTTTTTATAAGGACGCATCAACTCTGCGAAGCGTTTACTGAGCTCAAAAAAAAGATTAACTCCTAAGCTAAAATTAGAAGCGGTTACCAATGCGCCATTTTTTTCTTTCACAAAACTATCAATCTCATTCTTGCTATCACTCCAACCTGTTGTTCCAGAAACAGTTGGCAACCCCAACTCAATTAAAGCTTTTATATTATTTACAGCTGCATTGGGTTGTGTAAATTCGATAGCTATCTCGGCATTGTTTATATCTTCTTTGGTTGGAAGGTGATTGATTCTTGCTACCACTTCATGGCCGCGTTCTACCAAAATCTCTTCGATTGCTTTTCCCATTTTTCCGTATCCGACTAGGGCAACTTTCATGATTATATTGAATTAAAATTTAAAATTTAATGCAAATCCATATTGAGCTTGCATCCTATTTTGATCGTAAATTATGGTTGGCTTAATCGCCAAATCTGGATCACTTTTTATACCAAAAAGATGAGCATCTACCGATGCGTCTACCACATTGAGGATGTATACAAGCGTAGTAACTGCAATCGCATAATCTCGATATCTTTTTTTCTCATCTTGGATCACGCCCAATTGTTCGGCTGTCAAACGGTCATATCCTGTTGGTATGTCGTGTATACGACCATCGAGTTTGGCAGTGTAATAGCCTCTGAAATCTTTGTATTGTTTATTATAATATAAGGTGAAACCAACGCCTGCTCCTAAAAGACCCCAAACGATTGGTGCTTTCCACCATTTTTCGTTATAAATCTGTCCCAAACCAGGTACTACAGCTGAATACAATGAAGCTCTCATCGGGCTTTTTGCACCAAGAGTATCTTGCCGAATAGGGACACTATCGGTTTGCACGTTGTTCATTTGCAAGCTATCGCTTATCTCTACCTGTGCATTGACCATATAACTCCCACACAAAAAAAGAAGTAAGAGTACTTTATTTTGCATCTTCTAAAAACTTACGTAAACGTTCGAAATCTTCATCTGAAGTGAAGTTTAGGATTATCTTCCCTTTTCCATTTTTTGCTCTTTTAATTTCTACTTTGGTTTTGAGAGATTCTCCAATCGAATCCAAAGCTACTTGATATTGCGCTGGTAATTCTGCAACGGTTTTATTGACTTTTTGTTTGTCCTCTTTCAAAGATTTGATGAGGTTTTCGGTTTCACGTACCGACAAGTTATCTTTAATAATCCGCTCGTATATGGCGAATTGTTGATCGAGATTCTCAACAGCAATCAATGCACGTCCGTGCCCCATAGAGATCATTCCATCTCGAATTCCGGTTTGGATTATCGGATCTAATTTTAGTAAACGTAAATAATTGGTGATAGAACTTCGATCTTTCCCTACTCGCTTACTCAATTCTTCTTGTGTCAGTTGGACGTCTTCTATCAACTGTCTATACGATAAGGCGATTTCTATAGCATCTAAATCTTGGCGTTGGATATTTTCTACCAAAGCCATCTCGAGCATTTCTTGGTCATTGGCCAAGCGTACATATGCTGGGATGGTATCTTTACCAGCCAATTGCGAGGCTCTAAAACGTCTTTCGCCCGAAATCAATTCATACGTTCCTTGTATAGTTTTACGTACCGTAATGGGCTGAATAACCCCCAACGATTCGATTGATGTAACCAAGTCTTCCATCGACTGTTTATCGAATTTGGTTCTTGGTTGCCAAGGGTTTGCAACGATTTTATCGAGATCGATTTCTAAAATATTCCCCACCAAATTTTTAGCTCCTTCATCCGATGCCGAATTCACATTCGGTTCATCCTTCAACAAGGCCGAAAGACCGCGACCTAAACGGTTGTTTTTATTTGGTTTTGCCATGATTACTCTGTGTCGTTATTATTGATTAAAAACTCACGGGCTAAATTTAAATAATTTTCTGCACCTTTACTATCTGCATCGTACTGAATAATTGTCTCACCAAAACTTGGTGCTTCTGATAAACGCACATTTCGTTGAATTATCGTCTTGAAAACCATTTGTGGAAAATGATTGTTGACCTCATCTACCACTTGGTTTGATAAACGCAAACGAGAATCATACATCGTGAGCAATAATCCTTCGATATCCAATTCTTTGTTGTGATACTGTTGAACTCCTTTTATGGTATTGAGTAGCTTCCCTAAACCTTCTAACGCAAAATATTCACATTGGATTGGTACAATTACCGAGTCGGCAGCCGTAAGTGCATTGAGCGTGATTAGGCCCAATGATGGTGCACAATCGATAATAATATAATCGTATCGATTTTTGATTTCTTGCAATGCATTGCGCAACATGTATTCACGTTCTTCGTAGTCGACGATTTCTATTTCTGCTGCCACCAAATCTACATGAGCCGGAATAAGGTCTAAATTGGGTGTTTCGGTTTGTAGAATAACTTCCGAGGCCAAAACTTGATTCTCTAACACCTCATAAGTACCTCGCTCTACAGTTTCAGGATCTATACCCAAAGCAGAAGTTGCGTTGGCCTGTGGATCGGCATCTATTAACAATACTTTCTTTTCTAATACCCCAAGAGAAGCAGCTAAATTTACGGCTGTTGTGGTTTTCCCTACTCCTCCTTTTTGGTTAGCAATAGCAATTATTTTCCCCATAATTTATTCTGAAAACGACTTCAAAAATACAACAAATCAACGACTGACTTCTTATCGAATTGATAAATTTATAAACATCCTGCCAAAGATTTGATTTTTCAGAGATTACAAATTAATAAAAATAATTTATTAAGAAAAACTTAAACACATCTAGAATCTACATAAGACTTGGATAATTCGTGTATATTTGCATAGCATTGTTTAATGGAAAACAAACATTTTTATAATAAAAGATTAGTAACCTAAAAACACATTTTTTAAATTGATAAAACAATCTGGTTATATGTACAATGGTGTATTTTATGCATTGAGGGTTTAAAGAATAAGCATCTAAAAATCAAAAACTATTCGTAATTACATCTTTATAACTTTTAACAACAAAAAAAATGAAAACAAAATACATCGATCTCATTACACAATCTTTTGATTTTCCGCAGGAAGAATTTGATTTGGTAGGAGAAAATCTACATTTCAATGGTATTGATTTAATGAAATTGATAGAGGAACATGGCACTCCACTAAAGTTTACTTATTTGCCCAAAATTTCGCAAAACATCCAGCGAGCTAAATCATGGTTCAATGATGCGCGCAAAAAATTAAACTATCAAGGAACCTATAACTATTGTTATTGCACCAAAAGTTCGCACTTTCGTCATATTATAAAAGAAGCACTAAAAAATGATATCCATATCGAAACTTCGTCTGCATACGACATCAATATCGTAGAAAGCCTCCTGAATGAAGGGCTGATGAACCACGATCAGTACGTGATTTGTAACGGATTCAAGCGAGAAGAATATGTAGAAAACATTGCTCGACTAATCAATAATGGACACCGAAAAACCATAACAGTTATCGACAACTATGAGGAAGTTGAACTTTTTTCGGATGCCATAGAAGGAGATTTTGAAATTGGGATCCGAATTGCCTCTGAAGAAGAACCTAAGTTTGAGTTTTATACATCTCGACTAGGGATTGGCTATAAAGATATTGTGCCTTTTTACAACAATATGGTGAAACCCAATGAACGCATCAAAGTAAAAATGCTTCATTTCTTTATCAACACCGGTATCAAAGACAACTCTTATTACTGGAACGAGTTGGTGAAATGTTTACGTGTCTATGTAAACCTGAAAAAAGTTTGCCCAGAACTTGATAGCCTAAATATCGGAGGAGGTTTTCCTATTAAAAACTCTCTAACCTTCGAATATGACTATGCTTATATGGCCGAAGAAATTTTGGGTCAGATCAAGAAATTCTGTGACGAAGAAGGAATCCCTGTCCCAAATATATTTACCGAATTTGGCAGCTTCACAGTTGGAGAAAGTGGCGGAATGATTTATAAAGTATTGTACCAAAAGAAACAAAACGACAAAGAATATTGGGACATGATTGATTCTTCTTTCATGACTACCCTACCAGACGCTTGGGCAATCTCTAAACGTTTTGTGATGCTACCACTCAACCGCTGGTATGATACGTATGAACGCGTTTTGTTAGGAGGATTAACTTGTGATTCGGACGATTATTACAACTCAGAACAACACGTAAACGCGATTTATTTACCCAAATACGACTCGGCAAAACCTCTGTACATTGGCTTCTTCAACACGGGTGCGTATCAAGACAACATTTCGGGTTTTGATGGAGTGCATCATTGCCTGATCCCTCAGCCAAAATATATTTTGATCGATGAAAACTATCAGGTAGAGGTTTTCTATCAAGAACAAGACTACCAAAGCGTACTAAAAAAATTAGGTTACCGATTAATCGAAGAATAAAATTTTTATTAAAAAAAAACTAAAAATGACAAAAGGACCAATCAGTCAGTTTATAGAACATAACTATAGACACTTTAATGCAGCTGCCCTGATGGATGCTGCAAAAGGGTATGAACAACATTTATTAGAAGGTGGCAAAATGCTAATTTCATTAGGTGGAGCGATGTCTACTGCAGAACTAGGTATTTCTTTGGCCGAAATGATTCGTCAAGATAAAGTACATATTATCTCTTGTACTGGTGCCAACTTAGAAGAAGATGTTATGAATTTGGTTGCACACTCACACTACAAAAGAATCCCGAATTATCGTGATCTTACACCAGAGCAAGAGCGTGAATTATTAGACTCACACTTCAATCGTGTAACTGACACCTGTATCCCAGAAGAAGAAGCGTTCCGTCGTTTACAAAAACACTTGGAAGATGTTTGGCATGCAGCGGAAGAAAAAGGAGAGCGTTATTTACCACACGAATTCCTATACCAAGTAGTAAATTCTGGAGTTTTAGAGCAGTATTATGAAATCGACCCTAAGGACTCTTGGATTGTTGCTGCAGCAGAGAAAAACTTACCAATTGTATGTCCTGGTTGGGAAGATTCTACCACTGGAAATATTTTTGCTTCGAATGTTATCAAAGGAAATCTGAAAGCTTCTACAGTGAAATCTGGTATCGAATACATGGTGTACTTAACCGAATGGTATCGGGCAAACTCTGACGGGAAAGGTGTAGGATTCTTCCAAATTGGAGGGGGTATTTCTGGAGATTTTCCGATATGTGTTGTCCCGATGATGTACCAAGATCTAGAATGGACAGATGTGCCTTTCTGGTCTTATTTCTGCCAAATCTCTGATTCTACTACCTCATACGGCTCATATTCCGGAGCCGTGCCAAATGAAAAAATTACATGGGGGAAACTAGATGTAGATACGCCAAAATTCATCATTGAGTCGGATGCGACTATCGTTGCTCCATTGGTTTTTGCTTGGGTTTTAGGAAAATAATTTTTTTATAATAAAAACCATTCATATCAACAGCACGAAGTCTTTCTTCGTGCTTTTTTTATTGGTCCTAGTAGAGATCCAAACTCGAATCCTTATCTTTGGTTTCTTAATTGGATTTGTTTCCATCCAAAACTATAATTCTATTTCGAAATGTATAAAACGATATCTTTTCTCAGTATTGCTATCTTTTATATTCTGTCTACACCATCGACGATTGTTTGCGGACAGAACAAAATAATCGATAAAAAAGTAATGCTGCATTTAGTCAATAAACATAAACTCGCTTTTACGCAAGGCAAAGTAGCAGATTATATTCCAGAATTAGGCAAAGCCAACCCAAAAGCTGTTGCATTTTCTATCACAAACGAAAACGGTGAAACATGGAGTGTTGGTGATAATAAACAGAAATTTACAATCCAAAGTATTTCTAAATTAATTGCTTTGATGTTGGCAGTAGAAGAAAATGGCGAAGAAAAGGTTTTTACACAAATGGGCTATTATGGGACCCATCATCCTTTCAACTATTTTGCCAATTTAGACCACAACGGTCGTCCACTCAATCCGATGATGAATGCAGGGGCCATCTACACAACCTCTCTGATAGCAGGAGACGCAGACGAACCTTATCAGAAAATATTGGCTAGAATTCGATACATTACCAATAATCCGAAAATAGATATTAATCCGACTATTTACGAATCTGAAAAAGCTACTGGATACCGAAATCGTGGTATGTTTTATTTAATGAAAAATTATGGTATGATCGAAAAAGAAGAAGAAGTACTGAACAATTATTTCCGTCAATGTTCGATAGAAATTGATGTGGAAGATTTATCAAAAATAGCTTATTTCATTGCCAATCAAGGAACGAGATACGACGGAGATAAAACACACTACAACAAAGAACTCATGCAATTGATACAAGCACAAATGCTCACGGCTGGTATGTACGAGTTTAGCGGCGAATATGCTCGCACGATTGCTTTGCCAAGTAAATCGGGGGTTGGTGGCGGAATTATTGCTACGGTTCCCAACAAAATAGGAATTGCAGTATACAACCCTTCTCTAGATGAGCACGGCAATTCGCTGGTAGGTTATTTAATTCTAAAGGATTTTGTTCAGGAATATTCGTTAGGAATTTTTTAAGCGATTGTGGAAAACCTTCGGAATTTTTAGATTTCATTTCACTCAAAATATTATTCATCGAGTATCGCAATTAATTCTACCTGAAAAACCAAGGTAGATTGCGGGCCAATATATTGATTGAGTTCTTGATTTCCGTACGCCAACGCTGGGGGCAAAACAAGCGTCCATTTACTCCCGACTAGCATCTGTGTCAGGGCTTGTCTCCAACCTTTGATTACTTTATCGAGCGAGAAAGAAGCAGGTTTATTTCTATTGACCGAACTATCGAAAACCTCACCATGAATTGTAGTTCCGTGGTAATGACACAACACTTTGCTCGTTGCATTTGGGATTACACCTGTACCCATTTTATCAACTTTTACCAGCAATCCATTTTCTTCTTTTTTCACACTAAGATCTTCTGAAAATTGTGCTCAAAAGCATTTCCTTCTGCTGTATTCTTTATCGCTAACTCTTCTTTTCGCTTTTTCAAAACTTCTGCTATTCCCATAGTTCTATATTATTACAGAAATACACTTATTTTTTTTTAATTTAATTAAATATAATCATCAGTTTGATAATAAACTAATTACATTTTTTATAATTAATTATAAAGAAAGTACTACTTCTACTGCTGTATAGTAGTTAATTTGGTTAATAAACTTTATTATCATCAAGCGGAGTAAATTCTATACTTGAAATTAGTATTAAAAAACAATTTCGTAAAAAATAATATTTATTTACCATTACATCCACTTGATATGAGAATATATTGCAGAAAAATCTTTCTTTTTTTATATACGACTTCCATACGTTTGGATAAAAAATTCTAAATACAATTCTAAATACAATTCTAAATAATTCACATTTTCCCTAAATAAAGCCAAATAAAATTATCAACTTAATGAAAAAATCGACAGAAAAAGTTTTTTTCTCAAGGTTAAAAAGTTTATTTTTAGCGCTAAAAAATTAACACATATTTAAAATGAAGAAAAAATTTCTACTACTGTCTACAATCGTATTGATGAGCCAAATCTCTTTAGCACAAGATCATCGAAACTTAATTGATCAATATTTGCATCAAAATCAATTATCCCAAGCAAGTAGCTCTATTCAATATCAAGTTGTAGAAACTATTCCGAATGAAAAAAATTCTACCGAACGTGTATATATACAATATGAACATAACGGAATCCCAATTTACAATGCGTACGGAAATTTCTTGGTACAAAACAACCAAGTGATACATTTTGCAGGTATGGTAGATACCCAGCTGAACAAACCTTTTCCTGCACAAAAAAGCTCTCTAACCGATGTTGTATTATTAGACAAGTTAGCTTCTCATTTCGGAGTTTCCGTAAAAGAGAATACAAAAAAGAGTACAGAAACTGGCGTTTTTCCAGTTGATCAACATGAAGTAAAATTGTATTATTTCTTAGATCAGAAAAACCAATATCATTTAGTAAAAGAGTTTATGGTTGCTGTAAAAACGGTTAACGAAAATGATGTGTACATAGCTTTGCTCGATGCGCATTCTGGAGAAATATTAGATTTACACAACTCTACTTTGTCGTGTGATTTTCATCCAGACTTTCATCAAAACACAACAAGAATTGCCGAAAAACGTCCGTCATTCGACTGGTTAAAAGAAGCTTTTTCTACGTCAGAAAACAACCCACAATATAAAGTTTTTCCTTTACCCTACGAGTCACCTTCACATGGGAATGCACAAACCGTAAACTTTTCTACCGTTGCCAATGTTACTGCTTCACCGGAAGGTTGGCATAAATACGGCAATAAAGAAGAAGATGCTACCTACGGCAACAATGTTCGTGCTGCATACGACCACAACTCTACTGGATACAACACCTATTCAGGTGCCTCTGTAACCTTGGATGGAAAAGTTTACAGTAAAAATGGAGATTATGATTTCAGCTACGATTATCAGTTCGGGAAACATCCTTTCAAATCTAAAGAAGCCGCTACAGTAAATCTTTTCTACACGAACAACATGATGCACGACATTATGTACAATTATGGTTTTGATGAAAAAAGTGGAAATTTCCAGAAATCTAATTTTGGTAATGGAGGAACCGGAAATGATGAGGTAATTGCTCTTGCACAGACACGTTTTAATGAAGGAGTTCTGAATAACGCAACCTTCGCAACCTTACCCGACGGGTATATTGCTCGCATGGCTATGTATCTTTGGAATCCACCAACAAATTATACAGAAAATTTGGTAAGCATTTTCTCACCTTCTGATATTGCTGGTGATTACACTGCAAAAGAAGCTCAGTTTGGCAATAAAATAGATGATCAGATCAATGCTAATTTTATCTTAGTAAAAACCACCGACGGAACGAACGAAGGCTGTAGCACACCAACCAATGCAGCTGAAATCAACAACAACATTGCCATCATTACTCGTGGAAATTGTAATTTTGTAACGAAGGTGAAAAATGCACAAGACGCAGGTGCAAAAGGTGTTATCGTCGTAAACAATGATAATGGTGTCCCTATCGCAATGGGCGGAACAGATAGCTCTATAACGATTCCTTCGGTGATGATAACAAAAGAGCTAGGTGATAAAATCAAATCAAAATTAAACTCAAACATAACAGTAACAGGAAGCCTAAACGCTAGCGACACCCCTTATTATGATGGTTCCTTGGATAATGGCGTTATCGCACACGAGTACGGACACGGAATCTCTACTCGTTTAACTGGCCCACTTACCACGAGTGCTTGTTTACGCAACAAGGAACAAATGGGTGAAGGATGGAGTGATTTCTTTGGATATATCCTCACGATGCAACCAGAAGACAAAGGTACGGATGCCCGTGGAATTGGGACATATGTAACTGATCAGCCTACAACGGGAAGAGGAATCCGACCTACAGCTTATAGCACAGACATGAGCGTAAACCCTGCAACGTACGATAATCTAAAAACTTATGGAGACTCCTCAAACGAATCGCCACATAGAACTGGTTACGTTTGGGCAACAATGCTTTGGGATATGACATGGAAATTGATAGACAAGTATGGTTTCTCGCCAGACATTTACAACGGTGATAAAGGAAATAATATTTCTCTACAATTGGTAATGGATGGAATGAAAAACCAACCATGTAACCCAGGTTTTGTAGATGGTCGTGACGCAATTTTGGCTGCTGACATTGCTAACTACAATGGAGAAAACCAATGTGAAATTTGGCAAGCCTTCGCTCGCCGTGGTTTAGGATATGGAGCAAGTCAAGGTAGTTCCGACTCTCGAGTTGATGGAGTTTCTTCGTTCGAGATGCCACCTGCAGAGGTGTTGGATTGCAAAACGATGAACACGACAAACTATAAACTATCTAGTCTTTATATGTTTCCGAATCCAGCCAAAGACATGGTTTATTTTGCAGATGAAAACTTAGGAAATTCGATCAAAATTGAAGTGTCTGACGTAACCGGAAAGTCGGTTATGAATGCCGAATTGAAAGTAAAAGCTAATCGGGCAGAATTCGATACTTCTTCACTTTCGAAAGGTCTTTATATCCTAAAAATCACAACGAATAAGGAAGTCACAACCAAGAAATTGATTAAAAACTAATCTATTTCGATACTCTATAAAAAATGCGATGTTCAAAAATAAACATCGCATTTTTTATATGGATTTTTCCCATCAACATCTTATGAATGCTTTTTAATCAATTCTTCTAAAATCGATGGAAATCTCTCTTCATCTTCAAAAGTAAAATTATCATTGGCATACAAAACCGTATTGTCCTTGGATAAAATATAAGTAGCTCTATTACTGTATCCTAGAGGGTTGTAGGCATTGTATAAGCGCGCTATCGAATAATCTTCATCATTGAGATAAATAATCCGATCGGTTTTCAGTGCTTTTTTCCACAACTTAAGCAAAGCCGGCGTCGAACTCGAAATTGCATACATCTCTACTTCTTTCATCGCTGGATGATGATCGATGAGTTGGATTTGAGTTGCACAACTCATCCCGGCCGTATGATTGACTTTGGCAAAATCTGATACTACCTCTCCACTAAAAGCAGCTGGATAAAAAGTTATCACCTTAAATTTATCGGTGATGGAAGAAAGATTTCTAGCTCTACCTGAAGTATCTTCTACATCCTCCAACAGAAAATCAGGTGCTTTCTCGCCTATTTTTAACGGTGTTTGTTTGGATGGTCGAGTATTTTTTAATAATCCTAAATGTATTTTTATTTTATCTTCTAAGGGTTTTAAGTGCTCTCCTTGTGCTCGGTAATCTTTGTCTATAGCCAAAATTTTATAGTTTTTATCGAGTAAGTATACTATAGAGCTTGGTGTTTCTTCCTGTGATGATAAACTTAATTGCTGACCGAAATGGGAAGTTTTCATCTGAAATACATCCACCCCCAAAGCTCGATAAACCATCCCTGTCGGGTCGTACATTCTATTATCTTGTACAAAGGGTGCTTCCCAAGAGTTTCTAGGTTGAGAAGTGTTGGGAGCAAGGGCATTTACAACATAAATAACCTCTATTTTAGGTTTGTTTTCTTGTTGCTGAAAAGCCAGACCATCGGTAAAGTAATATTTAAGAGAAGTGGTCAACATAGGAGCATAACTATTATCCGAAGCCAATGATGGGGCGAGAACCACAATTGTAGCATCGGATTGTGGATTGTATTTTTCTATTAACTGAATAGGAAACAATTCACCTACTTTTTTCTGAGCCTGTAAACCACAACTTACTAAAACGCAAATACCTAGGATATATTTTTTCATAACAATAGAATGTATATACAACAAAATTCACTTCCCTAAAATACAGTAAATTTTAGAATGATACAGTTTTTAACAATTTTTTATTTAGAAGATATATACCTCATATAGTACATTATATTAAATCAATTCATTGCGCTATCAATTGTAGTGGATAGGTATTCTAAACAAAGACTTTTTATAAATAAGTCAGGACTATTCTTAGTAATCACTTATGCAATCTAATCAGAAAAACTTAATCTAATTCTGTGTTATTTTTTTCAGAGATATTTGCGTATACGATTTTGGTTCATTGTTGTGGTTACTATAACCTAAGAAAAACTAAAAAAGCCTGAATTATTTCAGACTTTTTTATATCCCTACCTGTTATTATTTGTATTACAAAAAATCAATACGATGTAAGACAAACAATATCTTCTGTAAACGATTTTAGTTTTTTCTCTCCTTCTAAATAATTCAATGCTGCGATAAAAGAAAATTGAGTAACTACGCCTCCACATTTTTCTACCAACCATGCTGCAGCTTCTGCGGTCCCGCCTGTTGCCAAAACATCATCATGGATCATCACTCGCATCCCGGGTTGAATAACATTCTCTTTTAGTTCTATAGTTGCTGACCCGTATTCTAGCTCATAGGTTTGTGCCACAATAGGCGGAGGTAATTTGCCTGCTTTACGTATCATTACAAAAGGAATATTCAACTCATGCGCAATTTGCACACCATATAAAAAACCACGGCTTTCTATACCACAAACCAAATCTACTTTTCCTTTGGCTTTTTCGGTAAACCCTTGAATAATTTCACGCGACAAAACAGGATCTAAAAACAAAGGAGAAATATCCTTGTACTGAATACCTTCACTCGGAAAGTCGGGTATGTTTTCAATGGTTTGATCTATTTTTTCTTTTAGCAAGTTCATGATAATCGTTTATTTTCTTGCGCAAGGTATGAAATTATTTTTTTTGAATAAATAATACTTTCATTTATGTAATAATGACAAGTTAAAAATTTTAACATTTCATAAAGCTTTACTTCACTTAAATCGCATTACAAATTACAAATCATTACTTTACATTATTTTTACAAAAACCTTACAAAGGCTTAATAATCATTCTAAAACTTGTCTATCAATCAATTATAAGCATTATTCAATATAGAATAGCAGTCAAGTAAATGTAAAATATTTTGCTTATTTTTGTTAAGCCTTATCAACAGGAAGTTAGAGGCTATAAGAAGGTGTTTTTGTTGTTTTTTATATACCAAATATTTTTTGTTTTATCAAGTTGGACTCTATTTTTTTTATCAAAAAATTGTCCACATATTTGCTCCGAAAGATGATGAAAAACCAACCCCTTCATTATCAATA